>CAYWGW010000126.1:0-12084 GCA_964457385.1 uncultured Spirochaetaceae bacterium
GCGCCGGATCCCAGAAGACCTGGGCATCGTAGTGGGTGTGGATGTCGATGAAGCCCGGGCTGACGACCGCTCCACTGGCGTCGAGCTCCCGATCGCCGGAAAGCCCGGAGCCGATCTCGGCGATTCGCCCTTCCCGGACGAGCACGTCGGCCGCCCTCCCCGGTGCGCCGCTGCCGTCGAGGACCGTTCCGCCGCGGATCACGATGGACGTCATGGACTCGTTCCCCCTCTCTTTCTCTCTTTCTTCCAACCGCGCGGTTTGGCGCCGCCCCGGGGGCAGCGCCCCGGGTCTGTCCCGGGACGGAGACCGGTGGCGGCCTCATCTGGCGGGCTCATCTCGGAAGCACGATGTCCGGCAACGGATGGCGATAGAGCTTCGCGGCATTCTCACAGCACATCATCCGGATCTCATCCGTTGGAATCTCACCCCATACTTCATCGATCAGGCTCTGGGTATCGGGCCAGGTGCCGTCACCGTGGGGATAATCGGTTTCGAAAAGGACATTCTCGATCCCGATCCGATGGCGCGTGATGATCGTCGACGGGTCGTCGAGAGTGCAGAACCAGAAGTTCCGCTTCAGCACGTCGGCGGGACGCACTTCCCAGCCGAGCCCGTAGCCCGAGCGGTCGACCAGGTTGTCGAGGCGATCCATCAGCATCGCCACCCAGCCGATGCCCCCCTCGGACATGGCGATCTTCAGATCCGGGTGCTTCAGCCCATAACCGGACCAGAGCCACTCGGCGCAAGCCGCCAGGGAGAGCTGTCCGAAGAGCGTCGCCCCCAGCTGGAGCATGGGCGATCCGGGTGGAAAAGGATACATCCCAGAGCTGCCGACGTGCAGGGAGATCACGGTCTCGGTCTCGGCGCAGGCTTGGATGATCGGATCCCAATGGTCGCGCTCCCAGAGATTCGGCAGCCCCACTGCATGGGGCCGCTCGGGGAAGGTCACCGACACGAAGCCCCGCTCGGCGTTGCGGCGGATCTCGGCCACGGCGAGCTCGGGATCGGAGAGGTAGGTGATGCCGCAGGGGATGATCCGATCGGGATGGGGTCTGTACCACTCCTCGTAGAGCCAGTCGTTCCAGGCTCGCACGCAGGCGAGGCCAACCTCGCGATCCTTCGCAGCGGCAAAGACGCGTCCGCAGAAGCCGGTGATCTGGGAGGGGAAGTTCATCTGGGCCCAGATGCCGCCGAGGTCCATGTCCCGGATCCGGGCCTCGGCGTCGTAGCAGCCCGGACGCATCTGCTCGAAGCGGAAGGGCTCGAGCTTCACCGTCTCCTTGCGCCGGCCGGCGACGGCGTTCATGCCGACCTGCGTATAGGTCTCGCCCTCGAACTGCCAGACCTGATGACCCTCCGGCGTCTCGATCAGCTTCGGACCCTTCTCCCGCAACGCGGCGGGCAGGTAGGTCTCGAACAGATGCGGCGGCTCGACGACGTGATCGTCGACTGAGATCACCGTGTACTTCACCGGCCGAGGTTCGGGGTCGGGCAGGAAGAGTTCCGAATCAAGCTGGGCGGCGGCCATTGCAGGGACTCCCATCGCAGACGCGTTCCGTGGAAGGCGCGGTCCAAGGCAGGGGAAGGATAAGAAAACGGCCTTCGACCGCCACGTGGCTCTCGGATCCCGGAGAAAACGGTCCGCGGCTCGTCGAGAGGCGGCTCGCGCGGAATCCCTCGCCGAGGGAATCGGCTACGTTTCGCGCGTTCGCGGTCGACCGAGCTCTCACGGGCGGGACCGAAGCGCGAGCCGCAGCGCGAGTGGTGCCCGGGGCGAGAGGGTTCGCATCGGATGGGAGAGACGCTCGCCGGATCTGGAGCCTGAGCGCGAACGATGAAGACGCCCGGGAGTCTCGAGACTCTGGTCGACTACGGGATCATCCAGGAAGTCCTCCGACCGCTGATGAGCGGCAAGGAGGCGCAGGTCTACGTGGTCCTGGCCGGAGGCGAGGAACGGGTCGCCAAGGTCTACAAGGAAGCCCACGAGAGAACTTTCAAGCATCGGACCGAGTACACGGAAGGCCGGCGGACGCGCAACAGTCGTGACGCCCGGGCCATGCAGAAGCGGAGCCGCCACGGACGCAAGCAGGACGAGGCCGCCTGGCGTAGCGCCGAGATCGATACGATCTACCGCCTGCACTCCGGCGGGGTCCGGGTCCCGGAGCCGATCCACTTCATCGACGGCGTGCTCGTGATGGAGCTCGTGCGCGATGCCGAGGGTACTCCGGCGCCGCGGCTCGGGGATCTATCCTTCCGGCCGGATGAGGCGGAAGAGATCCATCAGAGGCTGATGCGCGAGGTCGTCCGCATGCTCTGCGCGGGAATCGTGCACGGCGATCTCTCGGAGTTCAACGTGCTGATGGGCGCGGACGGGCCGGTGGTGATCGACTTTCCGCAGTCGGTGGACGCGGCGAAAAATCCGAGCGCGCGGAAGCTGCTGCTGCGCGACGTCGAGAATCTGAACCGCTTCCTGTCGCGATTCGCCCCCCAGCAGGCGATCCGACCCTTCGGCGAGGAAATCTGGGCGCTCTACGAGAAGAACCAGCTCGATCCCGAGACACCGTTGACCGGGGGCTACGTCGCGCCCAGCGGGCCGACGCACATGAACGAGCTGATGGGTCTGATCCACGAAGCGAGCCAGGAAGGGCGGATGCGGCCCGACGCCCGGGCCGACGACCCGGTTCTCGATCGACCCCAGTCGATCCGACGGGTCGTGGATTTCACGCACGATTCGAAGCGGCGATCCGTGCCGCGTCCCGCGCGTCGGGACGACTCGAGAGGTTCTTTGGGCTCTTCGTCCTCGGAAGTCGCGCCCCCGTCCGGGCCGCGAGCCCATCGGCGGCCGAGTGCCAGGCCGGGATCGGCGCGACGGGAGCCTCCCGCCGGTCCCGCAGCCTCCCACGGATCGCGCGGGCCGCGGGGCGCCGATGGCGGGAGCGAATCGAAGAAGACCTCCGGCGGGAGATCGTCCGTATCGCCCGAGTCGCGGGTTCGCGGCGCCGATCAGTCGGCTCCGGCTCCTGGAAACGGGACGGTGGACGCCCGGGACCGCGCGGAGCCGCGACGTCGACGGCGGCGCCGGCGATCTCCAGGAGCCCGCTCGAGTTAGCGAGATCTCGCGCTGTGGGAGGAACCCCCGGCAGCCCTGCTCGCGTTCTGTAGCTGACGATAGGCCCGCTGGATCTGCTGGGACTTCTCCAGCGCCAGCTGCTGCAGCTCGGTGCCGAGATGAGCCACCTTGTCCGGATGGTACTCCTGCATCCGTGCCCGGTAGGCGGCCCGGATCTCCTCCGGCGAGGCGGACCGCTGGACGCCGAGAACCCTGTAGGCATCCGACGCCCGGGCGTCTTCGGCGCCCGGCTGAGGCCCTGAACGCGACCGCTTCGAGCGGCGCGAATCCTGCGAGCCTGAACCTGCTCCCGATCGGCCCGGCGACCCCGCATCGCCGCGACTCGCCGTGCGGCTGCGGTAGAGCCAGGCGAGCCACGCCATCAGCGCCACGTCGTCGATCCGCCCCGGCAGGCCGAGGAAGTCCGGAATCAGATCGTACGGCAGCAGCAGGTACAGCGCGGCCGCGACGATCAGCCAGATCTTCAGGGTTCCCGGCTCCATTCGCTCGAGCATGCGCGCAGGGTAGCCGCGCCCTGGCGCCCCCGGCAGGACTCGAACCTGCGACGCACGGTTTAGGAAACCGACGCTCTATCCTCTGAGCTACGGGGGCGCGAAGGCCGGCGGACAGCGGAGAACCGCCGCCGCTCGGCCGGCTCGGGCGCCAGCAGTCTAGCGAAGCCGCGCACCGCAAGGGGCCACACCACTCGGGCGTCTCTCGGGGCCCTCACTCGCCACTCGAGCCTCTCCAATCCGCTCCTTTGGCGCGATGAGCCCTCAGTCGAGGGCCCGCGATGGCCGATGGTACGATCGACGGCGGGACTGCCGGGTCCAGGCCGAAAGCCGTCGTGTGTGATCGTTGGGGGGCCAGATGAGCGAGAGACGGGTCCGTATCGCGATCTGGAGCGCGAGCGACGATGACCGGGTGGGCCCGGTGGGGGCTCTTCTGGAGTCGGGTGGCTTCCAGGTATCGACCCGACGGCCCTGGTCCGAGGCGCCCCAGCTCGTCCTGATGCTACCGGGCCGCGGCGGTCCGGAGCTGCGGGCCCGCTGTCTCGAGCTGGCCGCGGAGCTCCCCGAGAGCCCCGCCGTCATCCTGCACACGGCGGAGAGCGAGCGCTCCCATCCGGCACTGGATCACCATGTCTTCGAGCTGCTGCCCGCCTCGATCGGTCTCGAGGACATGCCCGGGCATCTACTCGCGGTGCTGGCGCGATGGCAGCGATTCGAGGAGCTGAAGCGCTCGGCGGCGACGCTCCAGCATCTCGAATCGACGCTGGAGCTCGTCTACTTCGACTTCCAGCCGGATAACGGCACCTTCCGGCCGTCGCGCCAGCTGCGCCGGCTGATCGGGGAGACCGACGCCGACCTCGATCGGATGGCGCCGAGCCCGCTGCTCGATCGGGTCCACACCGAGGATCGGGCACTCTTTGCAGGAACGCTGTTCGAGGCAAGCCGCAGCGGGACGCCCTTCTGCGTCCAGGTCCGGATCCTCGATACCCACGGACGCCAGCGGCATTTCCGCTGCCGTGGCCGCGCCTTCGGGCCGTTGCACGAAGGCAGCTCGGCGCGGGTCTTCGGCGTCTGCGAAGACACCACCGACCACATGGAGCGCCTGGCGGAGGCCGAGGCGCGCTCGCGGGTGGACGATCTGACGGGCCTGGGCAATCGCCGGCACTTCGACGACTGCCTGGCCAACGCGCTGGCGCGGGCAAAGGACGAGCGCCGCCAGATCGCCCTGCTCTACATCGATCTCGATCGCTTCAAGCTGATCAACGACACAATGGGCCACGATGCAGGTGACCAGCTGCTGCGCGTGATCTCGGCGCGGCTCTCGGACGCGGTGCGGGCGCACGACGTGGTCTGCCTGGATCACGAGGGCGCTCCGGCTCCGGAGACCCGGCTGTCCCGGCTCGGAGGCGACGAGTTCACGGTGCTGCTCTCCGGGATCCACGGTCCTGCCGACGCGGAGCTCGTGGCGGCCCGCATGTTGAGGGCCGTGTCCGAGCCGGTGGAGCTCTGCGGTCAGAGCCTCAGTCCGTCGGCCAGTGTCGGGATCTCGCTGTACCCCGGAGATGGACATACCACCGAGGTCCTGCGAAAGCGCGCCGACGCGGCGCTCTACGCCGCCAAGGCCTCGGGCGGCGGCTTCCGTTTCTTTGCGCAGTCGATGGAGGACGGAGCCGTCCGGCGTCTGGCTCTGGAGCACGAGCTGCGCAGCGCCCTGGATCGCGACGAGATCGAGATCCACTACCAGCCCCAGATCGACTATCGGACCCGGGAGGTGATCGGGGGAGAAGCGCTGCTGCGCTGGACTTCGCCGACCCTCGGACGGATTGCGCCGGAGGAGTTGATCCGGATGGCCGAGGACACCGGCATCGTTACGGCCCTGGGTCGCTGGACGCTGTTGCGGGCCTGTCGCGACGCGGCCTCCTGGCCCAGCGGCGGCGATCAGCCCCGACGGCTGGCGGTCAACGTCTCGCCGATCCAGTTCGAGCAGGACGATGTCTTCGGCGCCGTCGTCCACGCCCTGAAGCAGAGCGGGTTGTCGCCCCAGGCCCTCGATCTCGAGATCACCGAGAGCCTGCTGCTGCGCGACGATCCCGAGATCGCGCGCTCGCTCGAGGAGCTGCGGCGGATGGGCGTGCGGGTCGTGCTCGACGATTTCGGCAAGGGCTACTCGGCCCTGGCGGTCTTGATGAGCCAGCCGATCGACGTCCTTAAGCTGGATCGGCGGCTGATCGAGACGGTGGCTCCGGACGGCGACGGCAGCCGCCTGCTGGCGAACGTGATCCGGATGGCCCACGATCTGTCGCTGGAGGCGATTGCCGAAGGCGTCTCCCACGCCGATCAAGCAGAGTTCGTTGCGCAGCAGGGCTGCCATGTGATGCAGGGCTTCTACTTCTCGGGCGCCCTGCCTGCGAAGACTTTTCTCGAGAAGCTCGACCTTTCCTGACCCGAGGCGGCCCGCCCCCGATCAGGGCAGATAGGCCAGCGGATTGCGCGGCGACTCGTCCCGACGGACCTCGAAATGCAGGTGGGGACCGGTCGAGCGCCCGGTGGATCCGACCTCGGCGATCTTCTGACCGCGCTCGACGAACTCGCCCCGGCGCACGAGCAGGCGGCTCGCGTGGGCGTAGATCGTGCGGTAGCGACCGGCGTGCTTCACGACGACGACCTTGCCATAGCCGCGCATCCGGCCACTGTGGATCACCCGTCCTGCCTCGGCCGCGAAGATCGGGCTGCCGTGGGGGCTCGCGATGTCGATGCCTTCATGAGGGCGGCCCCGGCGCAGGCCGAAGCCCGAGCTGAGGCGACCCCGGGTCGGCCAGCCGAAGCGGGGCGAGCTCGGATCGAGGGCCGCCTCGCGGACCTGGGGACTGGCCCGCCCTCCCCTTCCATTGGCTCGGGTCGGAGCTCGAGCAGTGTCGCCGTTGCTCCGGCGCTGGGTCGCGCGGGTCGTCGCGTTGGCTCCCGTCGGTCGGGGCACGAACAGGCGTTGGCCGACGCGCAGGGTGCGCACGTCGCGAATGCCATTCTCGCGAGCGATGACCTCGGGCTCGACGCCGTAGTGCAGCCCGATCCGGTAGAGGTTCTCGCCGGCCCGGACGTGGTGGATCGTTCCGGGCGGCCCGTGCACACAGCCCGGGACACCCAGGCCGATCGCGGCGATCCACGCGAGTAGCCACAGCCAGGTGCGCCGGATGGTGTTGGCGCCCGTAGAGCCCGTCACGCCCCTGGCAGGGGCCGCGTGGACGGAGCCGGGCTCGATCCTGCGCACAGCACTCCCCATCAGCTCCAGCATCGGCCTTCCGGTCGGTCCAGTCAGCGATCTTTCCGTAGACATCCGCAAGAACTGCGCGACGCGAGTCAGGGCTGGATCAACAGCGGCTGTCCGGGCGCTGTCGGCGCGGCGACGGACCAGGAGGAGAGCGGGCTTTGCGTGCCATCCGGAGCCAGGGCCGCCACGGCCAAGAACTCATCATAGCTGGCGGGAACGATGGCCCTGAAGGCCCACATCCCGCCGCTTCCCATCGAGACACCCGCGGGCTTGCCAACATCGACCTGCCGTACGGCATCGTCCAGTCGCGCCACCGGCGAGATGAAGATCACGAAGCCCTGGACCCGCCCCGGCGCCGGATGGGCCCAGGTGACTTCTTGAAGCGGCAACTGGAGCGGCGCAGCAGCCTGTGCGCCCGCAAGGCCGGTGGGACCCATGACCGCCACCGCCCAGAAGGCTGCGAGCGGCCAGAAATGAGAAAGGATCCACCGGCATCGAACCGCTCGACTGCGGGATCTTCTCTGGCCGCCGGGCGCAGAGCGTGCGGCATTCGGACCTGCTGCCTTGCGTTCAGTCATCATGACTCCCCCCCGAGAACGGACCGGCAGGGTCCGTCGAACGCCTCGAAGCATACCGCGTTCACGTCTCGCAACACGCGGGAGTCACCGCCGGAGTCACGGTGGCCTTCCTCGCTCTGTCGGTCCTCGCGCTCGCTGAACCGGGCCTCGCCGAGGGGGGAGAACGCCCGCAGACGCACGAAGGGCGTCGCGGCCCGCACGCTCCCGATCGCGTTTACGTAGCCGCTATCGGGGTGTAGCGGAAGGGGTGGGACGAGGGTGCACTCGTGGGACGCTTCGAGGGCAGATTCACAAAAACGATGAGCCTTCTTTCCCAGGTAGCTAGATTCCGGACGGAATCCGCCGGATCTCATTGTCGTCATCTCCACCTGGATCTGGACCTCGACGGTCGTCCGCATCGGCCCCAGGTCGATGGGCTCGCGGATCCGCCCGGCCAGGCTCGCCTCCACGACATGACCGGTCGCGACGTCGAGGGTCCATATGAAGGAGCCGAAGGTACCGGGCACGGCGTCGGTTCCCGTGGTCTGGAGATGGGTCTCGAGGATTTCTGCGGGGACCTCGATCCGGATCCGTCCCCCGTCGGCCGGCTCGAGATAGGCAGGCCGGGCCACACTCCACTCCTGGTCGAGGCGTCCCGGCTCATCCGCTGGCGACGTCTCGAAGCGGACCTCGATCCAGCGCGGAGTCGGATCCTCGAGGTCCAGGGGTACCGCACTCGCAGCCGTGGCGACGAGCAGCCCGCCGACCCGCAGGATCGCGACGACCGTCCTCGATCTCCATCGCCCCATCATCGCCTCATCCGACGCATCCGCTGTACCGGCCTCGGGAGAGGAGCCGTCGGGCGCTCCGTCGACCCGCAGGCTGACTCTGCATCCATCCGTTGCATCCATGCATTGCAAGCCCGATACCTGCGTTCCAAGCGTTCCGGGTGGCGCCGACCGGGCTCTGTGGCGCGAGAGGCGGGATCCTGGGACTTCCGGGGAAGCCATCGGGCAGGATTGGGAAAACTCGCGGATGAACCCGCGTCAATGTCACTTTCACGGATCGGCCTGCGGGGCCGGGGGCGGACGGCTATTCTGCCGCCCGCCGCGGCGTCCCCGGGACGCCGACTCGGGTTGAGCCAGCCGGTCCCAACCCGTCTGAGACCACCACGGCGATCACTCCATCCACATCCACGGCACCGAGAGGGTACGAGAGGGGAAGAGCAGCATGCCGCGCGCCTACGCCATCACCGCCGAAGCCATCGCCGCCGAGCCCGACCGCGTGGGGGACGACTTCGAACAGCTCGACATCGCCCGCATCATCGCGCTCGACGAGCTCGCGCTACCGGAGCTTCAGCCGCGCGACGTGAAGCTGCGCATCCTGGCCGTCTCGGCCGAGCACAACCTCACCCACGCCGCGACCGCCGACACCGTGAACATCGCCGAGCTTCGCGGCGGCAAGATCTACCCTGGCAACTCGGCGGTGGCGGAGGTGAGCGAGGTCGGCCGCGACGTCAGCCGCTTCGCCCCCGGCGACATCGTCGTCACCCACTGCAACGGCGCGCCCGATGCCTACGGCTATCCGCTGAGGATCTGGGCCTACGATCAGCCCGACTCGGTCGGATGGTACGCCGAGGAGGCGGTCGTGGGCGACTGGCAGATCGTCCACGCGCCCCTCGACTGCGGACTCAGCCTGTGGGAGATCGCCGCCCTGCCCCTGCGTGCGCCCACCGCCTATCACCTCTGGCGACGCGCCGAGGGCATCTTCCGGTTGAAGGTGAGCGACGAGCAGCTGGCGACGATGAACGTGCTCGCCTTCGGTGGCGGCGTCTCGGAGCTCTTCCTGATGCTGGCCCGGCATCGCGGCCACGACGTCTTCTTCTGCTCCGGCAGCCCGGAGCGTCGTGCGGCCCTCGAGAACCTCGGCATCGTCGGTATCGACCAGAAGCAGTTCAACCGCTTCGCCAGCCGCGACGACATCAAGGCCTTCGGCAAGGAGGTGAAGCGGCTCACCGGCGGCGTCGGCATGCACGTGGTCTGTGACCTGCTGCGCGGCCCCGTCTTCGAGGCCGGCATCGCGGCCGCCGCCCGCCAGGGCGTCAACGTCTCGGCCGGCTGGCAGCTCGGCACCCAGGTCCAGTACAACTCGGCCGGAGCCTCGACCAAGCAGCTCACCCTCGACCACACGCACTACGAGACTCCCAGCGGCATCGAGGCCGCGACCTCGCTCTACGGCACGGTCTTCAAGCCCACCATCCACAGCGAGATCTACGCCTTCGAGGACCTCCCGCGCTCGATCGTCGAGATGCAGGCCAACAAGCAGACGGGTATCCCGATCATCCGCGTGGCGGACGAGATGCCGGAGTCGGTGCGGAAGCTGATTCCCTGAGCGGGCGCGGGGCTCACGAGCGCGTGGACGCCTCCATCTCACGAGGTAGGGCAATCCCCGTCGCGACCCAGCCCGCTCGACGGATCACCCTGCCCTCGACCCGGGCGACCCCGGTGCTCGGCGGGACCTCCGCCACGAATCGGCTGGTCTCGAGGTCGATCTCGACCCCGACGTCCTGGAAGCTCCAGAACTCCCGCAGGCTCGGGTAGAAGGCCTTGTAGACCGCTTCCTTGACGCTGAAGACGATCCGGCAGAGAAGCCCCTGCTGCTCGCGAGTGCAGCCCCGCAGCCAGGCCCGCTCAGGCTCGGTGCAGATGGTTTTCTGGAGCTCCGGCCGGATCGCCCGAGCCGGCTCGATGTCGAGCCCCAATCCACGGTAGGTCTCGGATCGCGCCACCGCGACGGCACACAGGTCGCGCTTGTGGGAGATCGAGCCGACGAATCCGCGCGGCCAGATCGGAACCCGATCCGCGTCGCGCAGGAGCTCGAGTCGCTCGGGCTCCACCACTCCGACCGCCCGCAAGCCGTCTCTTGCCAGTGTCCGACCGGTCGCGAACTCCCGACGCCGGGAGTCGATCGCACCGGCCACGAGCGCGCGTTCCCGCTCCGTGAGCCCATTCCAGGAAGTCGAGATCGGTCCCGATCGGACCTCGACATCGGCTGGAAAGAGTCCGTCGGGAATCCCCATGATGCCAGGGTATCGACGTTCGTGCGGCGCTGCTGCCGCGACGAACGGAGCAGGCCTGCTACAGACCCCGGAAGTGGAGCACGGTCTTCACCGTCTGGGCGAGGATCGCGAGATCGAGGAGCACGCTCCGGTACTTCAGGTAGTAGAGGTCGAGGGCGAGCTTCTCCTCGTAGTCCGCCACGTTGTTGACGTAGCCGAAACGCGTCTGGGCCCATCCCGTGATCCCGGGCCGGACGCTGGTGCGCGTGTTGTAGTAGGGGTAGTACTCGGCCAGGGTCTCGGCGAACTCGGGCCTCTCGGCCCGGGGGCCCACCAGGCTCATGTCGCCCATCAGCACGTTCCAGAACTGCGGGAGCTCGTCGAGTCGGGTACGGCGGATGAAGTGGCCGACGCGCGTGATGCGATCGTCCTTGTCCGCCGTGAAGACCGCGCCGCTCTCCGCCTCCGCGTTGTCCCGCATCGAGCGCAGCTTGTTCATCATGAACGTTTCGTTGTGGCGCCCGAGGCGCGTCTGTCGAAACAGCACCGGGCCGGGGGAATCGATCTTGATGGCGATGGCCGCGAGCGCGAGCGCGGGAAACGAGAGCGTCAGCAGGATGCTGGCGCCCACGATGTCCAGGGTGCGCTGCGCGATGCGGTGGATCCGGCGATTCTCGAATCCCTCGTTGAAGATCAGGTAGCTCGCTCGCAGATCCCGCATGTAGATCCGGCCGACGAGCCGCTCGAGAAACTTCACCCCCGACTCGACCCGGATCCCCTGCGAGATCTTGGCGTGCATCAGGGCCTCTTTCGGAAAGTGCTCCGAACGATCCTTCGATGCGACCACGATCTGATCCACCCGCCGCTCGGCCAGGATCTTCTCCAGCTGATGGACCTGTCCGATCACGGGGAAGCCGCGAAAGCGCGCTCCCTGCTCCCGCAGGCTCGGATCGTCACTCAGGAATCCGACCATGTGGATCCCGCTTTCGTGCCGTTCGTGCAGGGCGTCGGCGATCTCATGACCCAGGTCGGTCGCACCGATCACGAGCACGTTGCTCGTCAGCGGCTTCAGGCTGAGCAGCAGACGGAGACCGATCCGCCCGCAGACGAGCAGCGGAAAAAAGAGGCCGGCTACCGTGGCCAGCGTGGGTACGACGTCCCGCGGAACCTTGATCGCGAAGTAGAGCACCACGGCACCCGCGAGGCCCACGCCCATCGTCGAGAGGATGGCGGTGGTCGTCAGGGGACCGTCGCCCAGGACATCGGGTCGGTAGGCGTCGTTGAAGAAGAGCACGGCGAAGCTGGCAAGGATCATGCCGAGCGCGATGCCCGCGTAGGCCAAACCGGAGATCTCGGGAGCCTGGATTACCCAGGCGAGGGCGAAGGCCAGGGCAAGGCAGAATGCATCCAGGGCCGCGGCGCACAGCGAGCGCGCGGTGTAGATGTTCTCCAGGTAGTACATTTTCCGGAACTCCTCGCGCGCCGCGCGGTCCATCTCGCGAAGGTCCTCTCGCGCAGATGGTGATCTCGCTTACGTTTGTGCCTGCGGGACGAACTCGGTGGCAGAAAAGATCGACCC
>CAYWGW010000127.1:0-3694 GCA_964457385.1 uncultured Spirochaetaceae bacterium
CCGACTATCCCGGGCTCAACTTCTCGCTCGAGGGCGAGCAGGCCGAGCAGGCCGAAAGCTTCGCCGGGCTGATCCAGAACTACCTGGTCGCGCTCCTCATGATCTACGCACTCCTGGCGATCCCCCTCCGCTCGTACGTTCAGCCGCTGATCATCATGGCCGTGATTCCCTTCGGCCTGGTCGGCGCCATCGTGGGTCATTGGCTCATGTTCACGATCCGTGAGCTCTTCACGGACCAGACCTTCAACTTCAGCATGATGTCGGTGTTCGGCTTCGTGGCGCTCACGGGCGTGGTCGTCAACTCGAGTCTCGTCCTCGTTCACTACATCAACGACCGCCGAGGCCACGGCATGGGCCTCGAAGAGGCGGTCCGGGATGCCGGAGTCGCCCGCTTCCGACCGATCGCCCTGACCTCGATCACGACCTTCGTCGGGCTGCTTCCGATCCTGAGGGAGGGCAACGTCAGCGCCCAGTTCCTGATCCCGATGGCGACGTCCCTGGGATTCGGCGTGCTCTTCGGCAGCACGATCTCGCTCTTCCTGGTCCCCAGCGCCTACATCGTGCTCGAGGACATCCACCGACTCTTCACGGGCGCCAAGGACCCGGCCCGACACGAAGCCCGGGGCTGACCCCCCGCTCGGGCTGACCGACGGTCGACCAGACGACGTCGACGAAGCGCTACGCTGCGGCTCCGCGACCCGATCCACCTCTCGTTTCGTTCCCCGACCGGTCGCGCGCTGGAGACCCCATGAAGATCGGATTGATCCCCGTCAACGTCGCCGTCCCCCATGTCGAGGCCATGGTCGGCCTGGCCACCCTGGCCGAGCGCCTGGGCTTCGAGTCCGTCTGGACCTTCGAGCACGTGATCGTGCCCCTCGACTACCACTCGAAGTACCCCTACAGCCCGACCGGAAAGATGGGCGCGACCCCGGAGACGAACTTCGTCGATCCACTGATCGCCCTCACCACCGTGGCCGCGCATACCTCGACCCTCCGGCTCGGCACCGGCGTCAACATCCTCTCCCAGGCGAACCCGCTCTACCTCGCCAAGCAGGCGGCCAGTCTCGACTTCGTCTCGAAGGGACGCTTCATGCTGGGCGTCGGCATCGGCTGGCTCGAGGAGGAGTTCCGGGCGATTGGCGTCCCCTTCGAGCGGCGCGGCGCGCGCTTCGACGACTACGTCCAGGCGATGCGCAAGGTCTGGTCGGGCGAGGTCGTCGAACATCACAGCGACTACATCGATTGGTCCGGCTTCAAGAGCCATCCGCGGCCGATCCAGGATCCCTTCCCGGTCGTGATCGGCGGCTCGAAGGGCAGGGCCTTCGAGCGCACCGCCCGCTACGGCAACGGCTGGTTCGCCCCCACCGCCTCCCCGCAGCAGCTCACCCCCCTGCTCGCCGAGCTCGACCGCGCCTGCGCCGACGCCGGCCGCAGTCGTGACGAAATCGAGGTCTCGGCCATGTGGTTCCCGAACCCCGAGGACCTCGGCGACGTCAAGCGCTATGCCGACCTCGGCGTGGGCCGTCTGATCGTCCCTGTCCAGGCCCTCGGCCAGGGCAATCCCGCCGAGAACATCGAGCGCTTCGCCGAGTCGGTGATCGGCCGGGTCTGAGGACACGCCCGGGTGGGGCACTCCAGGCCGACATCCGGCACGGGGCAGCCGACCATGAATCCCGGTGGCATGCCCCCGAATCGCCCATGCTTCTCGTACTCCCTGCCATCGTCTGTACGACCTTCTTCCTCCAGATGGAATGGGCCGCGAGCGCCGCCAGTGGACGAATCTTCGAGTTCGAGTACACCGTACAGGTCGACCCGATAGCGGAAGGCGCCGGCGAGGTCCACGACTTCATTCCGCTCGCGATGGACGACGCGCGCCAGCACGTACTCGAGGAGGAGATCGTGGGATCCGTGCCCGGTCTGATCGAGACCGAGCCCGTTCACGGCAATCGCCTTTATCATCTCGAGTACCCCGCCCACGGCCAGCAGCTCGACGTCCGGGTCCGCGTCACGGTCGAACGTGAGGTCGCCCGACCCGGCAGGCGAGCTGCGGCGACTGGACCCGGTTCGCGCGCTACCTCGGCGAGAACGCCCGGTTCGTGGTCGACCATCCGATCCTGCAGCCGATGCTCACGGAGATCCGCCAGCTCGCCGGCCTCGGAGCCAGCGATAAGAAAGCCCGCGCCATCTACGACTGGGTCGTCGAGCACATGGAGTACAAGAAGGTCGGCAGCGGCTGGGGCAATGGCGACACCTTCTGGGCCTGCAGCCAACGCTACGGCAACTGCACCGACTTCCACGCCCTCGTCATCTCACTCGCTCGGACCGAAGGCATCCCCGCCCGCTTCGAGATCGGCTTCCCGGTTCCCGAGGACCGCGAGCTCTTCTACGGCACCCAACCCGCCGACCGCATCCACTTCACGACCGGCCGCGACCTGACGCTCGGCCCCGATCATCGCGGACCGCCGCTGAACTTCTTCATCTACCCCCGCGTCGAGATCGACGGCCAGCCCCAGGAAGCCCCGATCGAGACCCGCTTCCGCTACCGCAACGTCTCGCCCTCTGACGACGGAACCGAACAGATCCGAGCATCGACACAGTGATGTTGCGACATCACTATCACGATGCTAAATGTATCGCATGAGGACGACTCTCCGACTCGACGATGACCTGTTCCTAGAGCTCAAGAAGCGCGCGAGCAAGGAAGGACTGACGCTCTCCGAGATCGTCAATCTATCCCTGCGACAGGGCATGTCGACGCAGGGCCGGGGTCCACGCGTGTTCAAGCAACGGACGCGCGACCTGGGTCGCCCCTCGTTCGACATCACCCGGGCCAACGCCGTCGCCGGAGCGCTCGACGACGACGACGCGATGCGCAAGTTGGGCGGCTCCCGTTGAGGGTCGTCGACACGAGCATCCTGCTCCCTGCCATCAACCCGTCTCTTCCCCAGCATCTACGAGCCCGCCGGGCACTGGAGGGCGCGATCAACGATGACCGGCCGATGGGATTGACCTGGGTCGTCGTGAATTCCTTCGTTCGCCTGACGACGAAGCCGGGTCTCTTCGAGTACCCACTCACGATCGACGAAGCGTGGGAGTTCGTCGATGGCTGGCAGGCCCATCCCAATGTCCGGATCGTGCAGGAGACGGAAGAGCATGCGCGACTGTGGTCGGGGCTGCTACGAGCCGCTGGAAGCGCCGGCGACCTCACGACGGATGCCTGGATCGCAGCCATCGCGCTCGCCCACGGCGCGTCGGTCCTGACGCTCGACTCGGACTTCGCCCGTTTCCCCGACGTCGTCTGGGAGAGCCCCCCTCTCGCCTGAACGAGCCCCCATCGCGGCCAGGCCCACCCCCGCGCCCCGACATCGCCCCACACGACCACCCACCAACCAGCACGCGCGCGCACCCAAACGCCCATGCACACACACGCACGCACGCACGCACGCATCGAGCAAGTCGGACGAGGCCGGGGCGGGAGAGGGTGCCGCGCGCAGTTACGAAGGCGCGCACCCCACCCCAACCGACCCCCCAGGCCCGTGCGCCTGAGTATGTTTGAGCACGGTACCCTCTCCCGCCCCGGCCCTGGCACCGCCAACCCGCATGGGCACGGGCGTGAGCGAGACCGAGCACGAGCGAACGGGCGAGCGCGAGTTCAGAGCATCTCTTCGGCGACGAGCTCCAACGCCTCCGGCTG
>CAYWGW010000127.1:3794-11681 GCA_964457385.1 uncultured Spirochaetaceae bacterium
GGCGAGCGCGAGTTCAGAGCATCTCTTCGGCGACGAGCTCCAACGCCTCCGGCTGCGCCGCCCCGAGCAGCATCGTCCCGACCTCGCCGCGCCGACCCGCCTCCTTCCAGGCCTGCAAGCGCTCCCGGATCTTCGCCGCCGGACCGACCAGGTGAACGGCATCGACGAGCTCGTCAGGCACCGCGGCCGTCGCCTCCTCCTTCTTACCGGCCAGGAAGAGATCCTGGATCCGGACGGCGGCCTCCTCGAAGCCGAGGCGTTTGGCGTAGTCGTTGTAGAAGTTCTTGTCGCGCGCGCCCATGCCCCCGATGTAGAGGGCGAGATTGGCCTTCACGGGCCGGCGCGCCTTCTCGACGTCGTCGCTCACGATCACCGTCACCGAGCACATCACGTCGAAGCTCGCGAGCCCCTTGCCGCCGCCCGCCTTCGCGAAGCCCTTCTCGAGGCTCGGCTTCAGGACCTCGTCGTAACGCTCGGGATCGAACATCATCGGGATCACCCCGTCCGCGACCTCTGCCGCGCAGGCGAGCCCGTTCGGGCTGATCGAAGCGGTGTAGATCGGGATCGAGGGATCGCCGTGGAGGATGCTTTTCAGCGGCTTGCCGAGTCCGGTCGTGCCCGGGCCCGTGCAGGGAATCTGATAGTGCTCCCCCGAGAACTCGAGCGGCTTCTCCCGCGCCCAGATCTGGCGCACGATCTCGACGTATTCCCGAGTCCGGGTCAGGGGCTTGCCGTAGGGCACGCCATGCCAGCCTTCCACGACCTGCGGTCCCGAGGGCCCGAGGCCGAGCTTGAAGCGCCCGCCCGAGAGCTGGTTGAGCGTCGTCGCGGTCATCGCCGTCATGGCCGGTGTGCGCGCGGGCATCTGCATGATCGCCGTGCCCACCTTCAACCGTTCGGTCTTCGCCGCGATCCAGGTCGCCGTCGTCACCGCGTCGTTGCCGTAGGCCTCGGCCGTCCAGGCCGAATCGAAGCCCAGGCGCTCGGCGTGGAGCATCAGATCCATCTTGAGGTCGACCCTCGGCCCGAACCCGAGCGCCCCGACTGCCAGCTTCATCCCGTCCTCCTCGATCTCTCGATCCTGTATCTCGTTCCGTCGTTTCAGGCGTCGATCCTGAACCGACCCCCGAAACACCTAACGCTGCAACGTCTTCTGGGCGTTCTCCGCGAAGGCCCTGGCGCGCTGCTCGTCTCCAATCAGGCTCTCGACCTTCACGGGGATCTCGACCCCGCGCCGGCAGGCGGGCCGCTCCTTGATGGCGTCGAGCCAGCGCCGGAGGTTCGGAAGCCCCTCGACCGGAACGCCCGACCAACGATAGGTCCGGACCCAGCACCAGTTGGCAATGTCCGCGACCGTGAACTCGCCGCCGGCCAGCCACTCGCTGTTCTCCAGCCCGCGATCGAGGACCTCGAAGAGCCGCCGGCACTCGTTCTGGTAGCGGTCGATGGCCGGCTGGATCTTCTCGGGAAAGTAGCGGTAGAAGACGTTCGCCTGGCCCATCATCGGACCGATCCCGCCCATCTGGAACATCAGCCATTGGATCGCCCGCGAGCGTCCCGCGGCGTCCGCCGGCAGGAGTCGTCCCGTCTTCTCGGCCAGGTAGAGCATGATCGCCCCGGTCTCGAAGACGACGAGATCGCCCGCCTCGCGATCGACGATGACGGGGATCCGACCGTTGGGATTCAGGGCGAGGAACCACTCCTGCTTCTGCTCGCCCTTCGACAGATCCACCGGATGAACCTCGTAGGGCAGCCCCAGCTCCTCCAGCGTGACGGAGGCCTTATGTCCGTTGGGCGTCGACGCGGTATAGAGATCGATCATCGGATCAGCCCCGCAGCGCGGCCAGACAACCGGTCCCTTCGAGCACCGCATCGAGCGCGCCGGATTCGGGCAGGGCGCGATATTTCGCGCGAATCGCCTCGAGCGAACGGGCGTGATACTTCTGGGGCTGCTGCGTGAAGGTCCGGCCGGCGAGCTCGACGGAGAAGGACTCGTCCCCCGTCGCAAAGGCGGCCGCATTCGCCACGCTCCAGGGCAGGAAGAGGGCGCCCACCTGCTGCTCCAGCAGCGGCGAGAGCGTCGGCTCGATCGCGGTCCAATCCTCGAATTCGCCTTCGGCGCGGGGCCAGAGCATGCGATGGATCCAATCGAGAACGCAGGGCGCACTCTGCTCGATCCAGGCGGCGCCGGTCGGATCGGTCCAGGCGTTGTAGATCTGGCCCCAGAGACCGAAGTCGCCGAAGGAAGGACGTCCGCCGAAGAGATAGGGGCGGGAATCGAGATGCCGCTCGAGCAGCGCGATCGTCTCCCGGAAGGAATCCTCGATCTGGGGCGCGGTCTGCTCGCTCGATCCCACGAACCAGGTCCGTCCGACCATCCGCTCGATCACCTTCTCGCGAATCGCCAGCCGCGCCGACTCGTCGCCGGCCTGCGCCATCGTCGCGGCGATGCGCCCGGCGGCGCTCAGACGATCCTCCTCCCGGGCCCAGCGCAGATGGAACATCCATTTGTTGCCCCACTCGTCGCCGAACTCCTCGAGCAGCAGCGAGACGAAGCCGCTCACCGGATCCGGCGGGTGGGTCGAGGGCTCGGGAAAGAGGACGTCGATCTTCTCCATGATCGGCGTCGAGTCCTGGATGCCCTCCTCGTCAGGGGTCACGACCAGCGGAATGATCGGAATCCGCGCGAGCTTCTGATAGTCGGCCATCGTCTCGCTGTTGCGCACGATCCAGCGATGGGGAACCTGCTTGTAGCGGAAATAGGAGCGGACCTTCACCGAGAAGGGCGAGAGTTCGACGCCATAGATACGGTACGGGGCGGCGGGCACGGAACTTCTCCTCAGATACGGATCTCGCCCGCGACGATCCGATCACACATCGGGCCGTCGAGGCGGACGTAGCGGTTGGTCTCGGGATCGAGGAAGTAGACCGGATCCTCGACCTTGCGCGGATCGAAGCCCTCCCGCACGAGATCGACCTTGCGATGCTTGAAGGTGCCGGTGATCTCCATCGCGGGCAGGAGGCGCAGGAAGAGCGGGCGGGCGTAGGGCGCGAGCTGGGCCACGACATGCGCCGAGAGCGCCTCGAGGTCGAGGTCCTCGCGGACGACGAGGGCCGCCATACCGGCTCGACCCTCCATCCCTGGCAGGGCGACGCCGTAGACGTTCGCCTCCTCGATGCCCGGATGGACGCCCAGCACCTCGGCCACCTCGCTGGTGGCGACGTTCTCGCCCTTCCAACGGAAGGTGTCGCCGATCCGATCGACGAAGTAGAAATGGCCTTCTTCGTCCAGCCGGAGCAGGTCGCCCGTGCGGAAGTAGGCATCGCCCTTCACGAAGGCATCGCGCAGGATCTTCTTCTCCGTCGCCTCGGGATTCGTGTAGCCCTCGAAGCGGGAGGTCCGGCTGATCTTGATGATCGCCTCGCCCGGCTCGCCGAAAGCGGCGCGCTCGCAGAAGCCGTCGGAGCCTCGCACGATCTCCTCGCTCTCGACGTCGAATCGCACGATCTCGATGCCGACGATCCGGCGCACGAGATGCGGCAGCTGTCCGACCGCGCCGACCTTCCCGGAGAGGTTCAGGAGCGCCATGTTGCCCTCGGTCGCCCCGTAGAACTCGACGATCCGAGGAATCGCGAAGCGCTCCTGGAAGGCCTCCCAGATCTCGGGACGCAGTCCGTTTCCGATCACGGATCGGATCGCATGACGCCGCTCGTCCGGATGGGAGGGTGAGTTCAGCAGGTAGCGACAGAGCTCGCCGATGTACTGAAAGGACGTCACGTCGTGCTGAGCGCAATCGCTCCAGAATCGCTTCGCCGAGAATCGGCGGGAGAGCACCAGCGTGCCACCCGAGAGCAGCGCCGCTCCGACCGCCATCATGCCACCGGCGCTGTGGTAGAGGGGGAGGCAGCAGTAGGTCCGATCCTCGGCCGTGAGACCCTGGGCGTGCATCGATCCCGCGCCGGTCAGGACCGCCTTGTAGTGGCTGATCCGAGCAGCCTTCGGGAGTCCGGTCGTCCCACTCGTGTAGATCAGGAAGAGACCGTCTCCCGCGCGCAGCCCCTGGCGATGGATCGGGTCGACGGGATCGGCGGGATGTTCAGCCAGCTGCGCATCGAAATCCTCGAGCTCCGCGAGAATCGCGGCCACGTCGTCGCGGCCGGTGTCCGTGATCCGATCGCCGTCAGCGGCGCCCGCGGCGCCCGCGGCGGCGTCGTGCTCCGCGGAGGCCGGGCCCTCGTCCGCTGTGGGGTCGGCCGCCGCCGAGGAGCCCAGGGTCGAACGGAAGATCCGCATCGGGCCCTCGAGATGGGGTCGGGCCGACGCCGCCGCCTCGAGCAGCTCCGCGCCGACGATCCAATGACTGGCATCCGCCTCGCGCATGCAATGGGCCAGGCGATCCCCCAACAGGTTCGTATTGAGCAGCGCCGTGACGACCCCGACCCGGGACAGCCCCAGCCAGATCGCGATGAACTCCGGGCGGTTCTCCATCAGTAGCGCCACGACCCGGCCACGGCCGAGCTCCTGCTCGAGAGCCCATCGCGCGACCCGATTCGCGGCCTGGTCGAGCTCGCGCCAGGACATCCGCCCCGACTCGCCGATCAGCGCGGGGCGGTCGGGATCCCGCTCGAAATGAGGTGCCAGAAGGTCCGAGTAGCCGAGCTCCTTGTCGGGCTGGACGCGGATCGCGGTGCCGACAGTCCGCCCCAGCACCTTCAAGACCTCGAGATCCTTCGCCCGATCCCGGGCCCAGCTCTGCAGACGGTCGATCATGTCTCGTCCTCCCCGCCCGACCGTACGCCGTTCAGCCCCGAACGCACAAGCAAAATCTCCTCGCCGGCAGAACCGCGCGTCACCTCCTGGTGATCGGTCCTCGGTGATCAGTCCTCCGCGATCAGTCCTCCAGGACGACGATCTTTCGGCTGCCGGCCGGGAGGGAGATCGTCGTGCCGTCGCGACCGAGGGTAAAGGGACCATCGTAGGCCTCGTCGACCCCCTCGAGATAGACGGAGGCCAGCCCTGCCAGAGGCAGCGGCGGCACGATGTGATGGAAGAGCAGATGCCCGGCGCCGGCGGTGGCGGCGCTCTCCGCGGCCTCGACCGGACTGGCGTGATAGTCGAGCACGTCGTGCGCGATGGCCGCCAGCGCCTCGTTGCCGGTGCGCTCGGCGGCGGCCTGGATCACGCCCATCAGCTCGGGCGAGAGCGCCTCGTGGATCAGGAGATCGACGCCCCGGGCGAAAAGCTCCAGATTCGCGCTCTTCGCCGTGTCGCCGCTCACGACGATCGAGCGGCCGCGATAGTCGAATCGATAGCCGACGGCGGGAGAGACGGGCGCATGGTCGACGAGGAAGGCGCTGATCCGGAGATCCTCACGCTCGAGCACGATCGCCGATTCGCCCTCGCCAGGCGGGACGAAGGGCCGCGCGCGAAAGCCCGCACCGGAAGGCGGCGTGACGACCGGGCCATGGTGGGCCGTTCGGTAGCCCGCGTCGAGTCGATAGGCCTCGTTCAGCCCGTCCACGACCGTCTCGACGCCGGTCGGACCGTCGATGGGCAGCGGCTCCTCGTGGCGCCCGGCCGGCCAGCGAAGCAGGCCCAGCTCGCCGAGTCCGTCGATGTGATCGGAGTGGAAATGGGTGAGCAGCACCGCCTCGATCCGGGCCGGCTGCAGACCGAGTCCCGCCAGTCGACGTCCAGCGCTGGAGCCCGCGTCGACGACGAAGAGCGACTCGCCGGCGACGATCGCGAGACAGGGGGCAGAGCGCTCCGGATCCCCCGGTAGCGGCCCGCCGGCGCCGCAGACGATCGCATGCAGGCCGTCGGGCAGCTCGGCAATCGGATCGCGAAGCATGTTCCGTTCGAGCCCGCGACTCATCAAGCGCTTCGCGACCGGGCCGGGGAGACAGGCGGCCAGCGTCCCACCGATCAGCAGGACCAGCGCGAGCCACGTCAGGGGAATCCCAATCTTGCGCATCGCGACGTGCCTCTCTCGGGATCTGCCCGATCTGCCCGCTCGTCCGGCCGGCGGCCCGTTGCCCGGGCCCGCCGGGTCGGTTCCGGTCGGGCTATCTAATGACACGGATTATGCCATAATCTCCCGCATGGGAGCCAGCGACCAGATCCAGACCGACGGGCGGATCCAGCGATCCGAACGCAGCCGCGAGGCGATCGTGGGGGCGATGCTCGAGCTGATCGGGGAGGGCCTCCTCCAGCCCACCGCCCAGCAGGTCGCCGAGCGCGCCGATCTCGGGGTCCGCACGGTCTTCCGCCACTTCTCCGACATGGACACGCTCTTCCGGACGATCGACGACGAGCTTCGCCAGGAGGCGGCTCCGCTCTTCGTCGAGGCGCCCCAGAAAGGCTCCCTGGCGGAGCGGATCGACGGCCTGGTGGCCCGGCGGATCGAGATTTTCACGCTCCTCGGTCCCTACATGCGCGCCTCGGCCATCCAGCGCTGGCGCTCGGCCTTCCTGCAGCAGGCCTACGAGCGCTCGCTCCGCATCTTCCGGCGGGATCTCCAGCGCTGGCTGCCCGAGGTCGAGGGCGAGGGCGCCGATCCAGCCACCGTCGACGCCCTGGAGCTCGCGCTCTCCTTCGAGGCCTGGGATCGGCTTCGCATGATCCAGAAGCTCGGCCTCCGGCGTACGACCAGCGTGATGCGACGAATGGTCGTGACCCTGATGGCAGGCGTGGTCCGACTCGAGCTGGAGCTGGAGCTGGAGCTGGAGCTGGAGCTGGAGCGACGAAAGGAGCATCGATGAGTGGGCACGACGACACAGCGGGTCTGCAACGAGACGGCTTTGCTCTGGTCGGAGCGATCGGCTCTCCCTATAGCCGCAAGCTGCGCGCGGTTCTTCGCTATCGGCGCCTGCCCTATCGCTGGATCCATCAGGGATCGGCCGAAGCGGCACCGCTGCCGCGGCCCAAGGTCTCCCTACTGCCGCAGCTGATCCTCGAGGACGAGTCGGGACAGCCGATCGCGCGGACCGATACCAGCCCGTTGATCCGGGAGCTCGAGCGTCGCTTTCCCGAGGAGCGGACGGTCGTCCCCGGCGATCCCGCCCTCGCCTTCCTCGACGCCCTGATCGAGGACTACGCCGACGAGTGGCTGACGAAGGCCATGTTCCACTATCGCTGGAGCTTTGCGCCCGACGTCGAGAAGGCGAGCACGCTGCTCCCGCGGCATTTCGCCATGAACCAGACCGACGAGGCGTTGCGCGAGTCCGGCCGCAGCTTCGGCGAGCGCCAGATCGGCCGCCTCGCGGTGGTCGGCTCGAGCCCGGCCACAGCGCCGACGATCGAGGCGAGCTACCTGCGGCTGCTCGAGCTGCTGGAGACGCATCTGCAGAGCCATCGCTTCCTGCTCGGCGATCGCCCGGCCACGAGCGACTTCGCGCTCTACGGTCAGCTCAGTCAGCTCGCGCTCTTCGATCCCACGTCGGCGGCGGTCGCCCTCGAACGTGCAGCCCGCGTCGTCGCCTGGACCGAACTGATGGACGATCTCTCGGGGCTCGAGCCGGAGCCGGGGGATTGGCTGGCTCGGGCGACGCTGCCCGAGACCATCCACGCCCTGCTCGGCGAGATCGGCCGGGTCTACGCGCCCTTCCTGCTCGCCAACGCCGCTGCCCTCGAGGCCGGTCGCGAGCAGGTCGAATGCGAGATCGATGGCCGGCCCTGGACCCAGAACCCCTTCCCCTACCAGGCCAAATGCCTGCGCTGGCTGCGCGAGGACTACGTCCGCCTCGGCGACGCCGATCGCATCTTCGTCGACGAGCTGCTGGCGGATACCGGCTGCGAGAGTCTCTTCACCCGAAAATCGGCGTCGACGGCCTAACGACCAGCATCAGCGGCGTCGCACAGCGCCGTCCGCTGCATGATATTGTTGG
>CAYWGW010000128.1:0-11658 GCA_964457385.1 uncultured Spirochaetaceae bacterium
ACGGAGTTTTTAACCGCGGATGGAGCCGGATGGGACCGGATTTTTTTTGGGCTCGGAGGATCTCCTCCAGGCAGGCCTGGGCGTGGGGGCGGAGTGCGTCGCGGGAGGGGCCCCAGAGCTGGAGCGCGCAGGGGCTTCCCATCGCGCGAAAGCCGAAGCGCTCCAGACGCATCTTCAGAAGCGCCCGGTGAGGCTCACGGCGAAGACGTTGAACCGGACGAGTCCGGGGGCCTCCTCCGACTCCTTCACGTCGACCAGCGCGAGATCACCGTCGGAGAGATAGCGCTCCCAGGAGGCCGCGACGATCAGGTCGAAGCCCCCGAAGATCGGCAGGTCCTTGAACTCGCCCTCGGCCTTGAGCTTCCAGGAGATCGCGCCGTAGGACGAAAGTCGGAAGTCGCTCGAGCGCTCGTCCGGGATCACGCCGTCGGCGAGCAGCGGTGTGTAGAAGTCAGCCTTGCCCTGGGAGTAGTAGCGGACGCTCGGGGTGATCGTGAGCCAGTCCATCAGCGGCTGGTACCAGGACAGCTCGAAGGTATGGGAGGTCGAGTTCCAGCTGTCGGTGTAGAAACGGTAGTCGGCGTGGATCGAGGCCGTGATCGGCTCGATGTGCTGGCGATAGCGGATGAGCACGCTGACCTGATCCTTGGTATCGGGCCGCTCGTCGCTGAACAGTCCGGATCCCCCGTTCACCTCCTGGATCGCCTTGTAGGGGTCGCTCAGGTAGCCGTCGGAATGCTTGTAGTTGAGAGTGATCTGGGCGGTCGAGGACCGGGTGAGGATCTGGGAGAGCCCCGCGAAGAGGTCCACGCTCCACTTCTCCTCGCTCTCGGGACGGATGGTAGGGAAGAGTTCGGCATCGGTGGGCTCGATCCAATCGTAGGAGAAGCCGCCGGCGGCCGATAGGGTCGTGTTCTTGTCGGCGAAGCTGCGCTCGGTGCCGAGACCGAAGTTGAAGGAGGCGTAGTCCTGCTCGAGGGAGAAGCCCGAGCGGAAGGTGTCTTTTCCCTCCTCCAGGTAGTAGTCGAGGTCGAGCTGGAGATCGAAACGACGATCGTCGATGGTGGCGCCACTCATCACCTGGAGGGCCTCACCGCTGGGTCCGGCCTGGACGAACCAGGGTGAGGCGCCGCTCAGCTCCTCGTAGAGCAGGTCGATGCCGATGTCGGTCCGTTCGCTCGTCGGGATGTCGAAGCGCATCTGTCCCGTGAAGACCTCGAAGCGCTCACGGGAGCCGTCGCCGTTGTCCAGGAACTTGCTCGGCGAGAGGTTGTCTTCTTTGTAGTAGCTGAAGGCCGCGGCGGCCGTGGCCTCTTCGATGGGCGCATCGGCGCGAGCCGCGCCCGGAATGGTGGGAATCGCCAAAGCGCTCGTCGTCAGCGCAGCGAGCGTCTGGCCCGACCTGCCCGTATCCCGCCGCACCCTTCCGCCGCGCTCCATCGTCCCCCCCCAATCCCTTTCGACGCCGATCCGCTCGGGATCAGTTGCAGCCGCAGCCGCCCCCGCCCGCGCTGCCGCCGGGCATCGAGGCTTCCTTGCTGAAGTAGATATGTGCCTCGCGGGCGGCCTCGAGCGCATCGGGCTCCCAGCCCATGTCGCGGCGCGCGAGCAGGTTGCGCTCCCAGGGCTTCACCCGGGCACAGCCGACGCTGCCCAGGACGAGCAGCAGAACGATCACGATCAGACTTCGCAGTGTCCGTCGACCCATCTCAGCTTCCTCCCAGCAGAGCGCGAATCTCACGGCGTAGATCCTCCCCGTCGCCCCGCTTGAAGCCGCGATGGACGAGGCGGATCACGCCGTCGCCGTCGATCAGATAGGAGGTCGGCATCGTGTCGACCCCGAACCGGGTCGGGAGTCGTCCCTCCGGATCACTGGCGCTCGGATAGCCGATCGGATTCTTTTCGAGGAAACGGAGCGCCTTGCGGGTCTTCTGATCGAGGTTCACGGCGATCACCTGGAACCGATCCGCGGGAAATTCCTTTCGCAGCTTCTCGATCTCGGGAATGGCCGTCAGGCAGGGCGCACACCAGGAGGCCCAGAAGTCGAGATAGACGAGCTTGCCCCGGTAGCTAGAGAGCTCGACGGTGCCGTCCCCCGTGAGCGAGGGCAGGGCGAAGTCGGGGGCGTCGTCTCCGGCTTCGAGCGCGGCGGTGGGGGCGCCGGAGAGCAGCACGACGAGCAGCGAGAGCAGAAGCAGGGCCGGCGTCGGGATCCGGGCTCCCGCGTGCGAGGGCGCGAAGAAGCGAGCAGGGGAGGGCGATCTCTTCAAGGAAGGTTCTCCTTAGGCTTCGCGATGCATCGACTCATCGGCGAGCAGCTTTGAGGAAAATGTGATCTGGATCGGGTTCGAGAGCGGCGAGGACCTCGCTTTGGCTCAGCAGCTCGGAGAGCACGCGTGGCTGCGTGGGGGCGTCCGGCGAGTAGACCAGGTAGAGCGGCACGCCGGCGCGGCCGAACTTCGCCAGCTCGCGCCGGATGGTCTCGTCACGCCGGGTCCAGTCCGCCTTGAAGAGGGCGAAGTCACGTTCGGCGAGGGCTGCGCGGATCTCAGCCCGCTCGAGCACCGTCCGTTCGTTCACCTGACAGGTGATGCACCAATCCGCCGTGAAGACGACGAAGCTCGGCCGGCCGGCCGCGAGCGCCGCGGCCACCTCCGTCGGGGACCAGGGCTGCCACTCCTGGTCGAGCCCCGCCCGCGTCGCTTCATCCCCTGGCCCGGTGTCGGGCAATGGGTCCAGATCGATCGCGTTGAAGCCGAACACCGCGAGACCGAGAATCGCGACGGCGGCCGCGCGCCCGAGCCAGACGCTTCGAAGCGGTTGGAGCTGGCCGAAGGTCCAGAGCAGGAAGGCGAGCAGCAACAGGGCGGCCAGGGTCTGCACCACGGCTTCGGCGCCGCCGCTCTGGCCGAGCACCCAGAGCAGCCAGACGGCGGTGGCCAACAGACAGAATCCGAGACCAGTGCGGAGCTTCAGCATCCAGGGCCCCGAACGCGGGATGAAGCGGGCGAGGGCGGGCGCAAAGCTGACGGCGAGGAAGGGCGAGGCCAGACCGAGCCCGATGGCGAGGAAGATCGACAGGATGATCGGTCCCGAGGCCGCGAACGCGAATCCGACCGCGGTGCCCAGGAAGGGGGCCGTGCAGGGGGTGGCGAGGACGACGGCCAGCAGCCCCTCGAAGAGCGAGCGCCTCGTGCCGGAGGCCTCCTGCCCGAGACTCGCGAGTCGTCCCTGGCCCAGCTCGATCTCGAAGACACCGAAAAGGTTCAGCGCGAAGGCCACGATCACGGCCGCGATTGCGGCCACGAAGAGCGGCTCCTGGAACTGGAAGCCCCAGCCGACCGAGTGGCCTGCGGCGCGCAGCCCGATGACGATCGCGGCGAGGATCCCCATCGATCCCAGCACGCCCGCGGTATAGGCCAGCCCCTGCAGCCGGATCTCGCGCCGATCCCGCTCGGCGAGCTCGGCGAGGGCGAAGATCTTGATGGCGAGCACGGGCAGCACGCAGGGCATGCCGTTCAGGACGAGACCGCCGAGCAGCGCCAGCAGCAGGACCTGCGCCCAGCGCGCGATCGGGGTCGAGGTCGAGTCGGCGGGCAGCGCCGCCGCCGTGGCTCCGATCGCCACGTCGATCTCCACGTGGCGGAGCTGGCCGCTCCCATCGCGCACCGGGATCAGCCCGTGCAGCCGATCCCCGCCCTCCGCACGCGGTTCACGCGGCTCGAGCAGCGTCGCTGCGATCTCGAGGGCGAAGGCGTCCCCAGTCGACGTCACCGACCGCAGCCGGACCCCGGAGAGCTCGAGTGTGTCCGAATCGAAGGGAACGAAGAGCGGGGCATCGGCGGCTGAGGGCGCGGTCGGGCAGTCGTTGTTCCCGCCCCCGTCCGGGCAGGACCGGACGACCAGGCGGATTCGACGCGGCTCCTCCCGGGCGGCGTCCTCGCCCCCCTCGCCGCCCCCGGCCTCTCCGGGCTGGGCCCAGCCTGCGCTTGCCTCGAGGCCCAGAAGCGCGCTCGAGATCGGGGCCCGCTGGCGCGCATCGGCGAAGGCGGCGTCGATGTGCTGCTGCTCCGACTCAGGGAGTGCGGGATCCAGAGGGCTCGACAGTGCGAACGAGGCGGGGATGCATTCGGTCCGGCAGATCAGGACCTCCCCCTGGACCGCGACCGTTCCGGTCTCCGCCTCCGCGTCCGGATCCAGGACGGAGGCCGCGGCGCCCGCTCGCGGCGCGCCGGGATCCGGGAAGATCGGCGCGCCGAGTAGGACGCGTCCTTCGTAGCCATAGGTCGTGAAGAGCCCGTCGGCTTCTTCGAAGACGCGGGGGGCGGGCCAGAGGAGCTCTCCGATCGCATGGCCCGGAGCGCGGAAATCGAGCTCTGGAGCGATGCCCGTGTCGCCGGGATTTCGCCAGTAGAGGTGCCATCCGGGAGCGAGATCGAAGAGCACGCCGACCCGCCGATCCGGCCCGCTCGAGACGACGAGTCGGGCCTCCAGCTGGGGGCTCCCGTCCTCGATCACCGTGCGGGCCACCGCCTCGGCGGGCAGGGAGGGCGCTCGTATGGGCGACAGGCCGACCAGCAACCCCGTCGATAAAAAAACAAGAAGGCGCAGGCGGTACCAGCGGGAGTAGACGACGGCGGACAGGGCAAGTCGGGGGTGCATGGAGGGTTCTTCCTGGGGCGGTCGAAGCGCGGCGGATCCGGCGGCCGGGCGGTGGGGACCGCCTGGCCTCTGCGCGGTGCTATCGGCTCATTCCAGGCTCCAACCTTTGGTCAGATCGCACGGATCCGGATCGGCAACGGTGATGCAGGTCGCTTCTCGGGTCCCTGTTCAACGAGATCGTGCAACAGGGTCGCAGGGAATCAGGCAAGGCGTAGGCAAAACAACTCAACCAGATTCGAATGACGCTCGAGGCCCACAGTTGGGTGATCCAGATCACCGAGAAGCATGGGGCTGGGCCGATTCGGTTTCGTGTCCCGGCACTCAGCACGGGCAGAGACGAGGTCGAGTCGAGATGGCTCAAACGATTGGACGACGACGAATCGCGTGGGTCGCGGGACTCGAGACCGGGTGGGCGTGGGCGATCGTGCCCTCGACCGTTCTCGGCCTGATCCTTCTCGCACCCTCTCTTCTCGCACCCTCCTTCGCGTTCGCACAGCAGCGCGACGACGTCGACCGCGCGCGCCGGATGCACGACCGCCTGGCGGGGGTGCCGCCGAGCGAGACGACGCTGATGGAGATGGCGACCCAGATCGGAAACGGTCGCGCCGATCTCGCGGCCGAGATCGCGATGAGCAATCCCGCCTTCTACAACGTGGTGCTCAAGAACTTCGTCACGCCCTGGACGAACGAGGATCAGACCGTCTTCGCACCCCTCAACGACTACACGGCGACGGTGATCGGCATGATCCGCGACGACGTGCCCTTCGATCTCGTGCTCTCAGGGAACATCATATACACCGGCGCGAACAACCTCGTCACGCCCAATTATCAGCATACGAACAATGATCACTACGAGGCTCTCGAGGCTGCCGGCGTCGACCTCTCGGACGAAACGCTGCTCGTCCGCCGGGAGCAATCCCAGCTTCCCGGAACCCAGCTCTCACCCAGCGACACGGCCGGCGTCATGACGACGCGGCAGGCGGCGATGGCATTCTTTTCCGCAGGCACCAATCGCGCGATGTGGCGGTTCACTTCGATGAACCATCTCTGCCGGGATCTCGAGCAGATGAACGACATCTCGCGGCCGGGCGACCGGATCCGTCAGGACGTGACGCGGAGCCCCGGCGGAGACAGCGAGATCTTCCTCAATACCTGCTTCGGCTGTCATGCAGGGATGGACGGCCTTGCCGGCGCCTATGCCTACTATGATTGGGACGAGACGCAGGAACGGTTGGTTCATACGCCGGGTTCGGTCCAGGACAAGTACGTCCAGAACGGGAATACCTTTCCCTTCGGATTCGTCACGACCGACAACAGCTGGGTCAACTACTGGCGCGAAGGCCAGAACGCCAGCCTCGGGTGGCGGGGCGCCAGCGACCGTGGCTTCGGCGCGAAGAGCATGGGCGAAGAGGTCGCCGCCTCGCGGGCCTTCTCCGTCTGCCAGGTGGAAAAGGTCTTCAAGCACGTCTGCTTCCGACCACCGAAGAGTCAAGAGGATCGGGACGCGATCGAGTCGATCGCCGATCAGTTCGAGACGAATGGCTATCGAATGAAGAGCGTGTTCGCGGCCACCGCCGAGCACTGCATGAACGATTGAGTCTGAGGTGAATCCGATGAGAACTTCAAGCGTCCATGCGCTCTCCGTCGTCGTGCTCGTCGCCCTGGTCTCCGTGGCCTGCGGAGACTACAGCGGTAGCTCGGGTACGAACGGAACGGTCGTGGCCGGCTCCCTGGGAACGGGGCTGCCCGAGGGCCTCTCGGTCGCCGAGCAGGTCACGAGCTTCGAGACGACCGTCTATCCGGTGCTGCGCACCAACTGCGCGGACTGCCACTCGGGCAGTGGCCCCGGATCGCCGCGGATCGCAGATCCGAGCGTGGCGAGCGCCTGGTCCGCGGTCGTCGACAACCAGAAAGTCAACTTCTCGGACCCGGCAGCCTCGCGTCTGGTCCGACGGCTCGCTTCGGATCTCCATCATTGTTGGTCCGACTGCGGAGCGGATGCCGGTGAGATGCTGGCGCAGATTCTCGCCTGGCAGACTGCGATCGAGTCTTCCGGTGGCTCGACGGCCGGCATCGACGTGGCGGAGCTGACGAGCGGTGTCCGACAGGTCTCGGACGGCGTCGAAGAGGAAGGCTCGGAGCGCTTCAACGAGGGCATCATCGCGCGATGGGACTTCAAGGAGGAGGTCGGCACGGTCGCCTTCGATACGAGTGGCGTGGAGCCCGCCATGGATCTCGCCCTCGAAGGACCGGAGCTGCTCTCGGCGCACGGGATCCGCGTGGCGGAGGGTCGGGCCATCGCCACGGCCGAGGCCAGTCGGAAGCTCTACGACCGCATCGCGTCGCCCGAGACCGGCTCGCAGGCCTATTCGGTCGAGGCCTGGATCGCCAACGCGAACATCACCCAGGATGGTCCAGCCCGCATCATTTCGTATTCCCGCAACCGAAACAATCGGAACTTCATGCTCGGCCAGGATGCCTATCAGTACATCCTCCGGAACCGGGCCTTCCTCGAACGATCGAATAACAACGGTGGCCCCGACATGGCGACCTACGCAGAGGACGAGGACGCCCAGGCGACGCTCCAGCACGTCGTGATGACCTACGACCAGCTCCACGGACGTCGGATCTTCGTCGATGGTCGCTGGACCGACGACGTCGACGAGATTCCGGCCGGTCGGCTCTGGAACTGGGACCCCAGCTACCGCCTGGTGATGGGCAACGAGATCACGAACGACCGGCCGTGGCTCGGCCAGATCCGCTTCGTGGCGATCTACGACCGCTCCCTGCCGATCGAGGCCATCCGCCGGAACTTCGAGGCCGGAGTCGGGAAGCGTGTCACGCTCGCCTTCGACGTCTCGGAGTGGACCGGAGGCAGCTCGCAGATCGAGTTCTCCCTGACCCAGCTCGACGACTTCAGCTACCTCTTCTGCGCGCCGACCTTCGTGACCAACGTCGGATCGCCCATCCGGGTCCAGAACATCCGGATCTCGATCAACGGGCTCTTCCCCGTCTCGGGTCAGAGCTTCACGCAGATGAACGCGCTCGTGACCAGCGGGAGGCAGCTGCTCTCGCGTCAGTGCTCGGTGATCGGAGGCGTGACCGATCCCTCCACGGACACCTTCGAGCTCGCCTTCGAGCAGCTCGGTGTCTTTCAGGATCCCGTCGTGACCTCGCAGCCGCCGCCCCCGGGCGCCGAGGATTTCGGGGATCCGGTGCCCGTCCTCGGAGTGCGCAGCTTCGGGCGCGTCAACGCCTCGATGGCGGCGGTGACCGGCGTCGATCCCCTGGACAACGAGGTCGTGGCGACCTTCGAGGGACTCGTCCAGCAGCTCCCGTCGTCGACCGACATGCGGAGCTTCGTTCCGGCGAACCAGGTCGGCATCGCGAAGCTCGGCGTCGAGTACTGCGACGCGCTCGTCGGGACCTCGGATCCCGCCACACAGGGCCGGCGCGACGCATTCTTCACAGGGGCGGCGGGCTTCGGCTGGGATCAGCCTCCGTCGGTTGCTTTCGCCGACCCCGGCGACGTGGACCTCATCACCGATCCGTTGCTGGAGAAGGTGGTTGGCGCCGGGCTTCGCGGTGATGTCGGTGGTGTTCCGGCACGTGACCAGGTCGAGGCGATCCTGGATCAGCTGGTCGTCGATCTATCGACCACGTGCGGAGGCGCCGGCGAGCCTCCCTGCGACGGTGACTTCACGAAGAACATCGTCAAGGGTCTCTGTACTGCGGTCGTCTCGAGCGGCCCGATCACGATTCATTGAGCGGAGCTCCGGACAGGTCAAAAAGTAGAGGTAGAGGTAAGGACATGACGACTCGGAAACCGAGCAGTGCGATCGGGAACAGCATGGACGAGCCCCTTCTCCACCCGAATCATCGGCGTCCCGTCACGCGTCGCGAGTTCCTGGGGCAGGGCCTGATCGCCGGAACGGCGTACGTGATGGCACCTTCGATGCTCTCGATGCTCGGCGCCCGCGCGGCGAGTGCGCAGGCGACCTGCTCGACGCTGGGTGCGGGGGCCGGAAAGGTCCCGTTCATCGGCTTCGACCTGGCGGGCGGTGCGAACCTGGCGGGCTCGAACGTGATGATCGGTGGACCGGGCGGGCAGGAGGACCCGCTCACCGAGGCGGGCTACGAGCGCGTCGGGCTGCCTCTGGACATGACACCGCTGAACTCGCAGATCGTCGCGATCGATCGGACGATGAACCTGGCCTTCCACTTCGACTCGGCGCTGCTCCGGGGCATCCTCGACAAGGCCGCGCCGACGACCCTCGCCAAGGTGGAGGGCGTGATCGTGCCCTCCCGTTCCTCCAACGACACGGCGAACAACCCGCTCAACCCGATCTACGGGATCTTCCGGGCCGGATCCGATGGAGGCCTGCTCTCCCTGATCGGCACCCGGAGCTCCGACTCTGGCGGTCGAAGCATGGCGCCCGCCGCGATGATCATCCCCGAGGCGCGGCCGACCAAGATCGACCGACCGAGCGACGTGCGTGGACTCGTCGATACGGGGAAGCTGACGGAGCTCCTCGGAGCCGGCGGTGCTGGGGAGGTCGCGTCCGCGATCCGGAACATCAGCCAGCTCAAGATCGATCAGATCAACGAAGACGCGGCCGTGAAGGACATCGTGAGCTGCGCCTATCAGCAGAGCACGGATCTCATCACGCTCTTCGGAGATCCTGCGGCCCTCGATCCCGAGCTCGACGAGATCATCACGAATCCCCTCGATCCGGCGGACGAGACCCGGATCTTCACGGGCGCGGAGCTCGGTCAGGGTGACTTCCGCAAGACGGCTTCGGTGATGAAGCTGGTGCTCGAGGGGCATGCCGGGGCCGGCACGATCGAGTTCGGTGGATACGACTACCACGGCAACTCGCGCTCCCGGGGCGAGAACAAGGACTTCGTGGCCGGTCAGGCGATCGGAGCCGTATTGGAGTACGCCGAGCGCAACCCGCTGGTGAGCGAGCTGATGCTCTTCATCTTCAGCGATGGCTCGGTGTCGTCCGATGGACAGATCGACGACTCGGCCGAGGGTCGAGGCAAGTTCATCTGGCGTTCGGACAACTCGAGCACCGCCTCGGGTGTGATGCTGATCTATCGGAAGTCCGGGAAGCCGGATCTCGTTCCTGCCTACGCCACGACGAGACAGGTCGGTCATTTCCGGACGTCGGGGTCCGTGGAAACTGGAGCGAACTCGGTCGCGAACAACCCCGAGGCGCTCGCCCAGATGGTGGTCCTCAACTACATGGCGTTGCACGGCGAAGAGGGCAACTTCAGCACGCTCTTCCCGAACAACGCCCTGGCCTCGGATTTGAACAATCTGATCGCATTCACGCAGGTTCGATAGGCCGCCGGGCGCGGGTGGACGCCGCCGGGGGGAGGGGTGATGCAGCAATCGGGCGACGGCGGCGCGCCGGCCTGGCTTTTCTCGTTCGTCGATCTCGCATTCTTGATGCTGATCGCGATGACCCAGTTGGCGCCGGATCCGGGGGCCCGGATCCCGGATCTGGGCGAAATGATCGTGCCGAAGGTGGGGGCGAAGGCCTCGACCGAGATGGGCCCCGCGGCGGACGAGGTCTGGCAACTGCGGGTCCATCCGCCGGAGCCGGATGCCCTGAGCGCATGGGAGCTGGTCCGGATCCAGGAGGGCATCGTGCTGGCCGAGGGGACCCGCGTCGGGGCCGAGGCCCTTCGGGATCAGCTGGCGGCGCTCAAGGCAGAGCGAGGTCAGAAACCGATGCTCGCGCCGCATGAGGACTCCCGCAGTCAGGACATGCTCGAGGCCGCGGCGTTGCTCGAGGAGGTCTGGCCGGGACGTCGACGAGCGGCGGTCAGCCGGGTCTTCGACCGCGGATGAGTCACTGGCGGGTCCAACGACACTACGGCTTTGGCGCGGGGCGGATCGCGATCCAGCCCGAGGCCCATCGTGCCGGTCGGGCGAGCGTCCGCGTGGGTCTGGCGGCGATCGGCGAGGAGCTCACCGATGGTGGCCCGCTTGCGAGCCTGCGCCGGCTCGGCGGCGAGCTACCGGCGCTGATGCTGGGGCTGCTGATCCTGTCGGCCTTCATCGTGACGTTGGCGCGGGATCATTCGGACCGTTCGGCGATCGAGGTCGTGGTGCTGCAGGATCGGCCCGAGCCGATTCCGGTCGAAGTCGAGGAGCCGGTTCCGGTCGAGGTCGAGGTCGCGGTCGCGGTCGAACCCCGGGTCGCCGAGGTCGTTCCGCAGATGCGACCCGAGCCCAAACCCGAGCCCAAACCCAGGCCTGCGCGGCAGGCGATCCCCCGACCGCTGCCGGTCCTGCCACCGCCGCCGCCGATCCAGGAGCGCCCGGTCGAACGTCGGGTCGAACGTCTCGCCGAACGCCCGCCGGCCCCGTCCCGCAGTCAGCCGCCCGCGAAGCCGCGGGTGGCGATCGAGCCGGCGGCGAGCGAGCCGCGACGGATGCAGCCCGAAATGGCTCCACCGCCGCCCTCCCGCCGTGAGCGTCTCGCCGTGGCCAGGCCCGCGCCGTCGGTCGCGCGCGAGATCCGGCCGAGCGCACCCGCGGCGCCGGACGTCGCCGTGCCGACGGCTCCGCCGCCTTCCTCCCGGTCCTTCCGTGTCGCCACCGCGGCTCCGGCTTCGGACGACCGGTCCCGTCCGATGCCGGGCCTCGCGCTCCGCCTCCACCCGTCTCAGATGGCGGGAGGTGGATTCCAGCAGGATGTTGGCCACGGTGAGGCTGCGGTAGTTGGGGTCGTAGCCCTCGACGATATGCCAGGGGGCGTGGCCGGTGCTGGTGCGCATGATGGAGCGTTCCGCCGCCCTCACGAAGTCGACGTCCAGCCCCGTGTACTCGGCGACCCGCGCCGCGATCCGATCAAACTCCGCCTCATCGAGGTTCGACCCCTGCATCAACGCGCTCGCGTACTCGCCCAGCGCGAACTCGCGGACCTCGCGGTACAGATCCACCGCCGGCATGTCCTGGTAACGATCCGCCAGCCTCCCGTG
>CAYWGW010000129.1:0-11597 GCA_964457385.1 uncultured Spirochaetaceae bacterium
CGAAGGAGCTGATGCGCCGCGGCGCCCATCTGATCGCGATCAAGGACATGGCGGGGCTGCTGAAGCCCTACGCGGCGGGCCGCCTGGTCGAGGTCCTGAAGCAGGAGATCGGTGTCCCGATCCACCTCCACTCGCACGACACCGCCGGGATCCAGGGCGCGGCCTACCTGCGGGCCGCGGAAGCGGGGGTCGACGCCGTCGACTGCGCTTTCGGGCCGCTCTCGGGCTCGACCAGCCAGCCGAACCTCCAGAGCGTCGTCGCGATGCTCGAGCATTCTCCGCGCGCCACGGAGCTCGAGTTTCAGCGGCTGCTGCCCTTCGACGCCTACTGGGAGGCCGTCCGCGGCGAGTACCGGGCCTTCGACAAGGGCCCGTGGCACGGCAGCGCGGAGGTCTACCAGCATGAGATCCCGGGCGGGCAGTACACCAACCTGCGGACCCAGGCCGTCTCGATGGGGCTCGGCGAGCGCTGGCGCGACGTGACCCGGATGTACGCCGAGGTGAACCGGCTCTTCGGAGACGTGATCAAGGTGACGCCGTCCTCGAAGGTGGTGGGGGACATGGCGCTCTACATGCTCTCCAACGGCCTGTCTCCGAAGGACGTGATGGAGCGGGGCCGGGATCTGACCTTCCCGGCCAGCGTCGTGGACTACTTCGAGGGCAAGATCGGCCAGCCGCCCTACGGCTTTCCCGAGCCGCTCCGGAGCCTCGTGCTGAAGGACCGGGAGCCGATCGCCGGTCGTCCCGGGGCCGAGCTGGAAGAGGCGGACTTCGAGAAGACGGAGCGCGAGCTCGAAAAGAAGCTCGACCGCAAGCCGACCCGGGCCGAGTGCCTGGCCTATCTGCTGTATCCGAAGGTCTACCTGGACTTCCTCGAGTCGCGCAAGAAGCACGGGACCCATGTCGCCTCGCTGCCGACGGCGGCCTTCTTCCACGGTATGGGGCTCGCCCAGGAGCTCCACGTCGAGATCGAGCGCGGCCAGGGCATGGTGATCCGACTCGTGGCCATCGGCGATCCCGACGCCGAGGGCAAGCGCGCGGTGTTCTTCGACCTGAACGGGCAGCCGCGGCGGATCACGGTGCACGACCGGACCCTCGGCATCCAGATCGAGCGGCGACCGAAGGCGGAGCCCGACGACCCGCGTCAGGTGGGCGCCCCGCTCCCGGGCCTGCTCGCCTCCCACGCGCAGACCGAGGGCGCGAAGGTGCGCGCGGGAGAGCGACTCTGCGTGATCGAGGCGATGAAGATGGAGTCGAACGTGACCGCGCCGATCGAGGCGCGGATCGCGAAGATTCACGTGGCGGCGGGCGAGCACGTCGAGTCGGGCGATCTGCTCTTCACCCTCGAAGCGCTCTGAATTCGATCCAGGACCCTCCTGGCCTTCCGTCCCGCATCGGGCGCGCAGAGCCGTTCCGGCTGCGGACGGGCCCGGTGCGGAGCCCGTCCGGGCGTTCTAGCCTTTCCATCGGAGCCATCGATCCCCGGACGGCTCCGAAACCGGAGCGAGGAGGAGTCGAGATGGCGAGCGAAATCGATGGTCCGAAGAGCAACCCCGGCGACATCGCCGGCTGGCCGATCCTGAAGATCGACTACCGCACCGACGTCGACAGGATCGCGGCGCTGCTGCCCGCCGGCATCGATCCCGGCGCGGAACCCAACGTCCATCTCTCGATCTACAACGTGCCCGTCCCCGACGAGCCCGAGTACGGCATCTTCATCACCGTCGACGCCGACCATCGCGGGACGAAGGGCATGTACACGCTCGGTTACGGCATCGATCAGGAGTCGGCGATCTTCATCAGCCGCGACATGAACGGGCAGCCGAAGTTTCCCTGCCAGACGGACTACTTCCGACTCGGCCCGAGCGTGAAGGCCCGCTGCAGCCATCAGGGCTACACCTTCGTCGAGTTCGAGGGGCAGTCGACGGGTCCAGCCGAGAAGCCGGCCGAGTTCGAAGAGAACGAGTGGTGGATCAAGGTCTCGCGGGCGGTCGGCGGCGCGGAGAAGGCCTACGACTTCCCGCCCCACGTCGTGCGGGTGCGGAGCACGTATGGCACGGCGTACGTAGAAAACGTCGAGGGCGAGCTCAGCCTGCTCCCGAGTCGCTGGGATCCAATCGCGACGCTGCTACCCCTGCGCGAGTACCAGGGTGCCCGGCTGTGGACCCCGATCTTCCTGGGTCGTGAGATCACGCTCGAGGGCGCGCTGGATCCCGAGGCCTTCTGGCCCTTCGTCGACACGATCGGCGGCTCGCGCTGGCCAGGCGAGAACGGCGGCCCGAAGCGGCGCTGAGGGCGTCGAGTCCGCCGCGACCCGGGCTCAGGCTCAGGCGCCCCTCTCGCGCAGAATCGACAGGATCCGCCGCAGGGGCTCGGCTGCGCCCCAGAGCAGCTGATCGCCGACGGTGAAGGCGCCCAGATACTCGCCTCCGAGGCGCAGCTTGCGGACCCGGCCGATCGGGATGTCGAGGCGACCGCTGACGGCGGCAGGAGTGAGCTCGCGCAGGGTCGATTCCTTGTCGTTCGGGACGAGCCGCACCCAGTCGTTGGCACTGTCGAGCAGGCCCTCGATCTCCTCGATCGGGACGTCGCGGCGAAGCTTGATCGTGAAGGCCTGGCTGTGGCAGCGCATGGCCCCGACGCGCACGCAGATCGAGTCGATCGGGATCGGTCGATCGGAGCGTCCCAGGATCTTGTTGCCCTCCGCCCAGGCCTTCCACTCCTCGCGCGTATCCCCCGCCTCCATCGCCGAGTCGATCCAGGGCAGCAGGCTGGCCGCCAGCGGGGCGCCGAACTGCTCGGTGGGAAAGGAGTCGTCCAGCAGCGCCTGGGTGATCCGGCGATCGAGGTCGAGGATCTCGGAGGCCGGGTCGGCCAGCAGATCGCTCGCCTGCCCACCGAGCGTCGCCATCTGCGCGACGAGCTCGCGCATCGGCCGGGCACCGCCGCCGGAAGCGGCCTGATAGGTCATGCAGGTCATCCACTCGACGAGGTCGGCCTCGAGCAGTCCGTGGAGGGCAAGCAGCATCAGGCTGACCGTGCAGTTGCCGCCGATGTAGTTCCGGATACCGGACTCGAGACCGCGGTCGATCAGGGGCCTGTTCACGGGATCGAGCACGATCAGGCTGTCGTCGTCCATGCGCTTCGCACTGGCGGCGTCGATCCAGTAGCCGGTCCAGCCCTGCTTGCGCAACTGCGGCAGGACCTGCTTGGTGTAATCGCCTCCCTGAGAGGTCACGACGGCCTCGTGACGGGAGAGCGCAGCGACGTCGTAGGCGTCGGCGAGCGGAGAGGGGGCGATGCCACTGCCCACGTCGGGGCCGAGCTCTCCGACCTGGCTCGTCGAGTAGAAGGTGGGTTCCAGCCCCTTGAAGTCGCCCTCGGCGCGCATGCGTTCGAGCAGCACCGAGCCCACCATGCCGCGCCAACCGATGAATCCGACGTTCGAGATCGTCATGATTCCGGTCCGTTAGCAAAAATCCGGCGACGACGCGAGGGATCCGGTCCGGGCGCGGCATGCCGCGGCCCCGTTCGTCTCTATACTGCGCGGCTGCCCTTGTCGGCTGCCCTTGATTGGAGCTTCGAGGAACCCGATGCCGCAGCTCTCCTACGGACGAGCGATGGACTGGCTCGCAGAGTGCGATCCCGATCGTCCGGCCGTCGTCTGTGACGCCGACGGACCGGGGGCGCCGGCCGAGCGCCGCACCCGCGCCGAGCTGGTCGCCCGCTCGAACCGGCTCGCGCGCAGCTTCGCGGCCCGCGGCGTCGGCCCCGGGGACCTGGTGACGATCGCGCTGTCCAATGGCTGCGCCTTCTTCGAGGCGGCGCTGGCAGCCTGGAAGATCGGGGCGACACCGAATCCCGTCTCCGCCCGGCTGCCCGAGGCGGAGCAGCGCGCGATCATCGAGACGGCTTCCCCCGCGCTGGTGCTGGGCGCTTCGCCCGCGGTCTGCGGCGAGCGACCGGTGCTGCCGGCCGACTTCGAGCCCGCCCCCGGAATCGACGCCGGGCCGCTGCCGGACATCGTCTCGCCCCACGTCCGGGCCATGACCTCGGGTGGCAGCACGGGCCGACCCAAGGTGATCATCGACGCGAATCCCGCGCTCTGCGATCCGGAGCAGCCCGAGAACCGCATGAAGGCCGGTGGCCGGCTACTGGCACCGGGACCGCTCTACCACGCCGGCCCCTTCATCACGAGCTGGCAGGCGCTGCTCTGTGGCGGCACGGTCCACGTCCAGCGCCGCTTCGATCCACGTCGCTGCCTCGAGTGCATCGAGCGCGCGCGGATCGACTGGGTGCTCTTCGTGCCGACCATGATGCAGCGGATCTGGAAGCTGCCCGAGGCCGAGCGCGAGGCCTTCGATCTCTCTTCCCTCGAGACGGTGATGTCGAGCGGCGCGGCGAGTCCGCCCTGGCTGAAGCGGGCCTGGATCGATTGGCTGGGCCCCGACGTGATCTGGGAAGCCTACGGAGGCTCCGAGCGCATCGGTGGCACCCTGATCTCCGGCCGCGAGTGGCTGGCCCATCCCGGCTCCGTGGGGCGGCCGACCGCCGGTCGTCGCGTCCGGATCCTCGACGGGGAGGGCAAGGAGCGGGCGACGGGAGAGGTCGGTCTGGTCTACTTCCTGCCGCCGGGCGGCGCGGGCTCCACCTATCACTATCTCGGTGCGACGGGACGCCGCACCTCGGACGGCTGGGAGACCCTCGGCGATCTCGGGTACCTGGACGAGGACGGCTATCTCTATCTCACCGATCGGGAGACGGACATGATCGTCAGCGGCGGTGCCAACGTCTACCCGGCGGAGGTCGAGGCCGCCATCGACGCTTTCGGGCCCGTGCGCTCGAGCGCCGTGATCGGGCTGCCCGACGACGATCTCGGCCAGCGCGTGCATGCCCTCGTGGATGCACCCGAGGGCATCGACGAGGGCGCGCTCGTCGCCTACCTGGAGACGCAGCTGGTACGCTACAAGATTCCCCGCAGCTTCGAGTGCGTCGACGGGCCGCTGCGCGACGACGCCGGCAAGGTCCGGCGCTCGGCACTGCGCGCGGCACGGATCCCGGGGAGGACCTGATCGATGCTGCTCGAGCAGGCCCGGATCCATCCGAACCGCCTCGCGGTCGACGACGGCACCCGGCGGCGGACCTTCGCGGAACTCGTCGATCGCAGCCACCGCTTCGCGAGCTTCCTGCGGGACGAGGTCGGGCTGGCACCGGGCGAACATCTCGCGATGTTGATCGGGAACCGGGTCGAGGCGATCGAGTGCCTGCTGGGTGCCGTGCTCGCCGGTCAGTGGATCACGCCGATCAACTGGCATCTGACCGAGGAGGAGATCGACTACGTCGTCGCCGACTCGGGCTCGCGGCTGCTCGTCAGCGACGACCGTTACGGCGATCTGGCCCGCCGGGTGAGCGCTCGCCGGACGCAGGGCCCGGAGATCCCCGTGGTCACGGTGGGACAGGAGCTCGGCGGAATCCTGGACGCGCTCGCGCCCCGGCCCCTGGATCTGGACGGCCCGGCCGGGGGCAACATGATCTACACGAGCGGGACCACCGGGCGACCGAAGGGTGTGAAGCGTGCACTGCCCCCGAGCATCGGCGCGACCCTGGCACAGCATGGAAAGACCGGGCAGGCGATCGGCCTCGACGGCTCGGGTCCCCATCTGATCACCGGGCCCATGTACCATGCGGCGCCTCTCATGTTCGCGGTCTACGACAACGCCAACGGCGCGCCGATCCTGATCATGCCGCGCTGGGACGAGTCCGAGGCCCTCGACTGGATCGAGCGCCGCGAGGTGGCGCACACCCATCTCGTCCCGACGATGTTCGTCCGCCTGCTGCGGCTGCCGGATGCGCGGCGCGCGGCCTTCTCGGCGCCGAAGCTCTCGCTCGTGCTGCACGGCGCGGCGCCCGTCTCGATCCCCGTGAAGCAGAGGATGATCGAGTGGTGGGGGCCGATCCTGGTCGAGTACTGGGGAGCCACCGAGGGCGGCGTGAACACCTTGATCGACTCGGCGGACTGGCTCGCCCATCCGGGCACGGTGGGACGGGCGCTGCCCTCCTTCGAGGTCTTCGCGGTCGACGAGGCCGGGCGGCGGCTCGGTCCCGGCGAGGTGGGCGACCTCTACTGTCGCAGCCGGCTTTCGGAGCGTCCTTTCGAATATCACGGGGATTCGGAGAAGACGGCGCGCGCCTACCTCGAGCCGGGAGTCTTCACGATCGGCGACGTGGGCTTCGTCGACGAGGAAGGCTATGTCCATCTCGCCGATCGACGTTCGAACACGATCATCTCGGGCGGGGTGAACATCTACCCGGCAGAGGTGGAGAAGGTGCTGCAGGAGCATCCCGCGGTGGCCGACGTAGGCGTCTTCGGGATCCCGGACGAGGAGTGGGGCGAATCGGTGAAGGCGGCGATCGAGCTAGGGCCGGGCCGCTCGCCCTCGGCGGAGCTCGAGGCGGAGATCCTGGCCTACGCACGCGAGCATCTGGCGGGCTACAAGGTGCCCCGATCGATCGATTTCGAGTCGGCATTGCCGCGCCATCCGAGCGGCAAGCTCACCATCCGGCGACTTCGCGACCGCTACTGGGCGGGTCGCGAGCGAGCGATCTGAATCGATGGACGTTTCGTCGGCGAGGATGCGGGTCTCATGACGACCGTCGACGAGGTCGAGCGGCGCTTGCAGGCGAGCTCGCCCTGGATCGATCCGGATCCGGCGCATCTGGCCGCGGCCGTGGCCCTCGTGCTGCGAGAGCGCGCGGGCGAGCTCCAGACGCTCTTCATCCGGCGTGCCGACTGGGATGGGGATCCCTGGTCCGGGGATCTCGCGTTTCCGGGCGGCCGGATCGATCCCGAGGATCGCGGCAGTCCACGTCGGGCCGCTGAGCGCGAGACCCTCGAGGAGCTCGATCTCGATCTCTCCCGGGCGCGGCGCCTCGGGCGCGTGAGCGACGTGCTCGGCCGCGCGCAGTCGATCCGCGTCTCCTGCTTCGTCTACGCGGTGACTGGCGATCCGCCGTTGCGACCCAACTACGAGATCCGTGAGGCCTTCTGGAGCCCCACGGGCCACTTCACGGATCCTGAACACCAGTTGCGACGGGAGTTCCAGTACCGAGACCGTCCCTTCGTCATGCCCGCGATCCGCCTGCTCGAAGACGAGCGCGCACCGGTCCTCTGGGGCATCACGTACAGACTGCTCGAACAATTCATGCAGGTGATAGGCCAGCCGATCCCTGCCATGCCCTGGGACGAGTCACTCTAGAGGCCATCTCATGAACCCCTCGGTCGCGTTGCACGCGTCTTCGGCCCGACCTCTGCGTTGCGAAATCTCGAGGTAGCTACGGCTACGCCTGCGACTTCGCGCCTTGATCTCGGGCCGCAGCCACGTACCTCGCTCGGTCGGGGTTGATGAGATGGCCTCTAGGCGGTTCGACCGCGATCGCGTTCGGCCCGGAGCGCGGCGCTCTGCCTCTGCTCGTTCTTCATCGACTCCGCCATCGAGTGGCGCGCGCCGAAGTGCAGGGCGCGCTTGGCGTAGCCGAGCACGATCGGATCGATTTCGAGCATCTCCTCGGCCACCGCCCGCGCCCGGGTCAGCACCTGGTCGGCGGGCACGGCCTCGTTGACCAGGCCGATCGCGGCCGCCTCCGTCCCCGCGATCTTCCGCGCCGTCAGGACCAGCTCCTGCGCCCGGGCCATCCCGACCAGATTCGGCAGCAGATGGGTCGAGCCCAGGCCCGGGAGGATCCCGAGCCGGGCGAAGACGAAGCCGAGCTTCGCCTCCTCGGCCGTGATCCGCAGGTCGCAGGGCATCACCATGGTCATGCCGACGCCGACGGCATGCCCGTTGATCGCGGCGATTACGGGCTTCGACGACTCGACAATCTCGAGCGGGAGCTTGCGCAGGAAGTCCTCCTCACCGAGCCGCGGTCCTTTCGAGGCGTTGGCGCCGGACTCGTGGGCCTTCAGGTGTTCGAGATCGACGCCGGCGCAGAATGCGCGCCCGGCGCCCGTCAGGATCAGGACGCGCACGCCGTCGTCGCGTTGGACGCTGCGAAACGCCCGGGTGATCTCGTCGCCCATCTCGGTGGTGTAGGCGTTCAGCTTGTCCGGTCGGTTCAGGGTCAGGGTGGCGATGCCGCCTTCGCATTCGAAGAGGATGTTCTCGTAGCTCATGCTCGGTCGTCCCGGTGTGGTGGACCCTGCGGCGCAGGGATCGGAGGATGGTGGAAGCGGCGCGGGTGGGTCGCGGATCAACACTGCGAGTCGAAGCTGCGAATCGAAGCCGCGGGCCGGAGGTGCGGCGGCGGCCGGATTTTCACACGTCGGAAACGATTCGCCAAGCCGGATCGGGCGCGATCGGGGTCGTCGGAGGCGGTGGTTGCAAGCGACCGTCGGAAGGGTCCGCGGGATGGGTCGCGATCGCCTTCGATGGGGTAACGTCGAACGCGTTGTCATTTTCCGTGTCCCGTCCGGATCCACGTCCATCCGGATCGGATGAGGACCTTTGCCCGCTGGAGAGACCTCGACCCGTGCAGCGCCACCGCCGAACTTCCCGTCGTTCCGAGCTGTGTGGTGACCTGGACGAGCGAGACGCTCGATGTCCTCAGTGCATACGTGGATCGCGGATGGGCGCCGGGTCGGCGATGGGCGCGCGGGGCGCGGTCCTCGTCGCTGCACTGCTGGCGCTCGGGTGCGGGTCCGAGATCACGATCGACTACGCGGGGCCGACGGCCGACTGGCCGTACTGGGGCGGGGATCAGGGCGCCTCCCATCACTCGCCGCTCACCCAGATCGGGCCCGCGAACGTGAGCGCGCTCGAGGTCGCCTGGATCCATCGCAGCGGCGACTTCTACGACGGTTCGGGCGATTCGAAGCGGACCGCGCTGCAGGTGACCCCGATCGTCGTGGACGGTCGGCTCTACTACTGCACGCCCTTCATGCGGGTCTTCGCGCTCGATCCCGAGACCGGGGCGGAGCTCTGGCGCTTCGATCCGGGGCTTCGTCAGAGGCATGGAGAGGGGCCCTATCCGCTGACGTGCCGCGGTGTCGCCTACTGGGAGTCGGGCCGCGGGACCGATGGTGTCTGCTCGAAACGGATTCTCTACGGGACGGCGGACGCGGAGCTGATCGCCCTCGACGCCGAGACCGGCCGGCCCTGTGCGGACTTCGGTGAGCAGGGGCGGGTGGCGCTCCGGGAGGGTGTCGGCGACGCCGCGGCCTGGGAGTACGCGCCGACCTCTCCACCCCAGGTCGTCGGAGATCGCGTCGTCGTGGGCGCCTACATCGCAGACAACGTACGCGTCGACGCGCCGGCGGGCGTCGTCCGAGCCTTCGACGCCCGCAGCGGCGAGCTCGCCTGGGCCTGGGATACGACGCCGCCGGGCTGGCCGAAGCCGGAGCCGGGGTCGGAGGCGAAGGAGAAGCTGCGCTTCACCCCGGGCACTCCGAACGTCTGGTCCATCATCACGGCGGACGCTGAGCGCGGCCTGGTCTTCGTGCCGACCGGCAATCCGTCCCCGGATCTCTACGGCGGGCTGCGGGACGGCATCGACTACTACGGAAGCTCCACGGTGGCCCTGGATGCGGAGACTGGGGCGCCGGTCTGGCATTGGCAATCGGTGCATCACGACGTCTGGGACTACGACACTCCGAGCCCGCCGACGCTCTTCGAGATTCCGGGCGTCGGGGGTGGCGCGCCGGCGGTGGCACAGTCGACGAAGATGGGACACATCTTCCTGCTGGACCGCGAGACGGGGGCCCCGCTCTATCCGGTCGAGGAGCGGCCGGTTCCCCAGCAGGGCGCGCCGGGGGAAAGATTGTCCCCCACCCAGCCCTTCCCGACCCATCCCGTCCCCGTGCACCCCCTGGCGCTCTCTCCGGAGGACGCCTTCGGCTTCACGCCGATCGATCGCGCCTACTGTCGAGAGCAGATCGAACGCTATCGCTGGGACGGGCTGTTCACGCCGCCGACTCTCGAGGGCTCGATCGAGATGCCGCATACGGCCGGTGGTCCGAACTGGGGAGGCGTCGCGATCGACCCCGAGCGCGGGACGTTGATCGTGAATCAGACCCATGCGGCGCTGGTGACGCAGCTGATCCCTCGCCATGAGTACGAGCAGATGGACGAGAGTGCGGTCGTCTATCCGGACGAGCTCTACGAGATGCGGGGCACACCCTATGGGGTCCGGCGCTTCGGACTCTTCTCCCAGTTCGGTGCCCCCTGCAATCCGCCGCCCTGGGGCTCTCTGACGGCGGTGAATCTGCGCACGGGCGAGATCGAGTGGCAGCGAGCGCATGGCACGATGCGCGGGGCCGCTCCGTTTCCACTCTGGCTCGTCTTTCGGGGCTACGGATCGCCGACCTTCGGCGGCGGGATCTCGACGGCGAGCGGGCTCTACTTCATCGGCGCGTCCCTCGACCGCTACTTCCGGGCGGTCGACGTCGAGACGGGCGAGGAGCTCTGGCGGGATCGTCTGCCCTTCATGGGGGCGGCGGTGCCTCTCAGCTACCGGCTCCGGGAGGACTCGCGGCAGTTCGTCGTGATCGCGGCGGGTGGCAATCCGCTGTCGGAGATGGGCGACGCCTTGGTCGCCTACGCGCTGCCGGAGATGAACTGAGGCGGGTTGAGGCGGGTCCAGATGGACCGAAGCGGGGCGGGCACGGCGGTTCGGTCCGGGCTCGAGGGGAGTCGAAAGGAGCGAGGATGATCGGCGTTCGATTCGAGCAGCGGCGGGTCGTGGTGGACGAGGTGCCGGCGCCGGCGGGCGAGGGCGTGCTCGTCCGGGTCCGGGCCTGCGGCATCTGCGGCTCCGATCTGGAGATGCTCGATCGCGGCTTTCCGATCGCCGGCATTCCGGGTCACGAGATCGCCGGGGAACTCGAGGACGGCACGCCGGTGGCGATCGAGCCGATCGCCGCTTGTGGTGGCTGTCTCCCCTGTCGAGAGGGGCGTTATCAGGTCTGCGGAACCGGGCCGGCGATGATCTTCGGCATCGGGCGCGACGGCGGGATGGCGGAGGCGATCCGGGTTCCGGCGCGTTGTCTGGTGTCCCTGCCGCGGGGCGTCGATGCGCGCACGGGCTTCCTGGTGGAGCCGCTGGCAGTCGCGGTGCACGGGCTCCGACGCGCCCGCCTCGACGGGGCCTCTCGGGTGCTCGTCGTCGGCGGCGGCACGATCGGATTGGCCGCCGTCGCGGCTTCGACCTCCGCGGGTGCCGAGACGGTGCTGGTCGCCCGGCATGCGGCGCAGATCGCTGCGGGCACGCAGCTCGGGGCCGAGAGTCGCGAGGCGGGATCGGTCTCGGGTGAGGACTACGACGTCGTGATCGACTGCGCCGGGACGGAGAGCGCGCTGGCGACGGCCTGCGAGGCGCTGCGCCCGAACGGGACGCTGCTGATGCTGGCCTCGTCCTGGGATCGGATCGTGCTTCCCGCGATCGCTCTGGCCGTGAAGGAGCTCGAGATCGTCGTGGCGACGATGTACGGGCGAACGGCGGCGATGCGCGACGTGGACGCGGCCGCCGCGATCCTCGGCGCTCGCGAGGAGGTGCCGGAAGCCCTCGTCACGGATCGCTTTCCGCTCGTGGATGCCCCTGCGGCC
>CAYWGW010000130.1:0-11513 GCA_964457385.1 uncultured Spirochaetaceae bacterium
TGATGGCGAGCCGGCGCATGCCGAGACCGGTCCGGTCGGAGCCGGCGGAGTCGGGGCCATGCGCGCCGAAGATGCGTCGGCCCTCGCTGTCGGGGCCGCGATGCGTGATGACGCGGTTCATCCGCTCGAGCACCTCGGGCGGAATCGACCGACCGGGCTCGAGGCTGTGGATGCCGACTATGCCGCACATATCATCATCCCTGTGTCATCCGTTCCGGATCCATTCGCGGACCTCGCGCCAGAACGGGCGCCGATCGTTCCAACGCCAGATCTCGGTCCGGGTGCCATCGACGAAACTGCGCGCGAAGCTGAGCAGGAGACCGAAGACGCCAAGCCCGAGTTGGCGCCGCAAGGCCGGCCGCCGCAGGCAGATCAGCAGATGATCGAGGTCGCCGAGCAGCCAGCGCGTCCGCACACCGAGGCGCGGGCTCGAGCGGGGCAGCGGCTGGCCGCGATGCAGGTCGAGCATCAGGCCCGGGAAGTCGATGCCCGCATCGAGGGCGAGCTGCAGCGAGCCCCAGAGCCGTGGGTTGATCTCCATCAGGACGGCGCGGCCGTCGGGCGCACGGCGGAACTCGACCATCGCCACCCCGTGCCAGCGGAGATCCCGCAGCAGCCGCTCGCTCCAGTCGAGCAGTCGCGGATCGGGCTCGATCGACTCGCGCAGCACGCTCTGGCCTCCCCCCGGCGGCTTCTCGCGCAGCCTGCGATGTGCGAAGTGGACGCGCGGCTCGCCCTGCTCGCAGAGCAGGAAGACCGCCTCGCCATGGCCCGGCACGAACTCCTGGACGAGGCATCCGCCCCGGAGCCCCGGATCGTCCCGCCATCGCCGCCAGCCCTCGGCGTCGTCCGCGATCCGCACCTCCGCCGTCTGCCAGCGACCCTCCACGAGAAAGCGCGAGCGTCGGGGCTTCAGCACGACGGGATAGGAAAACCCGGCGGGCGGCTCGGCTCGCGCGGCGACGTTCTCTACCAGCTGGCTCCGGGGGACGTCGACTCGGAGCTCGGCCGCTCGCTGCAGCAGGCCGTGCTTGTCGACGCAGGACTCGTAGGCGTCCGCGGCCGGACAGACGAAGCGCGGATCCTTCTGGAGCCCGGCGAGGTAGACGCTCCCGAGGCTGGCCTCGGTGAGCGGCAGCACGAGCTCTATTTCGAGGCCATCCGCTCGCTCGCAGACCGCCCGCGCCCAGCGCTCCGGCTCGAGGCTCGGATCACCGACCGCGCACTCGCTGGCCGCGAAGCGTGAGGCGCCGGCCAGGCTGCGGCCGTTCTGGGAGGCAACGTGCACCTCGAAGCCGCGGGCGCCCAGCGCCCGGGTCGCGGCCAGCGCGGCGCGCGCCTCCCCGTCGCTGAGCAGTACGCGGGTCGATCGTCGGTTGCCCGCCGGACTCATGCGGCCCCGGGAATCTTCGTCAGGAACTCGGCGCGCGAGCCGACGATGCCCTCATGGACACAGAGCCGCGGCAGGGCGAACGGATCGTGACCCGCGTCGGCGAGGCCGGGCTCGATCGTCACCGCCGCCCGGTAGCCCGCCTCCTGCGCCGCGCGCTGCACCCGAGCGTCGAAGGCCCCCGATGGATAGGCGAGCAGCCGATGGCTACCGAGGCCGCGCGCGAGGAGGGCGTCACGCGACGAGGTGAGCTCCTCCATCACCGCCTCGCTCGGCAGGCCGGTCAGGATGGCGTGGGTCGCGCCGTGGGACTCGATCTCGATCCCGCTGGCGGCCACGCGCTCGATCTCGTCCCAGTCCATCAGCTCGCGTCCGGCATCCGGGGGCGCCTCGGTGAGCCCGCGAAGCTGGTCGAGTCGGTGCTCCCGCTCTTCCTCATCGAGCTCCTTGAACTCCGCCAGCAGCACCTCCCGCGGTAGTCCGCGTCTGGCACCACCCAGCAGTTCGGCCACCAGTTCACGCTGGCTGGCAACGGACAGCGGCGCCAGGCGACGACAGACCTCGTCCGGCCAGAACGCCCCCTGCGTGCCCACCCGCCGGGTCACGACGAAGATCGTGGCCGGCAGACTGCGGCGGACGAGCGCCGGCAGCGCATGATCGTGGTTGTCGCGCCAGCCGTCGTCGAAGCTGAGGGCACAGGCGTAGGGCGGCAACCGACGACCGCTCGCGAGCCGCTCGCAGATCTCCGAAAGGGGCAGGATCCGGAAATGGGCCTGCAGCCAGTCGAGCTGGGCCTCGAAACGCTCGGGCGTGAGGAACATGCCCGCCTCGACGTGGTCCCGGGCGACGATCGCTTGGGGCAGGACGCGGTGGTAGTAGAGCAGGGCCGCCCGGCTGCCGTCGAGGCGCGCACGGGCCCGCTCGTTCCAGCCGAGCCGCTCGGCGGCCCAGGCGCGGCCGAGCCGAAGCAGCCGTCCTCCATCCAAGGTGCCCCCCATGGCGTCTCGCATGGTGCTTCGCATGGCATCTCGAGACCTCGCCCCCATCCACCCAAATGCGACCGGATTCGTCCCCACGACCGCGTGGCCCTGGGCCTCGGCCGAACGTCCCGCCCGCTCGAGCGCGGTCGAACGAGAGTAGGGCACGCCCATCCCGGTGCCTCTCCTCGATCTCGGTATCGATCGCCCCATCACCCACGCTCCGATCGGATCGATGGCATTGCGGCCGCCGATCCGCGCCGGCGCCGCGCCCGCGCGTGTCCCAGCAACGCCGAAGTCACGACGGCCAGGACTGCGACGGCCCGATGCCCGGCCTCCAGAGCGCCCAGCGGTCCGACGTCCGGCAGCGCCCAGAGCAGCGCGCAGAGCGCCAGCACGCCGGCCCATGCGAAGAGGTCGCGCCGTGCCCAGGCACTGGCGGGCACCAGCAAGAGCAGCAGCCAGGCGCCGTCGAGCCAGGGATGCAGGTTCGTGGGCAGCGCACGGGCCGGGACGAAGAACGCCCAGGCGCGGGCCACCGTCATCTCGAGCGAATGGATCGAGCCGTCGCCGAGCCGCAGATCGTTCGCGCGAGGGCTCCGGTCGATGCGAAAAGAGAACGTGTCGCCGGACCGGACGCCCCGAAGTGCTCGAGGGACGACGATCCACGGATCGTGCAGGCGCCAGGCCGCCGCCCGGGTTCGATGGCCATACACGAGATCCTGCCCTTCGATGCCCAGGAAGAGGATCTGACGCGGGACGTCGTCGGCGATCGTGACGAGGGGTGCCAGGGTCGCTGGCGCCGAACCGGCCAGAGCCCGAACGACGATCGGCTCGCCGGACTCGAGGGACCGTCGGAGTGCGGCGCTGTTGGGGTCCGGTCCCGAGGACACGATCTCCGTCCCGCCGACACGCGCCTCGAGGACCTTCCCTCCGACTTCGGAGTAGTCGGAGAAGCCGGGTAGCTCCGGGGTCCAGCCCCCGTAGTAGGCGCTGGCCGGAAAAGCGGGCGCCAGCAGCCAGCTCGTCGCGATCACCGCCAATCCAGAGAGCGCTGCGGCCGACAGGGCGAGGCCGCGGGCGCGTCGATGATCGGCCTCGTCGAGGGAAGACCCGAGTCCCGCCAACAGGACGCCGACGCCCGTGCCCAGCGCGTTGCTCAGCAGGTCCAGCGGAGACGCAGTGCGACCCGGAATGCCCAGCTGCACGACCTCGATTCCGAGTGAAAGCGTGAAGCCGATCGCGACCGCGATGTGGGGTCGCCACCCGGAGAAGGCGAGTGCGGCACCGAGGGGAATGAACAGGACGACGTTGCGGGTGGCATCGGCCAGCCAGCGCTCGCTCAGGATCCGGGCACGGTCGCCGCCGGCGAGCGGCTCCAGCGATTGCGGCCACAGCACGGCCAACAGGATCAGCGCCAGGTACACCCCAGCCAGCGTCCTGCCCCAGCCCTCGCTCCCATCGAGCTCAGCCGACAGGGCTGCCGACCGCGTGCAGCGTGGCCGAGCCCGGATCGGGCGTGACCAGCTCGTCGAGTCGCTGCTCGGGCAGCCGTCCCAGGGACTCGAGGGTGGCGAGCACGTCGGCCAGCGTCCCGAACGCGTGGGCCTCGAGCAGCCGCCGGAGCTTCGACTCCATCCGGCCCAGGTTGTAGTAGTGGTTGATCCGGGTCTTGCGCCCGACGGTCTGGCGGGGCTGGCCCGGATCGATCTCCCACGGATGGAGGTAGAGCACCGTCGGCTCGCCCGCTGCAACCAGGTGGGCAAAGCCGAGACGGAAGAGCAGGCCCGGCAGGAAACGGAGATAGGCTCCGCCCGCCAGCGGCAGGTTGGCGCCCCGCACACGCAGGGTCGTCAAGGGGAACTCCCGGATCCGGGAGCCGTCGGCGAGCCGGAGCAAGACTGGACTGCGCTGGAAGCCCGGGATCCCGTACCGGTGATGGCGGATGGGAAAGATCGAAGAGTCGTATTCGAAGCCCGCCTCGGCGAGGATCGGCAGGGCCCAGAGCGAGCGGGGCGTGATCGAATAGCTCGGAGCCCGGTAACCGCGCACGGGAGCGCTGACCGCGTCCTCGATGGCCCGACGAGCTCGCGTCAGATCCTCGCGAAAGCGGTCGGGTCCGATCTCGTAGAGCAGCTCGTGTCCGTAGCCATGGCAGGCGATCTCGTGTCCCCGGTCGGCGATCTCACGCACGAGAGCGGGATGGCGCTCCGCCACCCACCCCAGCACGAAGAAGGTGGCCTGACTCGAGGTGCGATCGAAGAGGTCGAGCAGCCGGCGTGTGGCGTCGCCCACGCGGGAGGGCAGGGTCTGCCAGCGGCTCCTCGGAATCACGTCGTCGAAGTTCGAGACCTGGAAGTACTCTTCCAGATCCACCGACAGCGCGTTGAGGAAGGACATCGATCCGGCTCTCCAGGTCTTCGGTGCGTCGCCAGTGTACGACGAAAGGTGACGAGTCGACTGCGACTGCGATCGACAGGCTTGGATCCCGGCCAGAACTCGCCGCCCTCGGCCCACGCCAGCCCCCACGCGAGCCCCTACGCCAACGTCAGCTCCAACATCAACGCCAACACGCCAACGTGAGCGCCGACGCCAGCATCAATGACAACACCAACGGTATCATGCACGCGGGGTCTGCTCGGCTTCGACCCCGAGGTGCATCGGGGTGTCACGAATCCGTTGGAGACGGTACCTAAGAAGAGCTGAGCGTCCCCGCAACGCCCCGCGGCATCCCCCGGGCATCCGCAGCAGGAATCAACCAGATTGAGGTACCAGCGCACCAGCATCGGGGTCGAGTCGCTCGTCAGCGGGATGCTCGTGATCCTGTTGATCGCCATTGGCAGCGCGACCTGGATGCTGGGACTCCGCGCTACCCCGGAGGTGGACGCCTCGACCCTACGGGCGCTGCCCCACGAAATCCCGGGCTGGAGCGCCGCCGATCTGCCGCTCAGCCCGGCCGTCGAGGAAGCCCTGGGCGCAGACCTCAATGTCCAGCGTGTCTATCAGAACCGCCTCGGCGACTTCGTCTGGGTCTACGTCGGCTACTACTCGACCGAGGCAGGCGGGCGGCCCGAGCATACCCCCCGCGGCTGCTATCCGGCCGCGGGCTGGACGATCCACGACACGCGCGTGCTGACGGCGGATTCCGACCGGGGGCTGCAGGTCAACGAATACCACGTCGTCCAGGGGGCCCAGGAGCGACTGGTCCACTTCTGGTATCGCTCGAGTCGCCGGACCGGTCTGCTCGGAGGCTGGGACCAGAACGTGGACCGCTTCCTGAGCCGGATCGCGGACGGGCGCGCCGACGGCGCCCTGATCCGGATCAGCACCCCGCTCGCGAGCGCCGACGAGATCGTCTCGGCGCGCGGACGACTGCTCTCCTTCGCAACCCAGCTCGATCCTCTGGTGGCAAGACACTGGCCGCCGCTCGAGGTCTCGCTCGCGAAGCATTGAGGACCTGGGCCGGTCCGCTGCCGCCCTGAGATGGCGGACATCGCGCCGTACGCTCGGCCAGACCGACCGCAGCGCGCGCGCCGAGGCTGCGCCATGCTGTCTCGATCCCGGGACCGTTGCCGCCGCCGGGCTCCTTGTGGTTCTGGCGACGAGGGAATCTCGCGTTGGATCGCCGTTCGGTGATTCGAGTCACGGGGCCCGGGCGGGGCTCGTCCGACGTTTCCTGTTGGCAGGACCGGCCGACCCATGGGACGGCCGCCGCAACAGGGAGTGGGTCCACGATGAGAAGAGAGCACGGGCTCGAGGAGATCGGCCAGATGACATCCAGGATCCGTCGAGCTCCGCTCGCTTCCGTGTTGCTCCAGGTGCTGATCGGGTGTCTGATGGCCAGTGGCGCCCAGGCCCGGAGCGAGATCCTGCGCTGGACCCATCCGAGCCCGGCCTCGGTCCGCTCCTTCGAGGCCCGCTACGGCAGCTCGAGCAGTTCGCTCGGGCAATCCGTGGATCTCGGGAAGCCGGTGCCCGACGCGTCGGGGATCTACTCCACGTCGATCCAGGTCCCGGACGACCAGGACGTCTATGTCGCGGTGCGCGCGATCGGCACTGACGACAGCCAGAGCGCCCTCTCGGCCGCTCGCCTCCGAAGGGCCCCGCCTTCGATCAGCGAGAGCACGATCGGCTTCGACTTTGATCTCGATCCCGAAGGCACCGCCGTCGCCGGATGGCTCGACACGGCGGCCGACTTCAGCCTGAGCATCGATGAGGGGCTCTTCGGGATCGCCAACGACGGATCCGGGGGCGGAGCCCTGATGACCACGTCGGGAGCGAGCGACATCCACTCCCACATGATCCCGGCACCCGCGACCACCGAGAACTATCTTCTCCGGGGTACTCTTGGCTATTCGGGCGGGGACCCGGGCCTCGGCGTGACGTTCTACAGCGACTACGTCGACTCGGACCGCTACTACCGACTCGGCCGAACCTCCGGCGGGCGATTTCAGCTTCAGACCCGACCAGGCACGCTGGCCTGCAGCAGCCTCGATACTGGCGTCCAGCCGACCTCGGGTGAGCTCTACGGCTTCGAGATCCGGGTCGAGAGCCCGTCGGGCTCGAACCGGATCCGCGCCAAGGTCTGGAACGCCGCCGGCGACGAGCCCGAGTCCGTGCAGATCGACTGCGTGGACAGCCGCGCCAGCCGGCCCCCTGGCGGCACGTTTGGCGTCTGGGCAAGCGGAAGCGGCGTGAAGGTCTGGGACGACCTGGTCTTCGAGGTCCTGCCCGCCCCGAGCGAATCGGGTCTGCCGGCCGGCCCGATCGAGGCGCCCGTCCTGATCGACGTCGTGCCGGTCGACGGCTGAGGCTTCGGCTCGATCCGCGTCCGAGCGCCCGGTTCGCGCGCACGGGCGAGCCGGGCTCGAGGCAGCGGCCCGACGGAAGGGCCGAAGGCGCTACAATCTGCAGCGAGGGCTGGGCTGCGCCGAAGATTCGAACGACTCTTTTCCAGCCGCCGCGGCCACCCACCCACGGTCTCCGCAGCCCGACAGCCAGGGCGCGAGTGACGAAGCGACGGGAGGGGGCGAGGAAGCTCATCCCGGTCGTTCGTGCGGAGTGAGATCCGACCGCGGAGGTCGCGGGAGTGCCGATACCCCGCGAGGCCCGAAGGAATGGAGCGTGGGATGGGCGAGATCTCGGAGGCGCTGCGACGAGCCGCGCGATCATTCGCGCCCGACGAGCGCGCAGAACGCGAGAGCTCGGCGAAGAGCACGAGCCCCCTGCGTCCTCCGCCGGATCTGGACCTCGAAACGGAGGAGCTGTCCGACTCCGACCTCAGCCTGGCACTGCTGCGGTCCGATGCCGAGTCCTCCAGAGGTCGTCTGCCGGAGTCGGCCCGGCGTCACGCTCCGCCGAGTGAAGCCCGGCGCGAGCCGGACAAGCAGACCATCTCCCGACAGGCCGCGCCCGAACGGATTTCCGTGATCGACCCCATGGCGCCCGCCTCAGTCAGCGCGCGCCATCTGGCTCAGCATCTCAAGCGGCGCGCCGACCGGGTCGGCATTCGATCGATCGTCCTCACCAGCCCTCTCAGCGGCGACGGCAAGACGACGACGGCCTGCAATCTGGCCGTGGCGCTCTCGCAGCTCGATCAGAGCCGCGCCGTGGCGCTCGTCGATCTGGACATGCGGCGACCGCGGGTGGCGAAGAGCCTCGGCCTGCGAGTGAGCGTTGGGGTCGAAGATGTCCTGGCGGATCGAGCTCCCCTCGACGAGGCGATCATCGAGACGGATGTGCCGGGGCTCTCCGTGATCGCGGTGAGGCGGTCGGTCGAGAAGCCCGAGCCGTTGCTCGCGAGTAGCCGGCTCGCGGATCTGATCCAGGGTCTCCACGCCCGGTTCGGCACGGTCGTGATCGACACGCCGCCGATCCTCGCGGTGTCGGATGCGTCGGGCATCATCGATGTCGCAGACGCCTGCCTGCTGGTCGTGCGCGCGGGTCGTTCGCCGACGCCGAGCGTGCGCAGGGCCGCCGAGCAGCTGCCCTCGGAGAAGGCCCTCGGCTGCTGCCTGAACTTCGCGCGGGGCTCCGCGCGCTCGAGCGGCTACGAGTACTACGGCTATCGATCCCAGGAAGGCGACGACGCGGAGGTCGAGACGATGGCCGAGGACTCGGTATCCGAGCGGGCGATTCCTCGGGCAGCGATTCCTGATGCCGCGATCTCTGATGCAGCGATGGGAGCGCGCGAATGAGCGGGCCGATGGATTCCTACGGTGAATCCTCCGAAGGAGAGGGCGGTGGACTGCCCGCGTTCGTCCGGGATCCGATGGGCATCCTGCGTCGAGGCTGGAAATGGGGGGTCGCGGGCTTCGTACCCCTCGCGGTGGCCGCGGTGGTTCTCGCGGAAGCAGTGCCGCTCAAATACCAGGCGACGGCACGGCTGTTGATGAGCAGCAAGTCGATTCCGGACGAGTTCGTACCCACCACGATCATCGCCAGCGCGTCCGAACAGTTCCAGACGATCCAGGGCGAGATCCTGACCCGCGAGCGGCTCCGCAAGATCGTAGAGGCCACGCCGAGCTATGCGTCGCTGCGGGAGCGGGAGCTGATGTCCTCCCTCGTAGCCGACCTCCGCGACTCGCTCTCCATCGAGAGCGTCCCGCTTCGGGGCGAGCGGGGCGAAATCCGTTCCCTGGACATCCGTGTCGGCCTGGCCGGAGGGGATCCGAAGCGGATCGCCGAGACCGTCAATCGGATCACGACGGAGCTGATCAACGAGAGCAACGCCTACCGGACTCAACAGTCCCGGGTGACGCTGGACTTCATGCAGCGCGAGTTCGAGCAGGCCGACGAGGCGCTGCGAGAACACCAACGACGTCTGGCCAACTTTCGCGAGCGCTATCGCGGCTCGTTACCCGAAGAGCAGCCCGCGACGATCGCCAAGCTCGAGCGCCTCGAGTCCCAGCGGCGCTCGATCATCCTGCAGATCAACGATGCCAGGGCCCAGCTTCAGGCGGAGGCCACGGGCCTCACGCTCCCGGGCGCCCCGATGAGCGAGCGGGACCAGAAGGTCGCCGAGCTCACGCGACTGCTCGCGATCTACACGGAGGACCATCCCCAGGTCCAATCCCTTCGCCGCCAGATCGCCGCCCTCGGCGGCAGCGAGGACGAGGAATCCAGCGCCAACGGGGCGGCAGGCACGAGTCTCCGCAGCCGCCTCCTGAGCCAGATTGCGGCCCGCGAGGAGCGGCTCGGCGAGATCGACGAAGAGGTGGAACGACTCGAGGGGCAGGTGGCCCGGACTTCGGAGATCACCGAGGAGTACCAGGCGCTCCAGCGCAAGGAAGTGATCCTTCAGGAGGCGTATACCAGCTACCTGCGGAAGCTGAAGAACGCGGAGCTGGCCCGCAGCATGGAGCTCGCCCAGAAGGGCGCCCAACTCACCCTGATCGAATCCGCCAACGCCCCGACGAACCCGGTCATTCCGCGCATCGCCTTCGTCGGAGTCGGGATCGTCTTGGCCCTGGGGCTGAGTCTGGGCCTGGTCCTGCTGCACGAGCTCGTGAAACCGGTCGTGATCGACGCCGCCCACGTCGAGCAGCTTACTTCGCTTCCGACCCTCGGCAGTCTGCCACCCATCCGCTGACCGTCCGCTCCGGAAGCTCGAGCCCCGCGCCGTGGCCCAGGCTCCCGCACGGCTTCGAGTCGCTTTGATTGCGAGCCATCTCAGTTCGCGAAGTAGCGCCGAATCCGACCTCCCAGGATCGTCGCGAGCGGGACCGGGAGTCGGGTCCAGCCCTGGGACAAAGCCTCCAGCACGCGACTCGAAGAGCTCGCCTTCGCGGTCTCGACGGCCCCGTCCGGCCGATGGAGCATCCACTCCAGAGCCTCCTCGGTGGCGCCCCAGCCCTTCTTGAAGCGATAGGTTCCGCTCTCCCGTGGCGAGCGGCCGAAGTCGAAGGACGTCGCTCCGGTCGCGATGCCCCATCGGATCGCTTCCCAGTAGATCTGATTGTTGGGGCAGCGGGATCTCTCCGAGCGCAGGGTCGACGCCCAGGGCACCCAGACGCGCTGCCCGAAACGAATCGCGACCAGCCCACCGACGGGCCGGTCTCCGTCTCGCGTGACGATGAAACGCAGAGCGTCGCCGAACCGACGTGCGGCCGCCTCGAAGAAGCGTCGCGTGTGGACCGGTGAGCCGAGGTCGCGCATGTTGACGCAGAAGGGGTCGTAGAACCCGTCCAGCAGGCCGTCGTCGGACTCCCCCGCCAGCGTCAGCCCGGAGCGCTCCGCCTTGCGGGCCTGGTTCCGGACCTTGGCCCGGAGCCTCTGCCACTGCTGCTCCGCATCGCCTGCGAGGGGGAGCACGAGATTGACGCGGTCGGTTCCGGACCCTGCGGTCCCATCGGGCCGGTCCTCTTCGCTCCCGTCCTCCGCACGGCCGTCCGGGCCACGCTCCGGGTAATCGACGGATGCCAGGGGCGAGGCTTGACGCACCTCTACCCCTTCGAGTCCCTCGCTGCGAGCGATCCGCAGCGCCTCGCCGAGTAGCCGGGTCGCGATCTCGTCGTCGTCGGCCAGGACGCCGGCGGCATCATGGAAGGGCAGCGACAGGAGCCTACCCGGACGCCCCGGGAGTCCTCGGAACAGGACCATCGGCAGGATTCCCCTCAGCCGGCCCTCGCCATCCCGGGCCACCAGATAGCGGGGGCGGAAGCCGTAGGCGTCGGCCAGGATCGGCGCCCAGGCGGCGGCGTGCCCCAACCGGACCTCCGCATGGGAGCCCGCGTACCGATCCCATTCCTCCGAAGGCTGCTCGCTGGTCTCGATCTGCATCGACTTCATGATATGTTCCGTGACTCCAGTCACTTAAGGGGGGACAGACCCGAAGAAGCTCAGCGACCCGAACCGCGTCCGTTCTCCGGCGCACATCCCGCGCGCCGGCGCCAATGGCCGACCAGAGATCGCGACCAAGCGGGATTCGTTCCCTCGGGGAAATGCAGAGCGAACCACTCTGACAGGGGCCGCCTCTCTCTGTCGATCTGTATCGATTCCAGACCACACGTCTCGCTGGAGCCGAGCCGGGGGAACTCGGCAAGCCGGCCGTTCCGACCCTATCGTCCCGACCCCGAAAAATCCCGAGGCTGGGTCGATCTTTTCTGCCACCGAGTTCGTCCCGCAGGCACAAACGTAAGCGAGAT
>CAYWGW010000131.1:0-11408 GCA_964457385.1 uncultured Spirochaetaceae bacterium
GCCGACCGCCGGCTCGAATACGAACCCCGGGTAGCCGCTGGCCGCCGCGTCGGCGAGGCGCTGGTAGTAGATCGAGCCACCCAGGTAGGCGGAGAAGTAGCGGGGCTTGCCCTCGATGTTGGCGCCGGTCCACCAGGAATCGGTGCGCGGGAAGAGCGTGGCGTTGGCGATCGCGCTGACCTCGTTGCCCCAGGCCTCTTCGCTCTCGGTCGTGGGCTCGACGGCGCCAAGGCCCTGCTCACGCAGATGACGGATGCAGTCGCCGATCCAGTCCAGCTGCCGCTCGGCACCGAGCGGCATGTTGTAGAAGACCCCGGGCGACCCGGGACCGTGGACCATGAAGAGGTTCGGGAAGCCGTTGATCGTCATCCCAAGATGGTTGTGGAAGCGGTCCTGCCATCGCTCCTTCAGGCGTACGCCGCCGCGGCCCTGGGGATCGAGGCGCAGCATCGAGCCACTGATCGCATCGAAGCCGGTCGCCAGCACGAGCATGTCGATCGGGTGCTCGCCCGATCGGGTCATGACGCTCGTCGGCGTGAACCGCTCGATCGGATCCTCGCGCAGGTCGACCAGTGTCACGTTGTCCCGGTTGTAGGTCTCGAAGTAGCCGTTCTCGAGGATCGGGCGCTTGGTCATCACGAAGTGGTCGGGCATCAGCTTCCGTGCCGTCTCGGGATCGTGCACGATCGCGCGGATCTTGGCGCGCACGAAGTCGGCCATCGTCTCGTTGGCCTCTTCGCTGACCGCGATGTCGTTGTAGCTGTCCAGGAAGAAGTGGAAGCTCCCTCGCTGCCACAGCTTCTCGTAGAGCGCCTGGCGTTCTTCGGGCGTATCTTCGAGCGCCGAGCGCGAGTGCGTGTCGACGGGAAAGCCGCCGGGATGCGCGAACATCTTCGCGCGGATCGTCTCCCAGCTCTCCCTGGCCTGCGCCATCTCGTCGGGCGTGATGGGTCGGTTGCCGGCCGGAAAGGCGTACTGTGCCGTGCGCTGGAGCACGGTCACGTGCGCTGCCTCTTTGGCGATTTCGGGGATGGCCTGGATGCCCGAGGAGCCCGTTCCGATCACGGCCACGCGCTTGCCCTCGAAAGAGACCGGCTCGTGAGGCCACTGACCCGTGTGGTAGCACTCGCCCGCGAAATCCTGGATCCCCGGGATCTCGGGCAGATTCGCGGTCGAGAGAGCACCGACTGCGCAGATCAGGAACTGCGCTGAGACCCGCTCGCCCGTACTCGTCTCGATCGTCCAGCGCTGCGCCGCCTCGTCCCAGCGCGCATCCTGCACCCAGGTCTCGAACTGGATGTCGCGGCGGAGGTCGAGCTTGTCGGCGACGTACTCGAGGTAGGCCAGCACGGCGGACTGCTCGGACTGGGTCTCGGCCCAGTCCCAATCCTTCATGAACTCGTCCGTGAACGTGTAGCAGTAGAAGGGACTACCGGGACCGTCGACCCGAGCGCCGGGATAGCGGTTGTACCACCAGGTGCCACCCACGTCGCTGGCCCCGTCGTACGCGCGCACCGAGAGACCCAGCTCGCGAAAGCGATGTACGGCGTACATGCCGCTCACGCCCGCTCCGATCACCACCACGTCGTAGTGTTCGATCGATCCGCTCGACCGCGGACGCGGATCCACGCTTTTCATGGCCTTCTCCTGCGGACGCCTCCTGCGGACGCCTCCTGCGTGCGTCTCGAAGGAACGTCCCGTGCGGTCGGTCTGCCGTCGGGGGTCCCACAACTCGAGTCCGTCCCGTCGAGTCCATCCCGTCGAGTCCATCGCGGCCTCGACCCAGATGGATAGACCATGGCGGGAGATTTCGCCCCCGTATCCGGGTACACGATCGAGGGGCGGCGCGGGGGTCCCGACGTGGCGGGGTGAGGAGGCGCTCGCCCTCCGCTGCTACACGCCGCCCGGCAGCAGGGGCACGGCGGCCTCCGGCCCCGTCAGCTCGGCGGTGAAGCTCTCTTCGAGATGGAGCTGGACGCGTTCCGCGTCGTGGGACAGATAACCGACCGTCGCGTCCCGACCGCAGGTCATCTTGAAGTCGCCGCCACGCAGACTCAGCACGACGCCCCCGCGCAGGGACGGCGCCCAGACCACCGGACGGTCGACGAGTCGCTGGACGTGGCGGAGCACGGGATAGCCGGCCGACGTCGTCGTGCGATCGAGCGCGGCAAACTCCTTGGGGCCGAGGGCCACGGCGTAGGGTCCAGCGACGCCCGCATGGCGGAGCTGGACCAATGCCTCGGTCACGGCATTCGGATAGCCCAGCGGATCCTCCGGCAACGCGACCCCTTCGTTGCCGGCGTCGGTGACGAGCCCTGGGATGTCCGCGTCTGCATAGCCCTCCAGCAGCGCGGTGTCCTCGGCACTGGCGAAGCGCCGGGCCGCATCCCGCAGCGGGCCGAGATCGATGTCGGTAGCCCCCCGATCCGCGTTCTCGAGCTCGGCCCGATCCAGCTCGAAGGGGATGCGCAGCTCGATCAACGGACGCACGACGCGCTGTCGAATGCGCGCGCCCGAGGGCTCTTCCCGCTCCAGGGAGCGCACCCGTCCGAGGTTGACCGACGAGTGCTCCCAGCCGAGCGGGCCGTCGAAGTCGAAGAGCCTTCGCGCGGCGAGATGAAGCTCCAGGACCTCGCGCGCCTCGTTCTCGATCATGACCCAGGCTCGCCCGCTCACGGGGGCCAGACTGCGATTCAATACGGTCACTCCGTCTCCTCCCTTGTCTGTCCCGCACTCCGTAGACTTCCGATTCCGAGCCCCTCGCCTCCGCTCGAGGCGCGGGGCCGCGTCCGGGCGGTCGCACCGGCCGCTCCCGACGCGGGAGCCGACTCCTCCTCCGCCCCAGCATGGATGATCGGACCGTCGATAAAGAGGAAGCGTCGCAAAAGCTCGTCGAACTTCGGGTCGCGGCGCCGGATCCACTCGAGCGTCATGGACGCGTGCTCCTTCTCCTCGTCCCGGTTGTGCGCCAGCACGCGCCGGAGCTCTTCGTCCTGGGTCGCATCGACGCGCTGCGCGTACCAGTCGACGGCCTCGAGTTCCTCGATCAGCGAGACCAGAGCACGATGCATCTCGCGCGTCTCCTGGGTCAGATCCTCTGCGGCTTCGTGAAAGGCACTCGACGCCATGCTGCGTGCTGCTCCTCAGTGGTCCCTGTCGTCGTGTCCCAGGGTGTCCGGGCAAAGAGAAAGCAAAGCCCGTGCCGTAGCTGCCGCGGCTGCGCCGACTGGCCAGCACGAATTCCCCGTCTCGCCGGAAACCGCATTGTAGAAGCTGCCCCGGATACCCCGTGTCCCCGAGGATGGACTCGCTGTCTCCCGAAAGGGTCGGCTCGACGCGACCAGACCTTCGCGACCCCAGACGCTCGAGCCCGGAGGAGGCGACCCACGGGCCCGCCGGTCAAAGCACGGGGCACGACGATCTCCGTGACGGGTATCCCTTCAGCGCGCCGGGGACTGTTCTTGCGGGTCGACGGCCTGCTCGGCGTCGTCGCACGACCTCGGCTCCTTCCCGTCCTGCCGGCGCGCGACCGACTCGGCGTGACGCAGATGTCCCCCCACCCCGGCGCGGCGCTCATCGAGATCGCGCAGAACGGATTCCTTCCCGTAGAGGATCGCGACATCGTCCGCTTCGAGCTTCGCGGCGCCCCGCGGCGCCCCCAGGTAGCTCCCGTCGGCGCGGGTGATACCCAGGACCAGGACGCCTTCGCGGGCGAGAGCCAGTTCGGAGATGCTGCGTCCCGCCATCCAGTCCCCCAACTGCACCGTCATCTCCACCACGCGATGATCGCCTCCAAGGCGCAGGAGGCTGGCGTGATCGCGGACGGCCACATCGGTGTGGCGCGCCAACACCCGCTCGATGAAGCCCGCCATGGCCCGCTCCAGCCAGGCGCTGCGGGCCACCAGGTAGAAGGCCAGCAGTCCGCTGAGGAGCAGGCCAACCTGCTGCCAACGGTCGGGGAGGCCGCCCCTCTCTCCCCCCAGGAACAGCACCATCAATGAAGCGCCTAGCACCAATCCGGTGTTGCCCAGCAGCATCAGCGCCATGATGATGCGTCGGCGCAGGGGATGGCTCACCACGCGCTCGGACTCCGTCGTCGTGAAGCCTGAGCCGGTCAGCGCGGATCGCGCCTGGAAGCGAGCCGCCTCCTGGCTCATGCCCGTGAGCGCCAGGGCCACGGTGGCGACCCGGGTGATGATGAGGGACATGACGAGCACGACGAGGAGCGAGACCACTTCCAGCATGTTCTTCGCAACATAGATCAGCTGCGCACCATTCGGCGAACCCAGATCGAGCAGGTAACCTGGCAGAGAACGACCTGAAGCCAGACCCAACGCGCCTGCTTCTTCGTCTGGCTCGCCGGAGCCTTCAGATCGTCAGGGCGAAGGCCAGCATGCCGGTAACGAGCACGAAGATAGCCAGCCACGAGACCCATCCCTGGATGTCGACGCCGCCCGCATCGTGGTCGTGTCCATGACCATCGCTGTCGCACGAGACGTGTCGCCGGTTCAGCGCGATCAGCACGCCAGCTACCATGACGAAAGCGATGTTGAAGAAGAACGTGTAGTCGATCGCGAACTGCTGCTCGATCACGGTGCCGGCAGCGCTCTCGGGCCGCATGCCGAGTAGCCCGAAGCCAGCGTCCAACAGCAGCGCCGTGGCGACGATGCTGATGAACATGATGCCGGCGATGTACAGGGCGACCCTCCAGCCGTAGTACTTCGCGTTCACCTTCACCAGCGGCGGCACCATCAGGTCGGAGTAGATGAAGGCCATCAGGCCGGCGAAGCCGACGCCGCTGCGGGCCAGTACGGTGGCCAGCGGAATGTTGCCCATTGAACCGATGAAGGTCACCGCGGCAACGAACGGCGCGACCAGCACGTTCTCCAGCGTGACCAGAAACTGCGGGAAGTCTGCGGCCCCGCCCCGGAAGAACAGTGCCTCCCAGAGCCAGGTCGGCACGAAGGTCTTCATGAAGCCGGCGATCGTGAAGCCGATCAGGATCTCCTGCCAGACCATCTTCCATTCCATGACGAACTGGTGGCCAACGCGGTACCAGCCCGCTCGGCTGGTCATCCGCTGCCATGGATCGAAGTCCTCTTCCTCTTCCGGCGCTTCTTCGCGCACCTTCTCGCGCGCCTGTTCCAGCCACCTTTTTGGGTACACGAGCCGGATCAGCATCGAGCTGATCGCGATCAGCAGAAGCCCGCCGACTATTTCGGCGGCGACGTACTGCCAGCCGAGGAAGATGTAGATCAGGACGCCCAGCTCGATGACGAGGTTGGTCGAGGCAAACATGAATGCGACCGCGGCGATCCAGTTGGCGCCCTTCATGACGAGCGAACGTGCCGCGGCCAGCGCGGCGAACGAGCACGACGACGAGATGGCGCCGAAGCCGGTCGCGATGCCGGTGCTTCGCAGTCCGGCGTCCCCCATATGACGGGTCAGCCGCTTCTTGGGCACGAAGGTCTGGATCATCGCGCTGATCGCGTAACCGAGCACGAAGGCCCAGCCGGCCTTCCAGAAGAAGCCCAGCGCGGTCTTGGCCGCATCGCCGTAGCTGGTCAGGAACCAATCCATGACGAGTCGATATCGCGGGTCCGGATCCGCTGCAGCGACAAAGAGGGGGAACACGGCCAGATCGAGGCCCTCTTCCTGCCCGCCAGAAGCCGATTCATCGCGGAGGATGGAGTCACGCGCGCGGTGCGGGGCTCGGGTCCATGCGCTTCAGGAGTTCGGGAAGCAGCCTGCGCATGCTGACGGTCTTGACGACCTCGAGTCCCTTTTCGCCTTCCCTGGCGATCGGGACGTGGCGGATCTTGCGCTCCATCATGAGCTCCAGGATGTCGAGCACGCTGGCGCTCTCCGGAAGCCAGAATACCTCCTTCGAGGCATATCGCTTGATCGGGTCGTGCCAGAGGTCTTCCCCGTCCACGATCATCCGGGGCGCAACCTCCAGGGTGAGATCCTGCTCCGAGAGCATCGCGACCAGCGCGCCCTCCCGCGTCACGGCTACGGCGCCCACGGCCCGCTTCCGGGTGAGCATCCTTTCCACGACGACCTTGACCGTCTCACTCTCCTCCGCGCTCACCAGCGGGTTGGTCAGGACCTCTGCCTGGTTGACGGCGGCCAGCGCCTCGCGGTCGGAATCGTCCAGCGCGTCGTAGGCGCACTTCATCCAGATCTCGAGCCGCGCCAGCCCGACCGGGATGCCGGTCTCGTCCCAGGGCGGGTCGGCTCGCTGGATGAACGGGACGTGACGGAAGCCGTGTTTCTCCATCAGTCGCCCCACCCCGGCGAACGAGTCGTCGAGCGTGAGGGTCTCCGGGTTGGTCCGCATGTAGTCGTGTACCTGCGCGTCGGCGTCGCCCTGGATCGGAGGCTCCGCGAGCTTCCGGAGGACGTCCCGGCTGGTGTAGACGCCCTGGAGCTTTCCGGTGGCGGCGTGTGTCACCAGCAGGCAGGCGACCCGATCCCGCTGGAACCGATCGAAAACGGTTCGGAACGGCTGGTTGGATCGGATCGGTGAGAGGAACGCCGGCTCGAACACCTCGCGAACGGACGCACGGCCGATGGATTTCAGACTCATGGCCTCTCCCTCTGGTCTCAGGACCTCGGCCGACGGGTTGCGCAGTAGACCATCTTCTCCCGTGACATCGTATCGATGTCGTCGAGGGAGTAGCCCGCCTCGAGCAGCAGCTCTTCGGTGTGTTGACCGTGGACCATTGCGGGCGCGGGATCGAACTCGGCGCCGTCGTAGTTGGCGATCAGCATCTCCTCGCCATCGGAGGCCATCACCGGAGCGATCATGTTACGGTCCCGGAGGAGCGCGTCGTCGACGACATCCTCGAGATGGACGTGCTCCTGGGCGGGAATCTTCCCCACCAGCTTGACGACCTCCTCCGGTGTCATCTCTTTCGTGCGCTCCTCGATGGCGTCACCGATCTCCTCCCGATGATGGAACATCTGCCAGGAGTCCTTGCAGTACTTTTCGAGCGCATCCGCGCCGAGGACCTCGCCGAGCGCCCGGGATGCGGCGGTCGTGACGGCGCCGATCACGACGTACTGCGGGATCGTCTCGACCTCGCCCGACGCGTTCGGCTCCTCACGCGGCTTGCACTCGAAGTTGCCGAAGCTCGGGACGAACCAGTGGCGATCGTGCGGCTGTCGATCGAAGCCACTCTCGCCCATCATCTCTTTGAAGCGCGGGGTCCACGCCGTCGTACCCATGTACCCCTGACCCTCGACGGCGATGCCCAGGAGGGTCACGCCGTACTTGAGGCCCAGGCCGGTCTTCTCGGCGATCCGGATGCCGGTGGAGACGTAGAGGGCGGCGCGGCAAGCAGCCCAGTGGTCGATGACCGAGGGACCCCCCAGGTTGGGAATCCCGTCCTGGGCACGCTGGTAGGTGTAGCCGGCGCGAGCTACGGCCGTGTGGTGGAGGCCGAGCCGGGTCGTTCCGTCGTAGCTGCAGTCCACGGCGACGGTACGGGGATCGATGCTCTGGAGGTGCTCGTAGGACAGACCGAACTTGTCCTGAAGCGATTCAGCCAGGTTGGTGACGCGGGCGTCGAACCGCTTCTGCCGGGCGATCCGCCGGATGACCGAGATGGCGGTGTCGCTCTCGAAGTCGAGCGCCAGGGTCCGCCAGCTCACCTTCGAGCCGGGAATCTGCGCGCCGTAGTTGGTCGCTTCGTTGATGAGACTCGCCCGCCTCGGCTGTCCCTGCTCGTCCTCGAAGGGCAGGATCAGACGTGACCCGTCCACCTGCCTCACGTTCTCGATCTCGATGCCGCTGTGGAGCGTTCGCTCGAGGTTGACCTTGACCCGCCCCTTGAAGACGTGCGTACCCACGAGAAGCACGAGTCCCGCCGAGTAGTTCTGGATGGCCTCGAGGGCCATGGCTTGTCGGATGTTCATCGACGCTCCTCGAGTTCCTCACGCTTCCCCACGCGCTCAGTGCGTCCCGATGCCTGGCGAGAGCCCCGCTCCGGGGTGTCAACTATACATGACAAGCTTGCGTCTATGTAAGGTGACACAACATCAGTCGTTCCGACACCGACTCGCGCGGGAACGAATGCCCCCCGAGGGGCCCGGATCCATCTGCACCAGAAGGGTCTCGACATCGATCCACTCCGCGAATTTGAACCGCCCCGGGGTTGCCGGAGCCTATGCGTGGTCGACCCATCTGGTGAGGTCACTCGATCCCCGATCCACGACTTCCGGTCACAGCTCCCGGGCAGTGCATGATGAGTCTGCGGCGTCAGCCCGGAACGGCAGCCGGGATTTCCGGAATGGCCGTTTGTTTGCCGCGGGGAATGTCGCCGTCACGGTCGTACAGCGGCAATGGGCAGAGTTCGGCGGGGCGCAGTCGGCCATCTGCGCAATCGACCTGCAGCTCGTCGCCCGGTCCGAGGTGGGGATTCGTCACGCCCACGATGGCGACGCCGCATCATGCCAGAACTGCGCGGAGGCAATTCGGTCGGCCTCATCATCGAGAGCCATCTTCCACCACCCCACAGTATTCACGGGTAGCTCGAGTGTCTCGCCGATGTTGACGGAGAGGGCCCGGCAACGACCTCGAGTACGAGCCCCGCGGCCTCGACCCGCAGCGAGCGCCCAAGGGGATCGAGCAGCACCCGATCCGTCCCGAGCGCGGTCCGACCGGGATGCGGCTTCGGATCGCTTTCCTCAGTGGGCAGCTCGCCGGCTTCGAGGTCGATCTCCCCGCTGCCCGCCTGGATCCGCCGCTCCCGACCGGTCGACGTCACCGTGGCCGCTGCACCCGAGGCGTCGGCCAGCACGAAGGCCTGCTCGCCCTCAACCGGTCGTTTGCGGCACCACTCCAGGGCGCCGGCCAGATCCGGGAAGCGCTGCAGGCACTCCTGAACCAACAGAATCGAAGGCGCGTGTCCGCCGAGCCCGGCCGTGCCCCAGAGCATCGGCCCCGCCACCAGCGCCAGCCCCGCCTCGTTCACGCCCGCGATCGACGAGACCAGCCACGGCAGACCGATCTCGATCGAGGCGAAGCCCACCGCCGGCCGGCTCTCCCGCACGATCCAGCCCGCCTCGCCCGCCAGCGCCGCGGGAAGCGTGCGCTCGAGCACGACCGCCCGGTCGGCGCCTTCCGGCCGCGTCCGGTCGCCGCCGCCACCGAACGCATCGCGGGTACGCAGCGAAGCCCGACGCGCGAGCAGCCCGCCCGCGACCCCGCCCGCCCGCGGCCGGAGATGAAGCTCGAGCACTGAATCGACCGGCACGTCGGCCCGCCGCGCCAGCCCCTCGAGGCGCTCGGCCTGATGCGCGAAATGACGGAAGAGCTCACGGCCGGCGCCGGCGCCCCGCACGGGGCCACTCGTGAGGCCACGCAGATCCGGCCATCGGCGCCGTCGCAGTGGCAGCCCCGCCCGCGCCAGCTCGGCGCGGATTGCGATCGCCAGCGCCGTTCCCTGGGCAAGGCCCATGTCCCGCGGATGTCCCGCACACTCGATCGTCGTCCACATCGCGTGGGGACCTTCCTCTCGTCTCGTCATTGGCCCGTTCGTCGGGGCCACCACGCCCACGCTGCTCGCCATGCCGACGCTGCTCGCGCTGCCTGCACTGCCCGTACGGCTCCCCGACCGGCGCAACCGCCGCGGCGGCCGGGACTCCCGGGACTCCAGGACCGGGACGCGACTCGCGTCAGCGCCGCGGCTCGCGATGGATCTGCAGGACCTCGTTCAGCGAGCCCGTACGGTAGCCCTCGAGGTCGAGGGAGACATAACGAAACCCGAGCGGCTTGATGCGCTCGACGATGCGCGCAGTCATGGTCGGATCGAGGGCCCGGGGCAGCTCGCTCGGCTCGATCTCGATGCGCGCGAGCTCGCCGTGATGGCGCAGCCGCACCTGCCGGAAGCCGAGCTCGCGCAGCCGCTCCTCGCCCTGCTCCACCTGCCGCAGGCGCTCCTCGGTCACCTCGGTGCCGTAGGGCAGCCGCGACGAGAGGCAGGCCGAGGCCGGCAGATCCGCGGTCGGCAGGCCCGCCGCTCGCGACAGTGCCCGGATCTCGGCCTTCGACAGCCCGGCCGACAGCAGGGGCGCCAGCACCGCATGCTCGTGGGCGGCCCGGTGGCCCGGTCGGAAGTCGCGCGTATCGTCGGTATTCACACCGTAGGCGATGGCATCGAATCCGAGCTCCACCCCGAGCTGGTCCATCACGTCGAAGAGCTCGCTCTTGCAGTGGTAGCAGCGGTCGGAGGCGTTGGCGCGATAGCCGGGCCGATCCATCTCATGGGTCTCGACGAAGCGATGGGGCAGCGCGAAGCGGGACACGATCTCCTCGGCCATCTTGCGATGGCTCTCGGGATAGGACGCGGAGACGGCGGTCACGCAGAGGCTGTCGTCGCCGAGCGCGCGCTGGGCCGCCCAGGCGAGATAGCTCGAGTCGACCCCGCCCGAGAACGCGATCAGGACGCGTCCCGCGCCGGCGAGCGCGTCGAGCAGGTCCTGCTGCTTTCGCAGCAGCTCCGGCGACGGCGGCTCGGAAGACGGCTCGGGCGATCGGGGCGTGGACCTCGCGCCAGGGGCGTCCGTCCCGGCCATGGGCAGCACGCTCGGTCGATCCTGTGAAGAAGGAATCGTCACGCGCCGAGCTTACGGAGGGGGTCGGACAGGGTCAAGCGAGTCGGGGCGTTGCCGGGTCGCAACGGGGCCGCGGCCGCCGATCCGGGCGGGATGCCGGTCCGAGGCGTATCCTTGCGCGAGGGCCACGGGCGAGCGCGGTCCGAGGCGCGAACGGGGGGGGCATGGAAAAGCTGCGTGTCGGCCTGCTCTTCGGCGGTCGATCGGTGGAGCACGATGTCTCGCTCGTCTCCGCCCGATCGATCCTCGCGGCACTCGATCGCCGCCGCTACGACGTCTCGTTGATCGCGATCGATCACGCGGGCCGCTGGCATCTGGCCGATGGGTCGCAAACGCCGGCCGAGGCGCTCGACGCGCCCGAGGTCTTCCTGCCGGCCAGCCCGACCGGGACACGGCTGCGGGCTGCGAACGCTTCCTCTGCCGCTTCCCCGGAAGCGTCCGCGCTGGAGACGCTCTCGGAGATCGACGTCGTCTTTCCCATCGTGCACGGTCGCGGGGGAGAGGACGGCTCGCTGCAAGGGCTGCTGGAGCTGGCCGAGGTGCCCTACGTCGGATCGGGGGTTCTCAGCTCCGCCGTTCAGATGGACAAGGACGTCGCCAAGCGACTGCTGAACGCGGCGGGCCTGCCCGTCACGCCCTGGATCAGCTTCTCGGCGGGGCGCCTGCATCGGGATGGTCTGCCGGCGTCGGCGGATCGGGCCGCCGGTGAGATCGGTCTGCCGGTGTTCGTGAAGCCGGCGAACTCGGGCTCCTCGGTGGGGATCTCACGGGCCGACACCCACGAAGAG
>CAYWGW010000132.1:0-11313 GCA_964457385.1 uncultured Spirochaetaceae bacterium
GAACCGCTCGCCACCGAGCCTCCGGCGGTCGGCGCGGCCCCGGCGCGGTCGGCGTTGGGGTCACCGGCGCAGCGCGTGGAAGGCGGAAGCTGAATCGTGCTGCCGCTCTTCGGAATGCTCCTCTTCGCGCTGCTGGGCATCGGCGCCCTGATCGTCGACGGCGGACTCGCCCTGTCCGAGCAGGCGAGGCTCGATACCGCCGCCGAGATGCTGGCCCATGAGTGGAGGCATGTGCGCGCGCTGCCCGACTCCGAGCTGCCCGCGCAATGTCGGGACTCGGCTCGCGGCAGCGACGCCCGCGAGCGCTGTCTGCGCGAGACGCGGCTCGGCCCTCTGCTCGAGCCGCTCGGTCTCGTTCTCGAGCCGGCGACCGGGCCCGAACAGCGGGCGCTCTCGCTCGACGGGACTCCCCTCGAGAGCCGCGGGGTACGGCTCGGTCCGCTGGACGCCCAGGGCGTACTCGATGGGACGGCGGGAACGAGCTTCCGACTGTCGCGGTCGACACCGCTGCTCTTGGGGTGGGGCGCCCTGCTGCCCGGGAGCCCGGACACCGGCGATCCGGACTTCCTCGAGGTGCAGGAGGCACGTCGGCGCGAGGGGATGGCACCGACGCTCTCGGGGCGCGGGCTTCGCACGGGTGGCTTTGCGCTCGAAGGCCGCGCGGGGCTCAATCTCGCCGGAGCCCTGGCGCTGCGCGTCGGCCCGCGGCTGCCCGCGCGGCCCGATGTGGCGGGCGCCGTCGGAATCGCTCTGCAGCTGACGGCGCTCGAGCAGCTCGCCACAGCGATCTTCGAAGGGGCGGGCTCGGCGACGCTGGACGTCTCGGGGCCGCAGCTCGGGAGCGAGACGGTTGTGCGGGCCGGCGGCGACGTCGCGGGTTGCAGCTTCGATCCCGGGACCTCGGGCCGAGGGGTCGGCGATCTTCCCGCTCGCACGCCCGGACTCGCCTTCGATCCGGCGCAACCGATCCCCGTCGCCTACCTCGCGATCGTCGAGGCCTGCGATCGCCCCGTGCTCGGATTCGTCCAGCTCGCGATCGGGCCGGGGCCCGCGCCGGGCGAGATCACGCTGTCCCGGACGACGCCGGGCGCCGCCCGCCCGAATGCCGCAGGGACACCCGGCACCCCGGCCGCAGCCAGCCGGGCGGCCGCCGTCCTCGCTCAGGGTCCGGATGGACCGCGGGCTGCCTTGACCGATCCGGGGGCGCGCTGGGCTCCGATCGTCGTGCGAACCCCGCGGCTCGTCCCCACGCCGGAGGCGGTGGAGGAACGATGAACGGCTCACGAACGGGTCCGAACGGAGGCCCGATGACGGGAGGGGCGATGCAGGTGCTCGTGGTCGGCGACCAGTCGCTGGCGGACGAGGTCGAGGCCGCACTGGCCGGGGCGAGGCGGGGACGGGCCTTCCTGAGACTCGCGAGCGACTTCGAGGCGGCCGAGAGAAGCCTGCGGCAGCGCGAGCCCGACCTGATCGTCGGTTTGCTAGGCGACCGCCCGGCCGATCTGCGCGCCTTCGCCCAGACCGTCCGATCGTTGGCTCCTGAAGCCGTGCTGATCGGCGCCCAGGCGGGCCGGGGCGAGCCGGAGACGTCCGCAGAGTTGCTGGTCGAGGCGATCCGCTCGAAGCTGGCCGACGTGCTCGAACGGCCGCTCTCGAGCGAGGCCCTGCGCGACACGCTCGGCGCGCTCGACGATCGCGCCGAGCGCGGGCCGAAGGCCCGATCCGGTCGCATTCTCGCCTTCCACAGCACCAAGGGCGGCGTCGGCAAGTCGACCCTCTCGATCAACACGGCGGTCGGTCTGGCCCTGCGCCATCCCGACCAGGTGCTGCTCGTCGACTGCTCGCTGCAGCTCGGTGTCTGCGCCTCGGCCCTCGACCTCGAGCCCGCCAGCTCGATCGCGACCGCAGCCCGCGAGCGCGATCGCCTCGACCCGCGCATGCTGCGGGAGATCTCGGAGCTCCATCCCGGGACGGGCCTGCGGCTGCTGTCGGCGCCGCTCGATCCCGTCGATGCGTCGGACGTCGACGACCAGGCGATGGCCCGGATCCTGACTCTCGCCCGCCGGACCTTCGCGTACGTCGTCGTCGACACGTTGCCGATCGTCGATGCCGTGATGCTCGCGATCTTCGACCTCGCCGATCGCATCTACCTGGTCAACCAGGGCACGGTTCCCGACGTGATCGGGGCTGCGCGGCTCCGGACGATGCTCGACCAGATCGAGATCCCCGCCGAGCGCGAGCGGATCGTGCTGAATCGCAACACACCCCCGTTTCCGGGCCTGCTCGGTCGGGACGAGGTCTCGCGGCGCATCGGTCGCGAAATCGACTTCGAGGTCCCCTACGACAAACGCGTGCTCTCGGCGCTCAACCTCGGCGAGCCGCGCATTCTCTCGGCCGGGCGGCGGGGCTGGGGGCGGGTGCTGCGCGCGCTCGTCGACGACGCGGAATCGATCGGGAACGAGCCCGGCCCGGAATCCGCCTCGTCGCTCGAGGAACGGGCAACCACACCCGACACCGCTGCGTCGCCTGACGAGTCCAACCCGCTCAACGAGCACAACGAGCGCAATGACCTCAGCGAGCGCAACGGGCTCGGCACCGAGGGCGGCGAGCCGGAGACTCCGTCCATCCGAGGCACGGGCGGATGGCGGCGGCGCTTCGCGCTGATTCGAGGATCGGGCTCGTGAGCGAGGGCCACGACGACGCGCCGCGAGCGCCGGCGGAGGCGCTGCGGGCCAGGCTGCGGGGCTCGATGACCCGCGAGTACGCGACCTGGGAGAAGAGCCAGACGCGGGAGCGCTCCCAGCGCTCCTTCGAGCCGACGCGACGCGAGGCGCCGGCCGCGCGTCGGCGCGCCTCCGACGTGACGGGGAGGCTGCGCGCTCGACTCGTCGACGAGCTGACGGATGCCGGGCTGCTCGATGCCACGGACGAGGAGATCGTCGAGCGGGTCGAGCGCTTCGTCGTCCGGGTGCTCGACCAGGAGGATCTCGCGCTGAACGAGCGCGAGCGGCAGGGCCTCGTCGATACGCTCGCCGAGGAGGCGCTCGGGATCGGCCCGCTCGCCCCCCTGATGGCGGATCCCGCCGTGACCGACATCCTCGTGAACGGTCCGTCCCGGGTCTTCATCGAGCGGGGCGGACGCCTCGAGGAGACCGGAGTCGCCTTTCGCGACGACGCGCATCTGATGCGCGTGATCGAACGGATCGCGGCGCGCGCCCACCGCCGCATCGACGCCGCCCAGCCGATGGCGGACCTGCGGCTCCCCGACGGATCGCGGGTGAACGCGACGCTGCCACCGATCTCGCCGGATGGGCCGACTCTCTCGATCCGGCGCTTCGGGCGCCATCGCCTGCGTGCAAAGGAGCTCGAGCGCGCCGGCGCCTTCGACGCCGCGATGCGCGAGTTCCTTCACACGGCGGTCCGGCATCGCCAGAGCATCCTCGTCTCGGGCGGAACCGGAGCGGGCAAGTCGACGTTGCTGGGCGCGCTCGCCGAGGCGATCCCCGACGACGAGCGGATCGTGACGATCGAGGACACCCTCGAGCTCCAGCTCGACCAGCGCCACGTCGTCCGTCTCGAGACACGTCCCCCCAACATCGAAGGAGCCGGCACGATCACCCAGCGTGAGCTCGTCGTGAACGCGCTCCGCATGCGCCCCGACCGCATTCTCGTCGGTGAGGTCCGGGCCGGCGAGGCCCTCGACATGCTCCAGGCCATGAACACCGGCCACGAGGGCAGCCTCTCCACCATCCACGCGAACTCGCCGCGCGACGCGCTCGCCCGCCTCGAGACGCTGGTGCTGATGGCCGGGCTCGAGCTCCCGGCGCGCGCCATCCGCGAGCAGATCGTGTCGGCAATCGACCTGCTCGTCCACATCGACCGTGGCCAGGACGGGGTTCGTCGCGTCACACGGATCGCCGAGATCACGGGTCTCGAGGGCGACGTCGCGCTGCTCCAGGATCTCTTCCGATTCGAGCAGGCCGGCTTCGGCCAGGGCCGGGTGCGCGGGGAGTTCGCGCCGACCGGGATCGTTCCGCGCTGTGTCCAGCGTCTGCGCGAGCGCGGCGAGGAGATGCCTCTTTCGTGGTTCCAGCGCGGATCGGAGCGCAACCGCAATGGTTAGGCAACGGCGCGGTCGACGACGCTCCAGGATCGTCCTGCTCCCCGGACTGCTCTCGATGGCCGGTTGCCTCGGGCTGCTGGCGGGCTGTCGATCGACACCCCCGCCCAATCCCCACGATCCGCACGTTCGTCTCGCGGCATTCCTCGAGCAGTGGAGCCAGGTGCGAGAGGACGGATCGAGCTGCGACGAGCGGCGCCCCGGCAAGACACCGCTCATCGACTGCGAGCGGACTCGCAAGGGCCTCGAACGTCTCTCGATCGAGTTCCCCTATGATCCGGAGGTGCTGCTCGCGAACGCCGTGGTGAGCTACGAGTCCGGTCGCGTCGAGGATGCCGGCAAGGAACTCGACGCGCTGCGACGAATCACGCCCGTCCAGCCGGATGCGGCGCTGCTGCGAGCCCGGATCGCGATCGACGAGGGCAACCTGCGCTTCGCCCGACGTCTGCTCGACGAGCAGATCGAGCTCGTTCCGGACCACGCCAGCCTGCACGAGCTCTCTGCGGCGGTCCACTACCTCGAGCAGCATTACGATCAGGCACTGCGGGAGCTTCGGCTGGCAAGGCGCCTCGGCGCGCCCGCCTGGCGGACGGCCTATCACGAAGGCCTCGTCGCGGAGGCCAGGGAAGAGTATCCGGCGGCCGCCCGCGCCTATCGCACGAGTCTCGAGGACAATCCCGGGTTCGCGCCCGCCCGCTCGCGGCTGCGAGGCCTGGCCGTCCGGGACCCCGCCCCATGAGCTGGCTCGCGGGTGTCGACGGCTGCCGTCGGGGTTGGTTCCGGATCGCTCGCGAGCGCGGTACCGGCGAGCTCGCGTTCCATCTACTCGAGAACCCGGCCGAGCTGATCTCGACCGCGCCCGCGCCGAGTGTGGTCGCCCTCGACATTCCGATCGGCCTCCCGGAAGCGGGCCGGCGCGAATGCGATGGTCTGGCGCGTCGCCGGCTCGGCCCGCGCGGGAGCAGCGTCTTCCCCGCACCGATCCGGCCGGCGCTCGCGGCGCGCGACCGCGAGGAGGCGAGCCGCTGGACCGAGCTCGCCGACGGTCGGCGGGTGAGCTGTCAGGCGTGGAACCTGATTCCGAAGATTCGCGCCGTCGACGCGCTGCTTCGCGAAGATGCTGCGGCGCAGCGGGCGATCCACGAGGTGCATCCGGAGCTGTCGTTCTGCGCCTGGAACGAAGGCCTCCCCATGCGAGCACGCAAGAAGAGCCGGGCGGGAAGAGCCGAGCGCCTGCAGCTCGCCGAGGACTGGCTGGGTCCCGGCCTGCTCGCGCGCGCTCGCGGTGAACACCGGCGCCAGGACCTGGCCGACGACGACATCCTGGATGCGGTGGCCGCGCTCTGGACCGCCCATCGCATCGCCGAGGCCCGCGCCGAGCGGCTGCCAGCCTCGCCGCCCCGGGACGAGCACGGGCTTGCAATGCAGATCGTCTTCTAGACCGTCATGCTCGCCACGTAACCAAGATACGCCGCAAATAACACACCGGCCTCGATCCGATTCAGGCGCAGGCTCGAGAGCAGAAAGATCAGCAACAGCAAGGCCGCGACCAGCATCACCCATTGGTCGATGACGAGCATCCGCCCGGCCAGGGACAGCGGCTGGAGCACGGCCGAGAGTCCCAGGATTCCGAGAATGTTCAGGATGTTGCTGCCCAGGACGTTGCCCACCGCCACGTCGGCGTGTCCGCGCAGGGCCGCCACCACCGAGACCGCCAGCTCCGGCAACGACGTCCCCAGCGCCACCACCGTCAGGCCGACGATCGCCGGGGGTACACCCAACGTCTCCCCGAGGCCCACCGCGCCCGTCAGGAAGAGGCGGGCACCCCCGATCAGGAAGCCGAGTCCGCCCACGATCCACACGAGCGTCCAGACGACCGAGGCCGGAACCCGGACCAGCTCGTCTGCCTCGGCGCGGTGCAGCTCGGCTCCGGCGCTCCCCGGCTGGACTCGCTCCGTCCGGTAGGACCAGGCGAGATAGGCCGCCAGCGCCACCAGGAAGACCATCCCATCCAGGAAAGCCAGCGCGCCGTCATACGCCAGGATCAGGAACAGCGCCGTCGCGCTCAGCATCGCGAGACCGTCTCGAGCGAGCGAGTTGCGGTGGACGCGCAGAGGCATGATCAGCCCGCTGAGACCCAGGATCAGCAGGATGTTCGCGATGTTGCTGCCGATCACGTTGCCGAGGGCGATGTCGGGCTGGGCGCTCATGGCGGCGCCCACCGAGACCACCAGCTCGGGCGTCGAGGTCCCGAAGCCCACGATGACCAGGCCCGCCAGCAGCGGCGAGACGCCCAGGCGGCGGGCGGCGGCCAGGGCACCGCGAACCAGGGACTCCGCCCCCAGCACCAACAGGACCAGTCCGGACGCCAGCAACAGAAGATGGATCACCATGGAGCTCCGCTCGCCACCGGCGACTCGCATCGACGATGTCCCGTTTCCCCGCGCCGTCGACACTGCCGCAGTTCTTCGTCAAGCTTTCGCGATCCGCCGTGAGACGAAATGTGATGGGACACGTAAATGCCCCCCGAAGTAATCCCTGAAGCGACCCCTGAAGTGACCCGAAAGGTATCCCTTCCGATCGAGGGCGGCTGCCAGTGTGGTGCACTCCGCTTCGAGATGGTGTCGCCGCCGCTGATGATCTACGCCTGCCACTGCGCGAACTGCCAGCGGATCGCGGGCAGCGCCTTCGCACTCTCCGCGACGGTCACGGAGGATTCGTTGCGATTCACGTCGGGCGAGCCGCAGATCGTCGGTTGGCGGTCGGATTCGGGCAACGAACGCTACGGAACCTATTGCGGCGACTGCGGCTGCCGGATCGCCCACGGCCAGCGACCCTCGAACGGCATACTAAGCGTTCGCGCGGGCGCCTTCGACGATCGGAGCTGGATCGCTCCAGCCGCGCATATCTGGACCCGCAGCGCCCAGCCCTGGATGCGATTCGACGAGGGCGACATCACCTGGGATGGCCAGCCCACCGACTACGGCCCCATCATCGAGCGCTTCAAGACCCGGCTCTCCTTCGAGAGTCGCTGATTCGAAAGACCCTGACTCGAAAGCCGCTCACGCGAACCGCTGACGAGACCGAGTGACCGACCGAAGCCCCACTGGAGTCCTGCATGTCCGAGTCTTCCGGCCCCCTGAACCGCATCAGCCGACGGATCACCCAGCCTGCGAGCCAGGGCGCCTCCCAGGCGATGCTCTACGCCACCGGTCTCTCCGAGGCCGACATGGACAAGGCGCAGGTCGGAATCGCCTCGGTCTGGTACGACGGCAATCCCTGCAACATGCATCTCGGCGACCTCGGCACCCACGTGAAGGAAGGTGTCCTCGAGGCGGGCCTCGTCGGCATGCGCTTCAACACGATCGGCGTCTCCGACGGCATCTCGATGGGCACGGAAGGCATGAGCTTCTCGCTGCCCTCGCGCGACCTGATCGCCGACTCGATCGAGACCGTGATGAGCGCGCAGTGGTACGACGGGCTGGTCGCGATCCCCGGCTGCGACAAGAACATGCCGGGCTGCCTGATGGCGATCGCGCGACTCGATCGGCCGGCGCTGATGGTCTACGGCGGCACCATCCGGCCGGGTCGCGGGCGCAAAGGCGACCTGCTCGACATCGTCTCGGCGTTCCAGTCCTACGGCGAGCGGATCGCGGAGCGGATCGACGAGGAGACGCGCTGCGACATCGTGCGCCACGCCTGCCCCGGCCCCGGAGCCTGCGGCGGCATGTACACCGCCAACACGATGGCCAGCGCGATCGAGGCGATGGGCATGGCGCTGCCCTACTCGTCGTCGACGCCGGCCGAGGATCCCGCGAAGATCGAGGAATGCCGACGCGCGGGCGCGGCGATCCGCAGGTTGCTCGAGCTCGATCTGCGGCCGAGCGCCATCATGACTCGCGAGGCCTTCGAGAACGCCATCGCGATCGTCTCGGTCCTCGGCGGCTCGACCAACGCCGTGCTGCATCTGCTCGCGATGGCCCGTGCGGCCCGGGTGCCGCTATCGATCGACGACTTCCAGACCATCAGCGACCGCGTGCCGCTGCTGGCGGACCTGAAGCCGAGCGGACGTTATGTGATGGAAGATCTACATCGCGTGGGCGGTACGCCGGCGGTCCTGAAGCGGCTGCTCGAGCAGGGCGTGCTCCACGGCGATTGCATGACCGTGACCGGGCGGACGATCGCCGAGAATCTGGCGGAGCTGCCCGGACTCGCGCCGGATCAGGACGTCCTGCGCGATTGGAGCGATCCGCTGAAGGCCACCGGCCACATCACGATCCTGCGTGGCAGCCTGGCGCCGGGCGGCTCGGTCGCGAAGATCACCGGCAAGGAGGGGCTCGCCTTCTCGGGGCCGGCGCGGGTCTTCGATCGCGAGGAGGCGATGCTGGCCGCCACCGAGCGGGGCGAGATCCGCAAGGGCGACGTGATCGTGATCCGTTACGAGGGGCCGAAGGGCGGACCCGGGATGCCGGAGATGCTGACGCCGACCTCGGTGATCATGGGGGCCGGCCTTGGCCAGGACGTCGCGCTGATCACCGACGGCCGCTTCAGCGGCGGATCCCACGGCTTCATCGTGGGCCACGTCGTGCCCGAGGCCCAGGAGGGCGGCCCGATCGCCCTCGTCCGCGACGGCGATCGCATCACGATCGACGCCAAGCGCCGCCGCCTCGACCTCGAGATCCCGGCCGAGGAGCTCGCCCGCCGCCAGGCGGCCTTCGAGCCGCCGCCCCCTGCTGCGACCCGCGGCGTGCTGGCTCGTTATGTCCGCAGCGTGCGCACGGCCTCGGAAGGCTGCGTCACCGACGAATGAGGCCAGGGCCTCGTCGCGTCGCCGCGGCCAGGTCCGACGGCCGCCTAACGTTGGGTCGGCTCGGCCTCGCACGCCTGCTCGCAGAACGCGCGGATCCGCTCGATCACCTCGGGCACCTGGCTGAGATCGCCGTGGTCGACGGCGTTCACCTCGACGAATTCCGCGTTCGGCAGCGCCTCGGCGAGCGCCCGACCGAGCCGGATCGGCACGGCGAGGTCGCCGGTGAAGTGGACGACGAGGGCCGGCGTCCGGATCCCGGGCAGGATCGGCCGGACATCGGTCTCGAGCATCATCTCGACCAGCTGCTCGATCGCCGATCGGGTCGCGATCAGGCGCTCGAAGGAGCGATAGGTCTCGTCGTCGATCTCGGCCCGACTGATGCTCGGGAAGAAGACGTCCCGCAGCGTGCCCTTGCCCCATTGGCGCGGCAGGCTCTCGAGCAGCGATCGTGGCAGCCCGATCGGCAACGACTCGGATTGGAGCCAGGCCGCCGTCGAACCCACCAGGACCAGGCCCTGGACCCGCTCGGGATTCTCGCAGGCGAACTGCAGGATCATCGGACCGCCCTCGGAGAACCCGAGCAGCACGGCGCGCTCGAGCCCCGCCGCATCCATCACGGCCCCGATGTCCCGGGTACGCTCCGCCAGGGTGGGCGCCGCCAGCGTCGGATCGGACAGACCCTGGCCGCGCTTGTCGAAGGTGAGCACCCGGGCGAAGCCGGCCAGCTGACCGAGCATGTTCCGAAACGGCGGCAGATTCTCCATCAGGTTCAGGTGGGAGATGATGCCGGGGGCGAGTACGATCGACGGCGGCCCCTCGCCGCGATCGTTGTACGCGATCCGCACGCCGTCGCTCCGGGCGAAGCGGGTCGGGTAGGGGGAGGACGCCGTCAGCTCCTTGAAGCTGATCCGACGGACGACGTCCCCGCTTGCGACGGGCGTCGGGCCGGCTGAGGCCGGGACGGGCACCGGCGTGGAACCGGAGGGATAGGCGGGGACCCCGGTTCTCCCCTCGCGCAGCTCGCGACCGGCCGCCGCGTCGAGATGGTTCTGACGTCGCCGGGCACCGACGCGACGCAGCCCCGCGCCGAGCGGGGACAGCAGCACACCCGCCACGACGATCAACGCCGCGAGACCGCTCAGCAGCGACTCGTTCTCGCTGATCCAGGAACCGGCGAGCGTAAGAAACGACATCGGCTTCAATGTACCCGATCCCGGGGGTGGATGGTTCGGCTTCTACCCTCGCGAGTACGGATGGAACCGGGTCCCATTCCCGTCAGGCGATCCGTCGGCAGCGCCCGGGCTGCCGCAGTAGACTGCGGGCGCGATGCGTCGCGCCGACTGCCTGCCCCGGGACGCCGTCGCGGAAGAACGAACGGAAGAACAGGACGAAAGGTCGAGGAGGAGCCAATCGTTGCCGCCGTGCCACCCGGACGAGATCGGGAAGGAGAAAGCAATCCCGGCGACATCGCGGGAGCGGTCGGTCATCGCGGCCGCCTGCCGCCGGGCCCATCCGGACCTGCAAGCCGTCTACCTCTTCGGCTCCCGCGCGAGCGACGCAGCGCGGCCGCGCAGCGACTACGACCTCGCCCTGCTGCTACCACCCGAGACGGCACACGGTGCAGGATGCCTCCCGCTCTCCGAGCTCCGGCCCACCCTCGAGCGAGAGCTCGGACAGGAGGTGGATCTGGTGAATCTGCGGATTGCTCCGACGGTCTTTGCCAAGGAGATCGTGGCGACGGGCGAGCGGATCGAGTGCGCCGATCCGGCCGCCGCGGATGAGTTCGAAGCGCTGACCTTCTCGCTCTATCAGGAGCTCAACGTGGAACGGGCCGAGATCCTGCGCGACTTCGAGGAAACGGGTCTCGCCTTCGCCCCCCCGGCCGAGTCGAAGAGATCGGAACGGCCTTGATCGGAACGACCTTGAACGACGTCATCCTGAACAAGATCCAGATCGTCCAAGCCGGCCAGACGGTGGTGCGACTAATGGCCATGGAATGTCGATGAACGGGAGCGAATCATGAGCAGCAATGAAATGCCGACAGTCGATCAGGCCACCTTCTGGAACGAGGAGGGTGGGCGCCGTTGGGTCGAGCACATCGATCGGCTCGAGGGCATGCTCGAGGAACTGAGCACGCAGCTCGTGCGCGCCGTCGACGCGCGGCCGGGCGAAAGGGTGCTCGACGTCGGTTGCGGAGGCGGACCGACGAGCGCGGTCTACGCCGAGGCGGTGGGCGAGGCGGGCGAGGTGCTCGCGGTCGACGTCTCCGCGGTGATCCTCGAGGTGGCCCGCCGCCGCCATGGCCACCATCCGAACCTGCGCTTCGAGCTCGCCGACGCCGCGACCCATCCCTTCGAGCCCGGTTCCTTCGACGTCGTCACCT
>CAYWGW010000133.1:0-2069 GCA_964457385.1 uncultured Spirochaetaceae bacterium
CCAGCCACGCCAGGGCCGCCACGCCGACCAGGATGATCACGGTCTGGATGAAGTCTGTCCCGATCACCGCCCGCAGTCCCCCGAGCAGCGTGTAGAGCACACAGATCCCGACGATCACGGTCATTCCGAAGCGGTACTCGATGCCGGTGAGGGCATGGATCAGGACGCCCCCGGCCGTACCCATCGAGATCAGCCAGCCGAGAGCGTAGAAGAGCGAGATGCCCAGGAAGATCCGCCAGGCCCGGTTGCCATAACGCAGCCGGATGAAGTCGCCGCTCGTGAATCCATGGGGCATCAGCTCGCGGATGCGCCGGGCCAGGGGCGCGAAGAGCAGCAAGCCCACGGCGCCCAGCGAATAGCCCACCATGCCCCAGACGCCGAGCTGCAGAGCGAGCTGGGGTGCGGCCATCGTGGTGTTGCTCGTGACCCAGGTGGCCATCGCGGTCGCCACGCCGAGGGCCAGGCCCACGCGTCGACCCGCGAGCATGAAGCCCTCGAGATCCTCCGACTCCCGCCCGAACCACCAGCCCAGGGCAACCCAGAATACGCTGAAGATCGCCAGGATCGCCCAGCCGATGTTCGGATCGAGAATCGCGGTCTCGACCTCATCCATCGTGGGCCCCAACGACCTGCTCGACCTCGGCGATCGCCTCCGCCGTCGACAGCACCCTTGCGTAGCGATCCTTCATCGTCGTGATCGTGGCCCGCTGGAGCTCCGGGGTCACGGTCGCGCAGCCATCCTCGATCAGGGTCACATAGAAGCCGAGATCGCAGGCGTCCCGGATGGCCGTCGAGACGCATTCGTTCGAATAGACGCCGGTCACGAAGAGCGCGTTGACGCCGAGATTGCGCAACACGTAGCCGAGATTGGTCGAGTTGAACACACCCGAGGCCGTCTTCTCGATCACGATCTCGTCGGGCTCGGGCGCGACGAGCTCGACGAACTGGGCCTCTTTGGACCCCGGCGCGGCATGCAGCCCGAGGCGCTTGTGGCCGGGGCTACGATCGCGTCCGTCCCGGGTCAGCGACTGGATCCGCGTGTGGATCACCTCCAGATCGGCGCTGCGAAAGGCCTCCTGCAGACGCCGCACGTTGGGCAGGACGATCTGCTCGAGCCGATCGAAGTAGTACTCCTGGGCCTCCCGCGGAACTCCCGACGCCTCTGCGTTCGCGAACACGCCGTAGCCGCGCACTGCGTCGAGATACTGCATGTCGATGCAGAGAAGCGCCGTGTCCGCCCGCTCGAGCGAGCGACGCAGCGCCGGCGAATCGATGAAGGCCTCGTGATAGTTCGCCTTCAGCGGATCGACGTTCAGGAACTCCGGATGCTCGACCTGGACCTCGGAGCCCGACTCTTCGCTCCCCGACGTATCCTGCAGGGCATCCTGCAGGGCATCGTCGGTCTTGACGAGATCGCTCATCGGGCGAGCTCCAGCAGCGTGCGAAGGAGCACCTGGGCACCACGTTCGATGTCCGCCGGGGCCGTCCACTCGGCGGGCGAGTGGCTGCGACCGCCCCGGCTCGGCACGAAGATCATGCCGGCGGGTGCGATCCTGGCCATCATCTGCGTATCGTGTGCGGCGCCGCTCGGCATCCGTAGAGGCTCGATGCCGGCCTGCTCGCAGGCTCGGGCCACCGCCGCCATCACGCGCTCGTGACAGGCTACGGGCTCCAGCTCGCTCACGACGTCGAACTCGAAGCCGATGTCCCGACGCCGGGCGATCGCGGACAGTGCTCGACGGAAGGCGTCTCCGAGCGCACGCAAGATCTCTCGGTCGGTGTCGCGCACCTCGAGGGCGATCCGCGCCTCTCCGGGCACGACGTTCGCGGCCCCCGGTACCAGCTCGACGCGTCCGATCGTGGCGCGGCTGCGCGGACTCCCATGCTCCTCGAGAATCCGCTCGATCTCCATCGCGAACTCCGCCACCGCCTGGAACGCATCCCGACGCATGTCCATCGGCGTCGTCCCCGCATGGTTCGCCTCGCCGATCAGGCGCACGTCCCAGCGGAAGAGCCCCGTGATCCCGTCGACGAGCCCTATGGCGCTGCCATCGCGCTCGAGCACCGGG
>CAYWGW010000133.1:2079-11261 GCA_964457385.1 uncultured Spirochaetaceae bacterium
GCAGCTCGACGAAGGCATGGATCGAGTCGGGCTCGCGCTCGGCGGACAGCACCGATTGTGCGGTATAACCGCATTCCGCCATCGCCTCGGCCAGCGTCACTCCGTCGAGATCCCGGGCCTGCTCGACCGACTCGGGCGTCAGCCGGCCGCTCATCGCCTGGGATCCGAGCATGCCACCGAAGCGACCCTCTTCGTCGGAGAAGGCGACCAGCTCCACCGGCCGCGACAAGGCCACGTCGTTCTCCGAGAGCACGCGCAGCGCCTCCAGCCCGCAGACGACACCAAGCGCCCCATCGAGTTGGCCGGCGCCGGGCACCGTGTCGATGTGAGAGCCCGTCATCACGCAGCTGCGATCCATTCCTGCGGGCCAGATTGCGCCCATGTTCGCCGCGCCGTCGATGCGCACCTCGAATCCGGCAGCATCGAGGCGCTCCGTCAGCCATTGGCGACCCGCGCGATCTCCATCGCTGAAGGCGGTGCGATGGATTCCCGGCGTATCGCCCCGTCCGATCCGGGCGAGACTTGCAAGATCCAATTCGAGTCGTTCCACGTTCACCGAGAACGCATCAGCCACGGTCCTCTCCTTCGCTCGATCCTTCGCCCGATGGGCCCTCTCCTTCGAACCCCTTCGGGTTCTGGCGCGGCACGGCCTAGTCCGGCCCCGCCAGAACGAGCCGAACCGTGGCCGCGAAGACCGCGAGGCCGACAGCAAAGACACTGAGCGCACGCAGCAGCGAGTGATGCTCGACGCGCACCTGAAGCGGGACCGAGCTCCGGTCGGTCCTCCTCGCTGGACGCCCGTCCTCCGATCTGCCGCCGACGGACGCCGTGGACGCGGAAGAGAGGCGGTAGTAGTACACACCGTCGCGACGCCCCGTCAGCGTCGTCGCCTGGTCCCGACCGCGATAGACGATCCGGGAATCCGTGAAGCCCGGATCCCGCGCCTCTTCCAGGAGCACCTCGCCCTTCGATTCCCAAAAGAGCTGATAGACGCCGTCCGTCGATCGGGAGGGCTTCACGTCGAGCCCGACGGCGCTCGCTGCGGCCGGGAGGAGCGAGAGCCCGACGGCAATCAGCAGCACGCCGATGGGAAGGACGCCCCGGCAGGCGTCTCGCCACGTCCGCGGGCTGCTCATCCGCAGGCCGTCAACGAGACGGTGCTACTCCAGCTGGGTCGCAAACGTCCTCCTCTCGCTCTTCGCTTCGCCCCACTCCGCCGCCCGTAGGCCATGTCCGTAGGCCATGTCCCCGAGCCTAGAAAGCATCCGCATCGTACGCAATGCATCTCCCCAGGCCTCGTTCCAGAGACGGTTCACCAGAGTGCAGGCGCGCGCACGCATCTGGTCGGACCGCGCGATCGTTGGACGCCGGATCGACGGACACCCGGGAAGCCAAACGCCTTCCAAGGAAGATCGTCGATCAGAGCGCCGCGAGCATCTCCTCAGCGCTGCTGACCTCGAACTTCATCGGCTCCTCGACCGCCAGCTTCTTCACCACGCCGTCCTCGACGATCGCCGCGAAGCGCTGGCATCGAAGGCCGAAGCCGACGCCCGTGCCGTCGAAGTCCAATCCGAGCGCCTTCGCGAGATCCCCGTTGCCGTCGGCGATCATGCGAACCTTGTCGCCGGCGCCCCGCTCCCGGCCCCAGGCATCCATCACGAACGCATCGTTGACCGACATGCAGATGATGTCGTCCACGCCCTTGGCCCGGATCTCGTCCGCCTTCTCGATGAAGCCCGGCAGATGTTGATTCGAGCAGGTCGGCGTGAATGCGCCGGGCACCGCGAAGAGCACGACCTTCTTCCCACCGAAGAGCTCGTCGGTCGTCACGTCCTTCATGTCGGTCGCCTTCACCTTGACGGACGGAATCTTCTCACCTTCCTGGATTGCCATCGAATCTCTCCTTCTCGTCGTTCGTTCTCGTTCACTCTCGTCGTTCCATCGACTGTCCAATCGAGAGTAGGTCCGCCGGGCCCCTGGATCCAGACGGAGCGGAAATCCCCCCGAGTCGTCTTGTTCCGGATCGCCCGAGCCCGCCCCGGGCTACGAATCGCTGGCGATCCGGGCGGCATCCTCGAGGATCACCTCGCGCTCCGTGATCCGCCGCGCCCTCGACCAGCAGCCGCTCCCGCAAGGGCCGGATCGTGGATCCTGCCCGCGACGATCACCGGCACGTCGACCACCTGCTTCAACGTCCTCGCCGCAGCGACATTGGGCGCGTCGCCGGCCTCGGCGCCCGCGACCATCTGCGTCGTCCACGGGTCGATGACCCCGCCGATCACGTGAAACGCGTCGACACCAGCTTCGACGAGCAGGGGTGCGATCCGCGCCGTATCGTCGATCGGGCGGCCTCCAGGCGTCCGCTCGTAGCCCGAGAGTCGGAGGGTGATCGGGAGCGCCGACCCCGTGGCGCGCTTCATCGACCGCACGACCTCATCCAGCAAGCGGATCCGACCTTCCCGGGTCCCGCCGCCGTACTCTCGGTCCGGGGGTTGCGCGTCGGCGAGAGAAAGGAGCCCAGCAGCATGTAGCCGTGGGCGGCGTGCAGCTCGACCCCGTCGTAGCCCGCATCCCGGGCCCGCATGGCCGCCCGGACGAAGGCTTCGACGAGCGGGTGCAGCTCGCCCAGCTCGAGCGCGCGACCGGGAACACCCGTCAGGTACGAAGGGATCACCGAAGGGCCGACGTTGGGCATCCTGGAGAGATGGGGGGCGCGAGGCCGTCCGGGCCCCGGTGCACGAGCTGGTGCTGGATCTTCGATCCGGCGGCAGGGACGCGAGTGGTCAGATCCCGATGGGCCTCGACGACCTCATCGCGACCGAAGTCCATCGTGCGCAGCACCTCACGATGTAGCGCGTCGATCGAGCAGGCACCCAGGGTGATCAGGCCGATCCCGCCCTTCGCCCGCGCCTCGTAGTAGGCGACGCCGCGCGACGTCGGGATCCCGTCGCGCGAGGCGTAGGCGGTCTCCATCGGAGCCATCACGAGTCGATTCCGGAGCTCGACGGAGCCGATCCGGATGGGCGAGAAGAGGGTCGGGAAGAACGTCATCGCGGCGCAGCCTAGACCACCAGGATGCCTTCGATCTCCGATCGCTTGCGGTGGCGCTCCTCCCAGCGACGCAGCCCGGGATGATCCTCGAGCACCGCCAGATCCCCGAAGCGACCGAACTGCAGGCCCGCGGCCAGCGTGCAATCGGCCAGCGTGACCTGCTCGCCCGCCAGAAAGGGCCGGCCATCGCCGAGCAGCTGCTCGAGATGGTCGAGGACGCTCGGCAGCTGACCCTGGAAGTAGGCCGCCACCTCCGGATTCGGCGGCAGCCCGAGCGGTGACCGTGTCGTATGCACGATCCGCGCGATCGGGATCAGCACCCCGAGATCGATCCGCCGCTCGAGCTGTCGAACCCGCGCGCGCTCCCTCGGCGTGGCCCCGATCAGCGGCGGATCCGGGTGGAGCTCCTCGAGGTACTCGATGATCGGAAGCGACTCGGAGAGGAAGTCGCCGGGTGCGGGCTCGAGCACCGGCAGGTTGCCGAAGGGGTTGCGGGCCAGATGGGCGGGCTGCTTCTGCTCGCCCTCGATCAGGCTGACCGTGACCTCTTCGACGTCGATCGCCGCGCCCGCCGCCCGCTTCTCGGCGAGGTAGAGCCGGACCTTCGTCGGGTTCGGAGCGACCGGGAACACGTAGAGCTTCATGGCCATGGCTGCGCCCTCCCCTCGGCTCGGGATGCGTGACGCTCCGAAGCCGCCGCGGAGGACGCTACCATCCAGGCCCAGCTCCTGCTCGACGCGCGCCGCAGGACTGCGGTGGAACGCGGCGTAACCGCGCGATCGGCCCTCCGGCACGGGCTCGATCCGGCGGATCCGAGGGCGTAGAATGCCCCGACTCCCCGAGCGTTGGCGGAGAATGGAGAAGACGATGTCCCCTGCCGAGCCCAGCCTGCACGTCGAATCGATTCTCGAGGAGGCGACGCAACGGGCGGAAGGCGCCGACGATCTCGGCGACGGGCCGAGCGCGGCCTTCTTCATGGAGGGGCTGACGCGCCTCGTCGACTCGCTGGAGCGGGAGGGACGCCTGAATGGCCTCGGTCACATGATCGCCCGGGAACGGGTTCTGCTCCATGCGACGAATCGCCTGCTCTACGTCCGCGATCGCGCGCGTCATCCCGCGATCGCAGAGGAGCGGATCGTCGCGCCGGTCTTCATCATCGGCATGCCCCGGACCGGCACCACCATCCTCCACGACATCCTGGCCCAGGATCCCGCAAACCGCGCGCCGCTGACCTGGGAGACGATGTTCCCGTCGCCGCCGCCCGAGGCGGCCCACTTCGAGACCGATCCCCGGATCGAACGCTGCGCCGCCACCTTCCCCGACGTCGAGGCGCAGATTCCCGCCTTCAAGGCGATGCATCCGATGGGCGCGGAGCTCTCCCAGGAGTGCGTCACGATGATGGGCGAGACGATGTGCACCGCTCTGTTCCACAACCAGTTCCGTGTCCCCGGCTATCAGGACTGGGTGGACCACGAGGCGGATCTCTCCCACGTCTACCGCTTCCACGAGCGCCAGCTCCAGCATCTCCAATGGCGCAACGCCCGTGAGCGCTGGGTCCTGAAGACGGGAGCGCATATGTGGGGACTGGAACATCTGCTCCGGACCTATCCCGACGCCCGGATCGTCTTCACCCATCGGGATCCCGTGAAGAGCATGACCTCCTACGCCAGCCTGACGGCGCTGGTGCGATCGATGGGCAGCGACGAGGTCGATCCGCTGGAGATCGCCGAGGACTGGACCGCACGCATCAAGCGCGTCCTCGAGCACGCCATCGCCGTACGAGAGGAGCAGTCCCCTCCGAACGCCCTCTTCTACGACATGCTCTTCCAGGACTTCGCCGCGGATCAGTTCGGCGTGGTGGAGCGGATCTACGAGGCCTTCGACCTGCCGCTTGCGGGAGAGGGTGCCGACCGGATGCGCACCTTCATCGCCGACAATCCGAAGGGCAAGCACGGCGTCCACCGTTATGCGCCCGAGGAGTTCGGAGTCCGTCCCGACGCGGTGCGCGAGGCATTCCGACCCTACCTCGAGCGCTTCGGTCTCGAGCCCGAGTCGGCCTGACGCGTCGACGAGACGACACAGCCGCTCGAGTCCGAATGGCGAGTCGGCACATCGAGTCGAACGGATCCAGAGAACCCGATCCAGCGAAAGGAGCCTCGATGTCCGAGCCGAAGACGAATCCGGGGAGCATGCGGGCCTGGCGTGTCCACGCCTACGGCGAGGATCCGACGACGATTCTGCAGCTCGATGAGATGCCCGTCCCGGAGCCCGGAGCGGGGGAGATCCTGATCCGGGTCCAGGCGATCCCGCTCAACCTGAACGACCTGGAGCGCGTCACCGGACGCAACATGATGGTCCGCCCCGAGCTCCCCTGCATTCCGGGCATGGAGGTGATGGGCGTCGTCGAGCAGGGCGGAGCCGGCGTCGAGTCCTGGCGGGGCCGTCGCGTCGTGGCCGTGCCGAAGCAGGCTCACGGCGGCTTCGCGGAGTACGCAGTCTGCCCCGTCGTGTCGGCCTTCGAGATGCCCGATTCGATTCCGCTGCCGGGAGCGGCCGCCATCTACTTCCCCTTCCACCTGGCCTGGCTGGGGCTCTTCGATCGCGCGGATCTGCAGGCCGGCGAGAGCGTGCTGATCCACGCGGCGGCCGGCGGCGCGGGTTCCGCCGCCATCCAGCTGGCGGTCCAGGCCGGGGCCCGGGTATTCGCGACGGTGGGCTCGGACGAGAAGGCGGGGCTGTGTCGGGAGCTCGGGGCCGAGACCGTCGTCAACTACCAGACGGAGGACTTCCTGCCGGTCGTCCTCGAAACAACCGGCGGCCGCGGCGTCGACGTCGTCTTCGACAGCGTCGGAGAAGCCGTGATGGAGAAGTCGATCAAGGCGATCGCATACAATGGGCGTTACGTCATGAACGGTTTCGCGTCGGACAAGGGCCATGCGGATCAGAAGCTGATCGTGCCGCGAAGCGTGTCGGCCGGGAACTTCCGGCTCTGCGGCGTGCTCCTCGCCTACGCGGACGAGCAGACCGCACCGCTCTTCAAGAAGGCGATGGGCTGGAACTTCGTGCCGAACGCGATCGGCGAGCGGATCACGCAGGAGCTGGTCGCGCGCGTGCTCGATGGCCGCATTCGTCCGGTCCTGGGGCAGGTCGTCGGCTTCGACGAGCTGCCGGCCGCCCTCGAGGCCATGCGCGATCGCAGGACGGTCGGGCGGACCGTTTGCCTCGTCGACTGAATCGAGCCGACCGAGCCGACCGAGCCGGACGATCCGAACGAGACGGCTCGGCCGGAAGCTAAGGCCTTGCGTGAAGCCGCGTCTCCTCGAGACGATCGAGAATCCGATCGAGCGTACGACTGATCCGGGTGCAGTTGCGGATCATCTCGATCTTCGGCCAGGTCGCGAGCTCCCCCTCGGTGATCATGAAGCGCGTCTCCTCCTCGGAGAGGATCGTGAGCAGCTTCCGCGGATTCCAGAATCGACGGCGGGGAAGGATGTTGATGTCGGCCGTGTAGTCCTGGGTCGCGATGCCGTAGGCCATGCGCGTCAACAGATTGAAGGGGTAGTACTTCTTGGTGAGCTGCATCGCCAGCGGATAGGTCGCCCGCAGCCACTCCCGGCTCGCGTTCTGATTGATCTCCCAGAGCTTCGCGAAAAGGCTGTCCTCGGCACCCGTATCCCGCAGCGTCCAGAGGATGATGGGGTTCGTCTGGCTCGTGATGAAGTGGTTGACGCCGTAGAGCCGGCTCAACCGTTTCGCCGGCAGGTCGTTGGTCACCGACCCGTCGACCCACTGTCTCGAGGCCACGTAGGGCTGCCGCTGACCCTTCACGTTCTTCGCCGCCAACGTGACGGCGGGGAAGATTCCCGGAATCGCGCACGAAGCCAGGACCGTCTCCCGGATGTAGACGTTGGGCGACGTGATGGCGTTCATCAGCCGGGAGTTCTGATGCAGCTCGCGAGGGGAGATCGGGATGTTGATCCGACGTCCAGTCCGCTCGAAGGCCTCCTGAAAGGTCCAGTCCGGGATCTGATGCTCGACGAAGTGGCGCACGTCTTCGATGCTCATGCGCTGGCCGCCCTTCATGAGCTCGATGTTGCCCTCGGAGATCCCCGCGAAGCCCTCGATCACCGAACGGGCCTCGAGCGTCTCGAGCAGTTCGTCGTCCCGGCGCGTTCCCAGGATTGCCGCGACGATCGAGCCGGCACTCGCTCCCGAGATCACGTTGGGTAGCAGACCCTGTTCCACCAGCGCCTTGCTCACCCCGACGTGAAAGAGCCCGAGCGCGCCGCCGCCCGAGAACATGATCGCCGTCCGGCCGAAGCAGAGGCTGGCCCGCCGGAAGAACTCGAGCCGCTCGACCATCGGGATGCTCGACTCGCCCACGTCCGCGATCTGCTCGAGCCCGCCCGCCAGCTCACGGATGTAGTCGCTGACGAGATCCTTCGTGCCGAAATGCGCCCGCCGATAGAGAGACGACGATCCCATCCCGCCCGCGTTGCCGTGAATGCCTTCGTTCAGGTAGAAGAGCAGACGATGGGGATCACCGGAGCTGCGGACCTCGCGTAGCTCCTCGAGCCGACGTCGGGTCACCTTGTAGTCGTAGCGTCGGCTGCGATCGATCTCGCGCCAGCGCGCGGCCCCCGTCCGCTCGTCTTCGGCCAGGGCTGCGGACTTCCACTCCTCGTAGCTCCGTGCGTTTCGCATCCGGAGTCGGGGTGCCGCCTCCGCGCTCGTCGCCCGTTCCGCGCTCTCCGCGCCCGCCACGCCGTCCGCGCTCTCAGCCACCGCCATCGCTGCCATCATGCGCCCCGCAGCCGTTATCTCCGCCCGGAGGTTAGCCGATCGCAAACCTCAGAGCGCCGCCCGCGGCATCGACACCTGGATCTGGGTCAAGCCGCCGTTGACGCCGTAGATCTCCCCCGTCACGTAATCGGCAGCGGGGGAGGCCAGGTACAGCGCACACGCGGCAATGTCCTCAGGTTCCCCGAGCCGACCCATCGGGGTCTTCGAGACCATCTCACGCTCGAGGTCCTCGCTCATGAAGTTCGACAGGGCCTCGGTGAGGATCGATCCGACGGCGATCGAGTTGACCCGGACCTTGGGGGCGAAGTCCTGGGCGAGATTCAGCGTGAGAAAGGAGAGGGCCGATTTGGCGGTGCCATAGGCCGCGAAGCCCGGCTGGTGGAAGCGCCCGGCCACCGAGGAGACGTTCACGATCGCCCCCTTGCCGCTCGTCTCCACCATGCGCGGCACCGCCAGCCGGGAGAGCGCGTAGGCCGTCGTGACGTTGAAGCGGAAGCAGGCCTCGAACTCCTCCTCGGTCGTCTCGAGGGTCGGTTTGGGCGGCCAGCCGCCCGCGTTGTTCACGAGTACGTCGAGGCGGCCGAACTCGTCGAGGGTGCGATCGACGAGCGCCTTGCGCTGCGCCGGATCCAGCACGTCGCAGGGCACCACCAGGGCCCGCCGCCCCCGCGCCCGCACCTTCTCTGCCGTCGCCTCCATCTGGGCCGGCGTACGGGCCGACACGACGACGTCCGCCCCGGCATCGGCGAAGGCGACGGCGGTGGCGGCGCCGATGCCGCGACCGGAGCCGGTGACGATGGCGACCTGCCCGTCGAGACGAAAGCGATCGAGAATGCTGGACGTCGGCATGGGAGCGGATCCCTCCTGGATCGAAGGCCACGGCCCGAGGCCCGCAGACGCAACGCGCTCGGGAGTCCGTGACGAAAGCGACGACCCACGGTAACCCAGCTCCGGGACGCAGACTGCCGAGGATTTCCTCCGCTCGCCGTCGTGATACCGTCCCCGGATGCAGCCGAGATCCCTTCGCGTTCGCGGTGCCCACGACCTCGAGCTCCACGTCCTCGAGTGGAGTCAGGAGGGCGTCCCCCTCATCCTTCTTCATGGGCATGGCAACGAGGCCCATCTCTGGGACGACTTCGCGCCGTGCGTGGCGCCCCACTACCGCGTTCTGGCGGTCGATCAGCGCGGGCACGGCGACTCCGACTGGGATCCCGAGGGCCGCTACGACGCGGACGCCATGACCGACGACCTCGAGCGTCTGACCGAGGCGCTCTGCATCGAACGCTTCGTGTTGATCGGCTTCTCGATGGGCGGACGCGTGTCGATGA
>CAYWGW010000134.1:0-11237 GCA_964457385.1 uncultured Spirochaetaceae bacterium
GCCCCCGCCCATGCCCATGCCCATGCCCATGCCGCCGCCCATGCCGCCCATGATCCGGTCTCCTCTGCGTCATCGTGCGCGACGTCGTGCGCGTCATCATGCTCGTTTTCACGCTTGCTCCCACCCGTGCGCTCATGCTCCCACGAGCGTGACCGCCACGAGTCCGTTCACGGCCGCGAGCGCAATCACCCGCGGATTCTCGCTCTCCTCGCGAAATCGAAGCTTCAGGATCGTCGAGGGCCCGAGGCTGCGCGCTCCGGTGCCCCATTCGACGTCCCCGGGCCAGACGGCGGTCAGCGGATGCCCGAGCAGCCGCCACCAGGGCTCCTCCTCCTGCAGCGAGGCCAGACCGGGAGGCAACGCTGCGCGCTCCAGCACATGCCGCACCGTGAGCGTGGCTCCATCCGCCGCCTCACCGGTCGCCGCGCTGGCCGCCGCGTTCGCCGCGCCATCCGCCGCAACCAGAATGCGGCCGATGTCGAAGGTCAGCACGAGCAGGCCGAGCTTGGGCCCGGCCCGGTCGCCCTCGACCTTCAGCAAGCGTCCACCCGACCCGACCGCCCTTTCGAAGATTTCGAGATCGCCTTGCGTCGACACAGCGCTAGTCTAACGCGTCCCACGCGCCGCGATCCCAGGAGAATCCCGTGCCCCCCGGACCCTCATCCGATATCGACAGCGCCAGCGACAGCCAGCGTCTCGTACGCCCCGACGGCCTGGCGGTGCGCCGCCGCCGCCACGACCAGGGCTGGTCGCTGCGGGATCTGGTCGGCGCGATCGAGGCCGCCTGTCTGCGGGCGAGCGGGCTGCGCCGCACCCTCACCCCCAACCAGCTCGAAGCCATCGAGGAGCGCGCCGAGCGCATCTCCTACGACGCGCTGCTGCTGCTGGCCGACGGGCTCGACTGCGATCCCAGCGACCTGCTCGCCCCGGGCGACGCTTCGCCCCACTCGCCCCACTCGCCCAGTCCATCCCGTCCGCCCCGCTCGCCTCGTTCACCCCGTTCACCCCATTCACCCCATTCACCCCGGGAGACCTCTTCATGAGCCGCTATCTCGATCCCGCCGAGGCCCGAAGCCTGCCCGGCCTGCGTCTGGTGCTCACGGCCGGCGTGCCCGGGCCCTGGAGCGAGGCCGCCAAATCGGTCTTCCACGTGAAGAAGATCCCGTACACACGTGTGCGTCAGGACGGAGGCCAGCCGAACGAAGAGCTGGTCGCCTGGACCGGCCAGGCCAACGCGCCCCAGGCCGTGCTCGACGATCAGCCCGCCCGCACGGGCTGGGCCGAGATCCTGCTGCTGGCGGAGCGGATGGCGCCCACGCCGGCGCTGCTCCCGGCGGATCCCCGACTGCGCGCGCTGGCCCTCGGACTCAGCTTCGAGATCTGCGGCGAGGACGGCCTCGGTTGGTGTCGCCGGCTCCAGATGCTCGCTCCGCTGATGCGACTGCCCGAAGGCGACGCGAATCCCGTCCGGGCCATCGGCGAGCGCCTGGCCACACGCTACGGCTACGACGAAGCGCGAGCGGCCGCGGCAAACGGGCGCATCGTCTCGATCCTCGAACTCTTCTCGAATCAGCTGGCCGCGCAGCGCGAGGCCGGGAGCGACTATCTCGTCGGCGACGCGCTCAGCGCCGTCGACATCTACTGGGCGACCTTCGCCGCCATGCTCGAGCCGCTGCCCCCGGAGCTCTGCCCGATGCCCGAGGCGATGCGCGGACAGTATGCGAGCCTGACGCCCGAGATCGCGTCGGCCCTCGATCCGGCGCTGCTCGCCCATCGCGATCGCATCTACCACGAGCATCTCGAGCTGCCGCTCGATTTCTAGCTTCCCGGCCCCGAGCCCGCGCCCAGGTCGGAGCCCGGGGCGGGCGGCGGATCGAAACACCAGCGCCCGCGGCGGGTCTCGCCCTCGAGCGCGCGATCGAGGGCGCGCAGGAAGTCGCTGCGCGGCCATTGGACGGCGCCGAAGCGCGCGAGATGAGCGGTCTCGACCTGGCAGTCGATCAGCTCGAAGCCCCAGCCCGCAAGCTGCCGGACCGCCGCCACGAACGCCAGCTTCGAGGCATCGCTCTCGTGCGCGAACATCGACTCGCCAAAGAAGATCCGGCCGAGGGAGAGCCCGTAGAGCCCGCCGACGAGCTGGTCGTCCCGCCAGGCCTCGACCGAATGGGCGAAGCCCAGCTCGTGGAGGCCGATGTAGGCGTCGATCATCTCGGGCGTGATCCAGGTGCCGTGCTGACCCGGTCGGGGCATCGCCGCGCAGGCGCGAATCACGTCGGCGAAGGCCGTGTCCATCCGGAGCGCGAAGGGTCGCTGCCGCTCGCGTTTGGCGAGGCTGCGCGAGACGTGCAGGGCTCCGGGCTCGAGCACCATGCGCGGATCCGGCGAGAACCACAGGATCGGCGGCTCGTCGTACCAGGGAAAGACGCCCTGGGCGTAGGCTGAGAGCAGCCGCTCCGGCTCGAGGTCCCCACCGTAGGCGAGCAGCCCGCGACGGTCGCCTTCCCGCGGCGCCGGAAAGGGGAAGGCCCGGACCAGCTCCGTCGCCAGCGCCCGCGTGGAGCGATTCATCGGGCGGCTCGCCGCGGGGTGCGGCTCTGCATGGCGAGGCTCTTCATGGCGAGACCCTTCATGGCGAGGCGAACTCGACGGCGTGTGCCGGCCAGGGCGTCGCCCCGTGGATCGCGGCCAGCACCTCGTGGACGTGATCGACCGCCTGCCACATCCCGAGATGGTTCTCGTGCATGAAGCGCTCCTCGACGCTGCGCCGAAGAAGCGTGAAGAGCGGCTCGAAGAAGCCCCCCTGGTTCACGATCACGATCGGCTTCGGAAACAGCCCGAGGCGCTTCGCGGTCAACGCGTCGAAGAGCTCCTCGAAGGTGCCGGAGCCGCCGGGCAGCGTCACGATGGCGTCCGCCCGGCGCAACATCTCGCGCTTGCGCTCCTGCATGTCTTCGACCAGCACGAGCTCCGTGAGCGCCGCGTGGGTCCACTCGAGCTCGCGCATGAAGCGGGGCTGGATCCCGATGACCCGGCCGCCCTCGGCGATCGCCGCGTCCGCCAGGGCGCCCATGGATCCAACACCGCCCCCGCCGTAGACGATCGAGTCGCCGGCGCGGGCGAGCGCCCGGCCGAGCTCCGCCGCCGCCGCGTGAAAGGCGGGATCACAGCTCCGGCTGGAAGCACAGAAGACGAGCACCTCGCGGGGCGCAGCGGGCATCGCCGGGGCTTCGGTGTTCATGTTCGCCTCGTTCCTTTATAGGGAGCGCTCCCGGTCGATATACAGCGCGCTCCCGGTCCGCAGCGCTCCCGCGGCGCTCTCATGGCCTGCGGCGCCCTCCTGCGGCGCCCGCGAGCCCCGTCCGGAGCACCGAGGCGGTTGACGCTCGTCGGAGGCGAACGTAGATTTGCGTCTTCAGGTTCGAACGCAAGGGGTTGATTTCCGGCGCTTGCACACCCTCGGATCCTGTGGGTCCGGACTCGGGCCGACCGCGGACTGCGGCCGACCCACCCGGGCCCTCGGCGACGACGGAGAGACGGCCAGAAGCCAGGATCGAAGGCCAGAATCGAAGGCCAGAATCAGAAGCGAGACACACCGTCTCTCTCCGAGCTGCTAAGCGTTCTCCAGCATCGAGACCGATTCGAAACGACCCGTCGTTTGTCCGCAGATCGAGGCCGTCCGGCCGGAGCTTCCGGCGCGGAGCGTCCGAAGATCGAGACGTCCAGAAGCAGGGCGAGTCCAACGAATGTCCGATTCCCAGAAACCTCCGGAAGAGCCGCGCGATCGCGGCAGCGCCACCAGCTCGGTGCACGCGGGAGAGCTTCGCCAGCAGGAAGCCCACGCGATCACGACGCCAATCTACCAGACCTCGACCTTCTGGTTCCGCAGCTCCAAGGAGGTCACGGACTATCAGGAAGGCAAGACCGACCGCGAGGAGTACGGTCGCTACGGCAATCCGACCTGGGGCGCCGTCGAGCGCAAGGTCTCGGCGCTCGAGGGCGCCGAGGAGACCGTTCTCTTCGCCTCCGGCATGTGTGCCGCCACGACGACCTTCATGGCGATGCTCCCGGAGAACAGCCATCTGATCGTCACCAGCGACTGCTACCGGCGTACGCGTCAGTTCATCCGGCAGTTCCTCTCGCGCATGGGCGTCGAGACGACGGTGATCGAGCCGGGCAGCCTGGAGGCCTTCGAGGCGGCGATCCGGCCGGATACGAAGCTCTTCTTCACCGAGAGCCCGACGAATCCCTATCTGCGCGTGATCGACGTCCCGGCCTTCACGAAGGTCGCCCATGACCACGGCGTCCAGGTCATCATCGATTCGACCTTCGCAACGCCCGTGAATCATCGGGCGCTGGCGGACGGGGCCGATCTCGTCCTGCACAGCGCCACCAAGTACCTGGGCGGCCACAACGACCTGCTCGCCGGTACCCTGACGGGACCCGCATCCCTGGTCGAGCCGGTGCGCAAGGCGCTGGGCGTGCTCGGCGGCATCATCGACAGCCACGCCGCCTGGCTGCTGCTGCGCGGGATCAAGACCCTCGACATCCGGATGGAGCGCCACAACGCCAACGGGCTCGCCCTCTCGCGCTACCTCGAATCCCATCCGAAGATCCGCCACGTCTGGTATCCCGGCCTCGAGAGCCATCCGGACCACGAGATCGCCACGCGCATCATGAAGGGCTTCGGCGGCGTCGTCACCTTCGAGATCGACACGGATCTCGAGGGCGCCATGCGCTTCATCGACGCGACCCGCATCCCCTATCAGGCGCCCAGCCTGGGCGGCGTCGAGAGTCTGATCGAGCTGCCCGTCACGATGTCCTTCTGGGATCAGCCCAGGGAAGATCGGCTGAAGCTCGGGATCACCGACAGCCTCGTCCGTTATGCCTGCGGCATCGAGAACGCCGAGGACATCATCGCCGACGTCGAGCAGGCGCTCGTCAAGGTCTGACGCGGTCTCTCGCGGTCTGGGTCAGCGAGGTCCGAGCGGGGTCCGAGCGGGGTCCGCGGCGTTCAGGGCGTCTCTGCGCCCGAGATCTGCTCGAAGGACTCGAGCAGCAGATCGGCCACGCGATTCGCGTGCTGATCGCCGGCCTCGAGCACGATCTGCGCCTCGCGCAGCAGCGGCTCGCGGCCTTCGAAGAAGGGCTGGAGATCGCGCGCGTCCTCGATCGGGAGTCGTAGCGAGGCGCCCCCCAGCACCCAGTCTCCCGAGCGCTCGAGCTCGACCGCCCAGCGCCGGGCGAGGTAGTCCGCCGGGCGATCGATCCGGACGAAGAGCGCCTCACGCGCCAGGATCTCCCGAGCGGTCGCCGGGGGCCAGGCGCGATCGAGTACGACGAGGCCGTGCGGGGGGCGCCCGACGAGCCGCGCGAGCGCAGACTCGGCCCGCAGCCCGATGCGATCGGGGCCGTCCTCGAAGGCGAGCTTCGCCAGCGACATCCCGGCCTCGTGCTCGATCAGGCGGTCGACCTCGGAGAAGGAGAGACCGATGCGCGCGGCGACGTTGCGTCCGATCGCCGCCGCGCCGCAGCCGATCTGCCCGCCCAGCACGACAGTCTTCCCGAGCCGGAGCCGGGCATGAGGTTCGTAGTAGTCGCTCATTCGCTCGTCTCTCTCCCGCTCGCCGAGCCCATCGCCGTCGAGACACGCGCCGCCAGACGCGCTCGCTGGAAGCGGTAGAGCTCGTAGATCGAGAATGCGTTCAGCACATGCCAGACCGCATGTCCCGTCACGAGATGATTGTCGGGCCGACACAGCACCCGGCTGATGTCCAGCGCCCAGAACACGAAGGACACCGCGAAGATCGCGAGCGAGCGAAACAGGTACCGATGGGGCCCGCGATCCAACGCCCGACGATGAAGCCGCAGCTCCCAGACGATGCCCGCCAGCAGCTGTGCCGCGAAGAGCGGGATCCCGATCCGCGGCATCCAGGCGTTGACCCCCGCGCTCATGCCCACTGCCCCAGCATAGCTCCAGGCTCCGGTCCGGGCGGACCAGTCCCAGGTGGTCGCGGCCGCCAGGGTCAGGATCAGACACGAAAGCAGGAACATGCCCGTCTGATCCACCAGCTCCCCGGCCAGCGTCCCGGTTCCGTGGAAGAGCAGCGAGCCCAGGCCGATCATGATCTGCGCCACGACGATGCAGACCAGCCGCGCGTCCCGGGGCCGCTCCAGCTCCCGCCACATCCAGGCACCCACGATCAGATAGGCGAGGGACGAGAAGGTATTGGAGGGCTCGACGATCCAGGCGCAGAGCCGCTCCTCGCAGAACGCCACGCTCCCCGGCATCCAATCGGCGTAGGGACAGGCGGCGGTCATGCGGCGACTCCCGGCTCGGGTCCAGCTTCCATCGCCCGACGATACTGACGGGAAGCTCGGGTGTCTCATCGATGTGGACTGCACGCTGCGTTTGAGCGATTGCCGCGAGACGCCGGCCTGATCATCAGGCCCCAACGAGGCCGGGTAGGCCCGTCCGGGCTGCCGTCGGTCCCGTCAGTCCCGCCGCCTCAAGCGAGCCTTCGCGCACGACGAAACAAGATGCGTGGTCGGGACGATTCGCATCGCTGCCGTGCACCTGCGGGCGGGCCTCGGCCTCGTCGCTCTGCTCTGCGTTCTGTCCCGGGACGCGGCGGCGGCGGATCTGCGGGTCCGGGTCGAGGGGCCCGACGGGCGTCCGGTGCTCGACGCCATCGTCGAGATCCATCCCGGGGCCGACGGCGCCTCGTCGTCGGCAGGTCTCGCGTCGACCGGCCGCGCGGCGGCGGGTACCGCGGCGGCGGGTCGCACATCGGCGGGTCCCGCGTCGCCGGACGTCTCGTCACGGAGCGCCGGAGACGCGCCTCGGCGGGCCGTCGTCGACCAGAGCGATCGGCAGTTCGTCCCCCACGTGTCGGCGGTGGAGCGGGACACGGTCGTGGACTTCCCCAACAGCGACCAGATCCGCCACAGCATCTACTCGTTCTCGGCGCCCAAGACCTTCGAGCGCAGGCTCTACCGCGGCTTCGAAGCGGCCCCGGTCCACTTCGACCAGCCGGGGCTGGTGGTCCTCGGATGCAACATCCACGACTACATGCTGGGCTACGTCTATGTCCTGGAGACGTCGCTCTTCGGTGTCACCGACGACCGCGGCCTCACGACGATCCGCGACGTCGGCGACGGTCCGCACCTCGTGCGCGTGCGGCATCCGCGTCTGCCGGAGAGCGTCGTATTCGAGCAGACAATGGATCTCGTCGCGGGGGGCGAGATCGTCCTGGCGCTGTCGCAGCGCGCTCCGCCCCGACCCACGACGCTCGAGCCACCGGAAGACGATCTTCAGGATCTCTTCCAGAGCGGTCCGTGATGAAGCGCTTCGGTGTTGCGGCGCGCTTCCTCGTCACGATGCTCGGGATCATCCTGACGATGCAGCTCATGACGAGCTGGGTCGTACTCTCGCGAAGCCGTCAGGACGCCGAAGCCCACGTACACGCGAGCCTCGCCTCGGGTGGCCGCATCTTCCAACGCCTGGTCGAAGTACGCGAGGATCGTCTGCTCGAGAGCGTATCGGTTCTCGTGAGCGACTTCGGGCTCAAGCAGGCCGTGGCGACCGCGGACCGGCCTACGATCGAGTCGGCGCTGGCCAACCACGGCGCCCGCATCGAGGCCGACCTCACCTTCTACGTCGACCTCGAGGAGGTCGTCGGGGCCTGGACGCCGCCTAACCTGGCCCTTGATGCCGAGGATCCGAGTCTCCGGGAGCTGCTGGACCGGGCTCGCGACGAGGGGCGGGCCTCGGGCGTGCTGCTCGCCAACGGAAGGCCCCATCAGATCGTGCTGGCCCCGGTGAAGGCGCCCCTCACGATCGGCTGGGTCGGCATGGGATTCGAGCTCGACGCGGTGCTCGCACGGGAGCTGCGCCGACTCACGAGCCTCGAGGTCGCATTCTGGTCGGTGCCCGCGCCCGGCGGACCGCCGCATATCGCCTCGACCCACGGAATGGAGGGCGAGGCAGAGCTGGCTTCGGCGCTGGCAGCTGGAGAGCTGCGAAGCCTGTCGGGAGATCCCGTGCTGCTCCCCGGGAGCGACTGGATCTCGCTCTCGCTCCGGATCGGCGACGATGAGCAGCATGAAACCGGGGCGATCCTCCGCACCTCGAGCGCCGAGGCGTTCGGCACGTTTCACTCGTTGCGGGCGGACCTGATCCGGTTCTTCGCGTTGAGCGTCGCGCTGGCGTTCGGCGGCGCTCTCGTGACCTCCCGGCGCCTGACGCGTCCGATCGCTGCGCTCGTCGAGGCGACCAGGGCACTCTCGGCGGGCCATTTCGAGACCCGTCTCGAGGTGCACTCCTCGGACGAGATCGGCGATCTGGCGGAGACGTTCTGCGTGATGCAGGAGGCCCTGGCGGACCGGGAACGCGAGATCCTGTACCACTCGTCCCACGACGGGCTCACGCGCCTGCCCAACCGCTCGGCGGTTCCCCCGGAGCTCACGCGTCGGCTGGGATCCCATGGCGACGAGGCCTTCGCCGCCATCGTGCTCGACATCGATCGCCTGAAGGACGTGAACGGGACGCTCGGCGCCGCGATCGGAGACGAGGTGCTATGCCGGACCGCGGAGCGTCTGCGGTCGCTGGCGGGCGTCGACTGGCTGGCCCGGATCGGCGGCGACGAGTTCCTCGTGATCGCGCCGCGGGTCGGCGTCGAGGAGCTGCAAGCGCAGGTGGAGGGGTGGATCCGGGAGCTCGGACGACCCCATGCGATCCGGGGCGCCCACGTCACCCTCGACCTCGCGGCCGGGTTCGCCGTCGCGCCCGACGACGCAGCGGACGCGGACGTGTTGCTCCGTCGTGCGGAGATGGCGCTGGCCAGCGCGAAGGATCAGCGGGTCCCGGTCGCGCGCTACGAGGCCGGGCTCGAGGAGGCGAACCAGCGACGGGTCGGGATCCTGATCGAGCTCGAGCGGGCGATCGAGCGCGACGAATTGGAGCTCCACTATCAGCCGAAGCTCGACGTCCGGACCCGGCGTGTCCACGGGGTCGAGGCCCTCGTGCGTTGGGAGCATCATCGGATGGGCCGGATGAACCCGGCCGAGTTCGTCGCGGTCGCGGAGCAGGCGGGATCGATCGACCGGCTCTCTCGTTGGGTGGTGGACGCGGCGCTGGCCCAGCGCGAAGCCTGGATCCGTGCCGGCCTCGATCTCGAGATCTCGATCAATCTGTCGGCGATCGACCTCTCCCAGGGAAGCCTCGCCGAGCGCCTGGCCGAACGGCTGCGCGAATCGCCGAAGGGAGCGGCGGGAATCCAGATCGAGGTGACCGAGAGCGCGATCATGACCGACCCGGTGCGGGCCGCCGAGTCTCTCCGACGGATCCGGGAGATCGGCATCGGCGTGGCGATCGACGACTTCGGGACGGGCCACTCGTCCCTGGCCCAGCTCCGGAACCTGCCTTCGGACGAGCTCAAGATCGACCAGACCTTCGTTCGCTTCCTGCGCGAGGGCACCGTCGACGACGTGATCGTCCGCTCGGCCATCGACCTCGCCCACAGCCTCGGTCTCGAAGTCGTCGCCGAGGGCGTCGAGGATCGCACGACCTGGCGTCTGCTCGAGGCGCGGGGCTGCGACCGGGTCCAGGGCTACTGGATCGCACGGCCGATGCCCGCGGATCAGCTCGTCCTCTGGCTCGATCGCTTCGAAAAGGAGGGCCTCGATGAGTGAGCAATGGATGCGCGCAGACGGGCGCACCGGCGCGCGCGTCACCGGACGGGTCGCCGGGCTCGTCTTCGGAAACGCCGGCGGGCGCGTCGGTGGGCGATGCGCCTGGCTGGCCTTCGGGCGCGTTGCCGGTCTGGTCGCGCTCGGTCTGTGGGGGATGGGCGCGTCGGCCGGCTGGGCCGGAGGGCGACTGCTCGCGACGGACGGAGCGACCCAGATCGAGGGCTCGGCCGGTGGAGGACTCGTCCCCTGGGCCGTGATCACGGGGACCGGGACGGAGGACCAGATCGGGGGCTCCGCCTTCGCGACCGGCGTCTTCGTCGACGACTACACGCTCGCCAGCTTCGGCATCGGGGTCGGTCTGTACGACCGCGTGGAGCTCTCCTTCGCCCATCAGCGCTTCGAGGTCCGCCCCCTCGACGAGACACTCGAGCAGAACGTCTTCGGCCTCAAGGTCCGGGCCTTCGGCGATCTCGTCTACGGGTCGCTTCCGGTGGTCTCGGTCGGCGCCCAGGCGAAGCACAATCTCGACTTCGACCTCCCCCGCGCGGTGGGCGCCGACGACGACTGGGGCATCGACGTCTACGTGAGTGCGACGAAGCTCTTCCTCGATGTCGTGGCGGGACGGAACGTGCTGCTGAACGGCACGGTCCGCGCGACGCGGGCGAATCAGATCGGGCTGCTCGGTTTCGGCGGAGACGATCGCGGCGAGTACGGCGTCGTCTTCGAGGGCTCGGCCGCGATCTTCCTGACGAGACGGATCGCCCTGGGCTACGAGTTCCGCCAGAAGCGACGGAACCTCTCCTTCGCCGACGAGGATCCCTGGCAGGACGTGTTTCTCGCGGTCGTCCCGAACAAACACTTCAAGGTCGTCGCCTCCTACGCCCGACTCGGCCAGATCGCCGGCTTCGGGAACCAGGACGGCGCCTATCTCTCGATCCAGGGGAGCTTCTGATGGAGCCGCGGAGAGCCGGGACGGGGGTTCGCAGCCGCGACTTCCGGAGCGTGCGACGGCGCGGTCGCCGGCGCGGCTTCGGAGTCGGAAGGGCGCGAGTCACGGCGCGCGCCGTCACGGCCTCGGTCATAATCGCGACCGCGGCCTCGGTCCTGGTCGCGGCCACAATCACCGTCACGGTCGCGGGCTGCGCGGCCAGACCGGGAGCCGCCCCGAGCCTCTACACGCAGCTCGGCGAGCGCCCGGGGCTCGATCGGCTGGTCGACCGACTGCTGCGTGAGATGGCGGCGGACGAGCGGATCGCCCGCCACTTCCGGAGCGCCGACATCGCTCGCTTCCGTGAGCAGCTGACGCTGCATCTCTGCGAAGTCGCCGGCGGCCCGTGCCGCTACGAGGGCGCGTCGATGCTGGAGGTCCATCGCGGAATGGGCATCCGCGAGGCGGACTTCAACGCGCTCGTCGAGGCGCTGATCCGCGTGATGGAGGGGCTGCGGCTGCCGACCGCGACCCAGAACGAGCTGCTCGCCGCCCTGGCGCCGATGCAGCCCGACATCGTGGAGGGGCGCCGGGAGCGGCGACGCGAGTGACCCCGAGC
>CAYWGW010000135.1:0-10976 GCA_964457385.1 uncultured Spirochaetaceae bacterium
ATTCCCGAGCGCGCCATCGAGAGCAGGCAGGCCGCGGTGGCCAGGGGCAACGCGAAGGCAAAGCGCGACCAGCTGTTGAGGGCGGGAGAGATCCGAGCGGCGAGACTCTGGGCCACGACGTTTCGGGTCGTCTGCGCCAGCCCGGCACCGACGGCGAGCACGACCCAGAACTCGATCTCGATCACGGGAAGGCCCTACCGCCGTGCTGGCTGTGGTGGTGGAAAGCGGATCAACGTCCGCGAAATTTCGGACGCCGTTTGCCGAGGAAGGCCTCGACGCCCTCTGCATAGTCTTCGCTCTCGAAGCAGGCGCGTATGGCCTCCTCGACCGCCTCCGGATTCCGTTCCGCCTCGGTTCGCCCGGCATCGGCGATCGCGAGCTTGGCCGCCCGCAGCGTCAGCGGGGCGTTGTCGGCGAGAGTCTCCGCCGTCCGGGCAACGGTTGCGTCGAGCTGGTCCTTGGGCAGTACGCGGTTGACCAGGCCCAGGGCGTGCGCCTCCTGCGCGTCGAAGCGGCGGGCGGTCATGAAGATCTCCTTGGCGGCGCTCTCTCCGACGATGCGCATCAGGGTGCGCAGCCCGCGCGGGTTGTAGCCGAGCCCGAGCCGGGCCGCCGGGATCGCGAAGACTGCGTCGTCGGCGCAGTAGCGTAGGTCGGCGGTCAGCGAGAGGGCGCAGCCGCCGCCGATGCAGAACCCGTGAATGGCGGCGAGGACCGGCTTACGGATCGCTTCGATGGCGTCGAAGGCGGCCCAGTTCCGGGCTTCGTAGCGCTGGGCCTCCGGGCCGCGGCGCTGCTCCGCGAACTCGGAGATGTCGGCACCGGAGACGAAGGCAATCTCGCCGGCGCCACGCAGGATGACGACGCGGACACGGTCGTCGCGGTCGAGCTCCCGCGCGACGACGGGAATCTCCTGCCACATCGCCGCCGTGATGGCGTTGCGGCGTTCCGGGTGGTCGAAGAGGATCGAGGCGACGGGGCCGTCGTGCTCGACGCGGATGCTTCCGGGCATGCAGTGAACGGTAGCGAAGGGGCAGCCGAGGATCGCCTCGGAGGGAGGACTCCCGTCATTCCCGTGATCGTGGGCGGGGCTGGGCGACGGGCTCCCTCGCTCCGATCGACACCACCGGTCGCGCGGCGGGTTCGTCCGCGGTCTCATCGTTGCCGTTGCCGTTGCCGTTGCCGTTGCCGTCCTGGTCCGTGTGCGCGATCAGCCAGGGCGTCGTTCCGGAGCGAGGCCAGTCGGTCTCCACCCCGAGCATTGCCGCCAGGCTATGCGGCACACCGCGCAGAGAGGGCTGGCCCGGCGCCCGGCCCCGCGGCACGCCTTCGCCGAGCGCCACGAAGATCGCGTCCTCCTCGTGTTTCATGGAGGACCGGATCCCATGATCCGAGAGGTAGACGAGCCAATCGTCCTCGTCGAGCAGCGCGTAGAGGTCGGCCAGCCGCTGATCGATGTATCGATAGCTGGCCATGAGGGGACCCTGCGCGTCGTCCTGCCCGCGTCCGTCGAGTGCTCCGAAGTAGCCGTGGGTCATCAGGTCGAGGGATTCCAGACGCAAGAAGAGGAAGTCGACCTCGCCTTGACGGGCGAGATCGTCGGCGACGTCCATCTCCGCGGCGATCGCCTGTGCGAAACGTCGCGTATGCATGTCCTGGGCTAGGGAGGGATGGCGCTCGAGCTCGTTGGGCTGCAGCGATCGATAGGCGTTCTGGGACGGGAGATCGCGGTGCTCTCCGTGCGGGCCGATGATCTCGGCGTGGCGCCCCGCCTCGATGCGGCCGTGCGAGAGGAGCATGTTGGCGGTCACGATCGGGCCCGAGCCCAGGGTCTGGAAGAGGTTGGCTCGTTCGGGTAGCACGAAGGAGAGCCAGTCGAGCGGATTGCGACCGATCGATTCGAGGCCGGCGAGCTCGAGACCGAGTTGGTGGATCCATCCGATCGTGTCGGGCGGGGCGGCCGCCGCAGGCCAGACGAGAGCGTGGAGGGCGGCGGCGGTGAACGGCGGATTGCTCTCCAGGACGGCTCGGTAGCCCTGCTCGATGAGATGATCGTGAAAGGGCAGCTCGCCCCGTCGACGCAGATACTCCGTCAGTCGCCAATCCGCACAGTCCGCCAGGATGGCGAAGACGCGCCTGCGGCCGTCTCCCCCGGCCCGGCTCGGCGGAGTCCAGCGCTGTGTGGGGGTCGGCGGGCGCAGCCGGATCGGCACATCGACCGGTGCCCCGGCTTCGGGCCAGACGGCGCCGGAGGCGCGGACGCGCCCTTCGCGATCTTCGAGCACATAGCGGCGCGGATGATCACCCGATCGCGCTTCGACGACGATCGGCTCGTCGCCCGTGACCGGCCACGGTCGGTAGCCGATGTCCGGGGGCTCGTCCGGGCCGGGCGAGACCCAGAGCGTGGCGCCCCCGGTCCCGGACGGGAGCTGGAAGCGGAGTCTGGACACCGCCTCGATCGGGTCGGCCGAGCTTGTCGTTCCGCTCGGACTCCCGGACGCACGTCGGACGGCGCGCTCGATCTCCTCCCGCGTGATGTCGTCGATCGAGACCACCTCGATGGCGGCATCGTAGGCCTGCAGCGCCTCTTCCGGTCGGTCGGCGGCCAGCAGTTCGGCGATCAGTCGCCGATGCAGACCCCAGACGATCTTCCGATCGCGAAGCTCTTCCTGGGTCGCGATCGCATCTCGCAGCAACGAGATCTTGTCCCGCTCGGGGTCGACGAGGTGGCCGACCGAGATCCGGAGCGCATAGCGCGCCGCGAGATCGATGGGATCCCAGCCTGTGGCTCGCCAGGACTCGAAGGTCGCCTGTACGCCGGCCAGATCGTCCGCGGCGGCGAGCGCGAGAACGCGAGACTCGAACCAGGGCAGGGTCAACGGATGTCCCTTCGGCGGCGGCGTGTCGCCGAGAACCCGCACGGCGGCCTCGTGTCGGGAGCGCCGCATCCAGGCCAGGGAGAGCACCAGCCGTTGGGGAATCCAGCTCGGATCTGCCTCCAGTCGCTGCTCGAGATCGGCGAGGACGTCCGATTCGTCCTCGAGCTGGCTGCGGAGCATCAGCTCGAGCTGCAGCAGGTCGAGGTCTTCTCGTTGTTCCGGGGCGGCGCGCTCGGCGAGCCTGGCGGCGGCCTCGAGTCGGCCGCTGTCCCGCCAGGTCCGGACCATCAGCTTCGTCAGCACCGGATGCGGGATCCAATCGTCCGCTTCCGGCGCGGAAAGGAGCGGATCGAGGAGCTGGGTGCAGGCGTCGCGATCCCCCGACGACAGCGAGGCGAAGCAGCGACACTCGGCGGTTTCGCGGTCGGCGCCGCGCGCATCGAGCGGGCCGGCGCCGAGAGCGATCGCGTCCGCAAAGCGTTCTTCGGCCAGCGCCTCGCAGGTGGCTCGGGCCCGCTGCTGCGCCGGGCGGTCGTCGCATCCCGTCAGGCTCGATCCGAACGCCAGAACGACGATCGCGCCGGTGACCGCGATCGGGTGCTGCGGGCGCGGCCGCGGTCGGGGCGGTGCTAAGGATCGCTCGGTCCTCATGGTCGGGCCTCCAGCCGCGCGTCGAGCGAGATCGTGCCATCGCGCTCTTCCCGCCATCGTAGAGCGAGCTTCGACCAGAGATCGGCGGGCCTCGTTCCCTCGGCATCCGGTGCCAGAGCGCGGTCGACGGCGCGCAGCCGGTCGAAGTCGACGTCCAGTCGGGTGGCGGCGGTGCGCGGCCCCGAGACGGCGGACTCCGGGCCGGAGCCGGAGGCCGCGAAGGTGGAGACGTCGGGTCCGGCCAGGGCCCGCTCGATGGCCTCGGGTCGATAGCCGATCAGCAGGGCGTCGGGCGTGACGGCCCAGCAGGGGGCGAGCTCCGGCAACAGGGGTAGATCCAGATAGCAGCCGCCGTCGACGCCGGCGTCCAGGGCGGCGCGTGCCGCCGTGGACGGGCCCGCGTCGCGGTCGAGGCCGAAGCGTCGCGGGGTTCGCCGGATCGGCCAGGTCCGCTCGAGCTGGTCGAGGGCCTCGTCGACAGCCCGCCGGATCGGATCCTCCATCCGATGATGTAGTGCCGCCACCGGCAACGGCAGCGACCCGGGAGTCTCGGGCGTCACGAAGGCGAGCTCCCAGGTACCTTCGAGGAGCGCGCCTTCGAGCAGCCGCCCCTTCAATGCGAAGAGCCGATCCGCCTGCCCGCCCGTCGGGATCCACTGCGAGAGGGACAGACCATCGGCGGGCTTCACGCGCAGATGGATGACGGCGCGCGAGGGCTCGATCGCCGGGGCGGCCGGCGGCGACTGTCCGGGAACGAGCAGGGCCAGCGCGCCGGCACTGGCCGCCGGCTTCACCCGACCCGTGAGGGCCAGATCCTCGCCCACCAACTCGAGAGCCAGCTCGAGCCGCCCGTTTTCGCCGAGTGGCCACTGGATCCAGCCGGCTGCATCGCCTCTCCGACGGCGGGCGAGCGCGAGCCGTTCATCGTCCTCGTCCTCCGCCGTCAGGCAGCGCAGATCCGCGAGTGCCGTCTGGGCCGCGTCCCGGCCGCCCGCTCGCGGAGTGCCCCAGACGGTCGTGCAACCGCCGAGTCGGCCGCGGAGGCTCTTCGCGTGCCTCGCGATTGGCGTTCCCTCGAGTCGGGCCAGGTGTTCGAGCAGACGTTCGAGGTGGGGCCCGTCGAGGAGCACGAGCCGCTCGCGCAGGCGCGGATCCGGCGGCTCGCCGCAGCTCGCCACCAGCATGAGTCCGAGGGCCAGGGCGAGGATCCGCAGAGACATGAACATCGAAAAGCTCCCTGGCACTCGCCGCAACGCCTCGCCGCGCGGCTGCGCAGCTCATCGGCAAGACCGGCGCGCAGGCTGAGTCCCGGGGCCCGGTCAGGGTCCTGGCGCGCAGACCGGGTCCCGAACGGCTCAGACGGAGGTGGGATCCTCGCTGATCTCGACCCGTTCACCGGCGACGAAGGTCGCGCGCACCCGCTCTCGTGCGAGCTGGTGTCGCGCTTCAGCCCAGGGCAGGTCGAGCAGGCAGAGATCTGCCGTCTGTCCGGTGCGCACACGCCGGATCGGGCCTCCGGGACGGCGCGGCGCGGTCGTGAAGAGAGCGAGCGCCTGCTCGGGGGTGACCCGCTCATCGGCACCGAGGATTTCGCCCTCCTCGGTCCTGCGCTCGACCGCGGCCCACATGGCTCGCCAGGGATCGGGCGTACCGAAGGGCGCGTCCGTTCCTCCGCCGAGCGCGACTCCGGCGTCCAGCCAACGGCGCACGCGATAGAGCACGCTCAGATCGCGCGGCTCGACCTCGCGGCGATAGGCGTCGCCCCTTTCGGCCACGAAGCCCGGCTGGGTCACGATCGTGAGGCCGAGCCGTCGGATCGGCTCGAGGGTCTCTTCCGGAGCCACCGAGGCATGCTCGATCCGGTCACCGGGCAGCGAGCCCGCCTCCGTCAGGGCGGCGAGGGCGAAATGCAGCTCGGTGCGCGTCACCGCATGGAATGCGACGGGTCGATCGAGGTCGTGGGCTTCCCCGATCCAGTGCACGAGCTCGGCCAGGTCGGGGAGCGCGGGTTCGTCGAGCAGGCGCTTCCGGGCTCCGAGGTCGATTCGTGAGCCTGCCGCCGGCACGCGTAGATCGAGCCCGCCCATCAGCAGGATCTGTTGGGGCAGCTCGCCCCGTCGTTGCGCTCCCTCGAGCAGGGCCTGCTCGGCAGGGCCGTTGCTCGGGGTCGCGTCGGTGACACCCGTGACACCAGAGAGTGTGAGTACGCGGCCCACGGCGGCGAGCGTCGGCTCCGGGCGGCTCGGAAGGCGGCTCCTGAGCCAGCCGTCGAGGCGGAAGAGCCGGCCCGTCGGACGCCCGGCCGCGTCGCGCTCGAGGCCCTCGGGCAGACTCTCCGTCGGCTCCAGCTCGAGCCGGCGCAGAGCCTCCGAGTTCAGCATCCACAGCGCGCCGCTGCGATGCTGGATGCGGATCGGCCGGTCCGCGCGCAGAGCGTCCATCCGGGTGCGGTCGAGGGTGCCGGCCACGGAGTCGTGATAGCCCCGGCCGCGCAGCCAGCCCGTCCGGTCGGGCGAGGCCTCGGCCAGAACTCGCCGGAGCTCGTCGGACGTGCGCACGGCGGGGGGGCCACAGTCGAGGGACTCGAGTGCGGCCGCCAGGCCCAGCAGATGGAGATGGTGATCGTGCAGACCGGGCAGCAATGCGCCGCCCCGCGCGTCGAGCTCCTGCTCCGAGCCCGGACGCCCGGCGAGCCGATCTGCCATCTCGAGGATGCGACCTCCGGCGCAGCGCACGTCGGCGCGGCGTCCGTCCACCTCCGCGTTCCGGATCAGCACGGGTGGTCCTCCCCATCGTCCCAGCCACCGCCGTCCTGCATCGGCCTCAGCGCCGGGGCAGGGGCGAGCGGCCTGCGAGCCCGGGGCGACGCGATCGGAACCGGTCGCTGGTCCGCAAGCACGCTCCAGCCGGTCGGGCCCTCCGGAATCACTGGGAGGACCCGCGCCCCGGGATGTGTCGGGAGAGCCGCCGACCCGGCCTGCGCGCTGACGCCGGCCAGGGAAAAGTCGAGCAGGCCGCCTCGTCCCGTCCGAAGATGGGCGAGGATGCCGACGGCGGCATGCAGCCCGGTGAGCGGATCGGCGATGGCGTCGCCACAGAAGCAGGGCCGCGTCGGCTGCGCATCGGCGTTCGGGTCCGTGCTCGCGGCGGGCCAGGCCAGTCCCGCAGCGACCGCCGCATCGTCGCCGAAGGCGATCCAGTCGCGCTGCTCGCCCCGACGGCCGTAGCCGGTGATCGAGGCCCAGATCCGCCCCGGTCGCGTGGCGAGCCAGCTGCCCGCGTCGTAGCCGAGCTGCTCGAGGGCGCGCGGCCGAGCACTCTCGACGACGACGTCCGCCTGCTCGAGCAGGACTTCGAAGCGGGCGCGGTCTGGCGCCCGATGCAGATCGAGGGCGCCTCCCCGCTTGCCTCCCTGGAGCAGATCGAAGAAGGCCCGCGGCCCGCTCCGTGCCCCATCCGGGCGCGTCGGACTCTCGATCTTGAGCACGTCGATCCCGGCCAGGCCCAGCAACGAGGTCGCCAGGGGGCCGGCCCAGAGATGGGTGAGGTCGAGCAGCCGGATCCGACGCGGGACGCTCGGACGGCTCGTCCTCGCCGTATCCGCCTTCATGGGCGTGGGCGTGGGCGTGCACGCCATCCACGGATGATCGCTCGCGACCTTCCGGCTCGCGGGTGCGACGGCGAGGCCCATCAATCGTCCACGCGCGATCAGCTCCTCGCTCCGACGATCGACGAGCGTGCGCGCGATCCGTGGCCAGTCCCGGACGGAGAAGGCGCGGGGGGCCACTTCCAGCCAGGCGGGCACGAGCGCCCAATCCTCCTCGCGCGGCAGATTCAGTGCGATCCAGCCATCGCGCGCGGGCAGCAGCCGCGCGCTGCCTCCGGCCGAGATCCTCCCTCTCCGCGCGAGCCCGAGAATCGCAGCGCGCTCGCCGAGCAGCGCCGGCGCATCGAGTCGGGTGAGCGGCGTTCCGGGGGCCAGCGCCGCCAGCGCCCGCCCGGCGCCCCGGGTCGCCATCGCCAGTGGACCGGCGGCGAAGCGGGGCGCCTCGCCCGCGGCGCCCGTCAGCGCCATCGCCCCGCTGCGAGCCCAGTCGAGGGCCGCTGAATCCGAGGTCCGTTCTTGCCCGAGAAGGTCGTCGATGTCGTCGTCGTCGGCATCGATTCCGCAGTCGTTGAGCAGCGTGCGCGCGTAGCCGGCTGCACCGTGATTTCGCGGATGGCCGTGACCTCGGTCGGGCCGCGAGCGGCCTGCAACGCCGCGGGGCGACGCGTGCGCGGGGGCTGGCTGCGAAGAGGGGCGGAAGGAAGGCATCGGGATCTCGTCCGCACGGACGTTAGCATTCGGAACCCGAAATCCGTACTCTCGGTCACCCGCGGCGGCTGCGAGCGCGCGTGGAGGGGTCGGGCGCCCGCGAGACCGATTCCGGTCGTGGGCAGGCGACACGGACGAGGATTGGGCGAGAGCGAAATACCGGGCGAGAGCGAATACAGAGGAGATGGAGAAGATGGCCCTTCTGAAGGCTGGCACCCGACTCAAGAGTGCCGTGTGCAGCAGTGAGCTGATGATCGTCGTGGCGCCCAAGGAAGAGGTGACACTGACATGTGGCGGCGTGCCGGTGATCGAGCTCGCCGCCGATCCGCCTGCTGGTGTCACGCTGTCGCCCGATCACAAGCAGGGCACGCAGATGGGGAAGCGCTATGCCAACGAGGCGGGGGACCTCGAGATCCTCTGCACCAAGCCCGGCGAGGGCGGTCTCGCCGTCGACGGGCAGCCGCTCTCCATCAAGGGCGCGAAGCCGCTCCCCAGCTCGGACTGATCCCTCCGGCACGTTCCTCCGGCACGGGTGCACGATGAATCTGATGATGCTCCTCGAGATGGCGGCGGGCGCCTACGGCGATCGGGTCGCCTTCCAGAACGCCGGGGATCGGCTGACCTATCGGCAGCTTTTCGACGCGGCCGGGGCGCTGGCGGCCTCCCTCGACGACGGGCGCACCCGGCATCTGGCGATGCTCGATGTGAGCACCCTGGCCGTGCCGATCGGACTCTTCGGCGCCTCCTGGGCCGGGGTGCCCTTCGCGCCGCTGAACTACCGCCTGACGGATGCGGAGCTCGACGCGTTGCTCGCGCAGCTCCGCCCCGGGCGGCTGGTGACCGATTCCGAGCGTTCGATCCGACTCGGCGAGAAGCTGGCGGCTGACGGGCGGAACCCGGATCTCGAGGTGGCCTGCCGCGACGACCTGCTCGAGTCGCTGCGGGGCGAGAACGCGGCGGCGCATGAAAAGCCCTGGTCGATGGAGCCCGAGGACACGGCGATCCTGCTCTTCACGAGTGGGACGACGGGGGCGCCCAAGGCCGCCGTGCTGCGCCAGAAGCATCTGGTCTCCTACGTACTCGGTACCGTCGAGTTCATGGGCGCCGCGGAGACCGACGCGGCGCTGGTCTGCGTGCCGCCCTATCACATTGCGGGCATGGCCTCGATCGCGAGCTCCGTCTACTCCGGTCGGCGCGTCGTGCAGCTGCCGAGCTTCACGGCGGAGGCCTGGCTCGAGACGGCGCGAGCGAATGCCGTGACCCATGCCTTCGTCGTGCCGACGATGCTGGCGCGCATCGTCGACGCGCTCGAGGGCCAGGAGACGGCGGGGCTGTCGAGCCTGCGCGCGCTCTCCTACGGCGGCGGCAAGATGCCCCAGGCCGTGATCGAGAAGGCGATGCGGCTCTTTCCCGAGACCGACTTCACGAACGCCTACGGGCTCACCGAGACCAGCTCGACGATCGCGTTGCTCGGGCCGGTCGACCATCGCGAGGCGATGGCGAGTGACGACGAGAAGGTGCGCCGGCGACTCGTCTCGGTCGGGCAGCCGCTGCCGACGATCGAGGTCCGGGTCTGCCATCCCGAGGACGGTACGCCGCTGCCGCCGGGCGGACGGGGTCTCATCCACGTGCGGGGCGAGCAGGTTTCGGGCGAGTACCGCGGTCAGGGCAGCCTGCTCGACGACGAGGGCTGGTTCAACACGCGCGACGGCGGCTACCTCGACGAGGCCGGCTACCTCTTCCTCGAAGGTCGCATGGACGACGTCATCGTTCGCGGCGGCGAGAACATGTCGCCGGGCGAGATCGAGGACGTGCTGCTCGAGCATCCCTCGGTGCTCGACGTGGCGGTGGTCGGGGTGCCCGACGAGCAATGGGGCGAGGCCGTGGCTGCGGTCGTCGTCCAGAGCGAGTCCCATCCGACCTCGGTCGCGGCGCTTCAGCAATGGGTGAAGGATCGGCTGCGGTCGTCGCGCACGCCCGAGCGGATCGAGTTCTGGAGCGAGCTGCCCTACAACGAGACGGGCAAGCTGCTGCGCCGGAAGGTTCGCGAGGCGCTGCGGGAATCCGATTGAGCGGCGCGGCGCCGCGCCCCTGGCCGCCGCGCGAGCTGGCCGATCGGCTGCAGGCGCCCGACGCGGACGAGGCCTTCTCCTTCGTGGCGGATCCAGTCGAGGGCGCGGGCTGTCTCGTGGTCGACCTCGAGAACGGCGCCGGTACTCTGGGGACCGAGGCGCTCGCTCGGCTCCTGGATCGGATTCCGACTCTTTCATGTGTCACAGTCGCCCTGGGCGGGGCGCTCGATGCGCCGCTCGTCGAGCGGCTCGCCGCCTGCTGCGACGTGGTCGTTCCGGATCGGTCCGCGCTGGCAGATCTCCGGCGGGGCTTCGAACGCACGCCGATCGCCGCGCTGGCCCTGGTCCAGCTGCTGCGGGCGGCGTCGGGCCGATCGATCCACGAGGCGTTGGTGGCGGAGTCCTTCGCCTACTCGACGCTCCAATCCGGTCGCGAGTTCCAGGATTGGCTCCGTCGGCGGCGCGGTGCGGGATCCGCTGCGATCGGTGAGCCTCCGGTCGCCGAGCCTCGGATCGTCGAGGAGGCCGGTCCCGCTTGCCGCCTGGAGCGCGACCGGGGTCGACTCGAAATCCGCCTCTCGCGGCCGGCCCGGCACAACGCCTTCTCCCGGGCGATGCGAGACGATCTCTGTGAGGCGCTGCAGCTGGTGGCCAGCGATCCCTCGCTCGAGGAGGTCGTGCTCTGCGGGGAGGGCGCGTCCTTCTGCAGCGGAGGCGACCTCGACGAGTTCGGATCCTTCCCCGATCCCGCCGCCGCCCACGCGATCCGCACGACGCGCAGTCCGGCGCGGCTGATCGCCGCGCTCGCGCCCCGCATGCGCGCCGAGGTCCACGGCGCCTGTATCGGCGCCGGCGTCGAGCTGCCGGCCTTCACGCACCATGTCACCGCCCACGAGGATGCCTTCTTCGCCCTGCCCGAGGTGGGCCTTGGCCTGGTTCCCGGCGCTGGCGGCACGGCCAGTCTGCCCGCCCGGATCGGTCGGCAGCGCACGGCCTGGCTCGGACTTTCGGGGGCCCGGATCGATGCGGCGACGGCGCTCGCCTGGAGGCTGGTCGACG
>CAYWGW010000136.1:0-10968 GCA_964457385.1 uncultured Spirochaetaceae bacterium
CTCGAGGGTCGCCAGCACACGGGTCCTGGAGATCGGGACCTCTACGGTTCGCTCCGCCGGCATGACGAAGGCGTCGCCCTCCTGGCATGGATCCTCCGGGTCGCCCGGCCCCCCCAGCTCGCCGGAAAGCTCCTCCAGGCCGATCGGCTCCTCCATCAACACCCGGGCCGCCACGCGGTTCACATCGACCATCTGCTCGACATCGGCTTCCGCCTCGGCGAAGGCCCGGTCGAGCTCCTCCGCATCGACGCCGCCGCCCTCGGCGAGGGTCGGAAACGACGGCGGATCGAGCGCGCCCAACCCCAGATCATGGGCCCAGCGATCGAGCCCCTCCTCGAGCAGCCCGCGAGCGCCGTCCAGATCGTCTACGGCGAGCCGGGTCAGAGCGAGCACCACCCGCGCGGGCCACTCGTTGGGCTCCCCCAGCGCGGCCGCCGCCATGGCATGGCGGCCGTCGCGTCGATCTCGCTCGGCACCCGCGATGCGTTCCAGCCGCTCGCGGCGTGCCAGTCCGCGCAATCCCTCGTCCCGGCGATCGGATCCCGCATCGGCCATGCTCACCTCCTTGACTCGCCCACCAGGTGCGACTCGGGTCCCCCCTGCGTCACACAGGCATCCGCCCGGCGCCTCTCAGGCCTTCCAGCCCGGCGGCAGGATCTCCCGCGGTCGAAGCGAGACCGTCCCCGCGGAGCCAATGCCCTTCAAGGCCACGAAGTGGATCGTATCGCCCTGCTTCTTCTTATCGACGGCGAGGGCGGAGAGATAAGCCTCACGGCTACGTCGGGGCGCACGCGTGGGTAGGCCGGCCCGGACCAACAGGTGCTCCAGACGGTCTCGCACCCCGGCAGGACACAGCCCTAGCGCTTCTGATCGCTCCGCCGCGAATACCATCCCGATCGCCACCGCCTCGCCGTGCAGGATGCCTCGATAGCCGGCGTGGGACTCGATGGCGTGAGCCAGCGTATGGCCGAAGTTGAGCAGGCGCCGCAGGCCGCCCTCGCGCTCGTCTCGGGCGACCACCTCCGCCTTGATCGCACAGGCCCGCTCGAGGGTCGGAATCACGACCCGAGGATCGAGGTCGAGAAAGTCCTCGACATGGGCCTCGAGCCACGCGAAGAGTTCCGCGTCCCAGATCGCCCCCGCCTTGATGATTTCCGCCACGCCCGCGGCGCGCTCTCGACGCGGCAGGGAACGCAGCGTGGCCGTATCGATGAAGACGCCGGAGGGCTGGTGGAACGCGCCCACCAGGTTCTTCCCCTGCGCGAGATTCACCCCCGTCTTACCCCCGATCGACGCATCCACCATCGCGAGCACCGTCGTCGGCACCTGCACGAAGGGAATGCCGCGAAGAAAGGTCGCCGCGGCGAACCCACCCAGATCGCCCACCATGCCCCCGCCCAGGGTGACGACGGCGGAGTGCCGATCCAACTCGCGCTCCAGAAAGCGATCGTAGAGTTCACCCAGCTGCTTCAGGTTCTTGCTGGCGTCGCCGTCGGGCACGACGATCCGCGATACCCGTGCTCCAGTGCCCGCCAGCCCGCGCGTCAGTCGCGGGGCGTAGCGCCGAGCGACGGTCGGCACCGTGATCAATCCGATCCGGCGGGCCTCGAGCATGCGAGCGATCCGCTCGCCGATCGACTCGAGCCAATCGGCCGCAATCTCGATCGGATAGCTCCGTCCCGCGAGCTCGACGCGGAGACGAGCCCCGACGCGCCGACGTGCCGACAGGGAGCCGGATCGCGGCCTCTTCCCCGGCCGCTCGCCTGCCTTCCCACGAGAGGGGCTCGTCCCTTCATTCGTCATCCGAGTCACCCTGGATCCACCACCGTTCGACGATCGAGAAACTCGCGAATCCGTTGGACCACCGCGGCCGCGTCTTCCTCGGCGTCGATCGAATGGTCCGCCTGCTCGTAGAAGACACGGCGCGTCTCCAGCAATGCCGCCAATCGGGCCACCCTGGCCCCGGCCGACAGACCTGCCAGCAACGGTCTCGAGGCGCCGTCCCCGATCCGATCGCTGAGCGCTTCGGGTGTGGCTCTCAGATAGATGATCGGCCCTCGACTCTTCAGTCGGTCCAGCATCCCCGGCTGGACGATCGCCCCACCACCGAGGGCGAATACGGCCGACGGCGTACGTTCGAAGGTCTTCTCGATCGCCGCCCGCTCGAGCTCGCGAAAGCGCGCCTCCCCGTCCTGCTCGAAGATCTGCGCGACGTTCCGTCCCGTCATCCGCTCGATCTCACGATCCGTATCGATGAAGCCCCGATCCAACACCTCGGCGAGCAGCGCTCCGACCGTCGACTTGCCGACGCCCATCATGCCGACCAGATAGATGGGTTCCCCCCCGGACACGGCCCCAGTATAGAAAAACGGGGGGAGTAAGCTCCCCCCGTTCCTCCATGACCGATCCCGAGCAGCCAATCGAAGACGGCCGACCGAAGGTGCGCGGACCGATGCCATCCGCTCGCCCATCCCGACGGTCGAAACCATCGGGATTGGACGCGCGACTAGTTGCGTGCGATCTCCGGCGTGCGCACGATGCGCGGGGTGACGAAGACGAGCAGCTCCTTGCGCGAATCCGCCACCTCGTTGCTCTTGAAGGCGTTCCCGATGATCGGAATTCGATGCAGGTACGGAACCCGGCTCTGTCGTGTGCTCTTTTCGATGGTGTAGATCCCGCCGAGGACGAGCGTCTGACCGTCCTTCACGAGAGTCTCGGTCTCAGCCGCGTTCTTGGCGATGGCGGGCGACCCGGTCGGCGTCGGGATCGAGCTGTCCGGCGCATCTCGGGTCACCTCGATCTCCATGATGATGCTCTCGTCCGCCGTGATGTGCGGCGTCACGGTGAGCGAGAGGACCGCATCGATGAACTCGAGCTTGGCATCGCCGCCCTCGAATGTCTGGAAGGGGATCGAGAAGCCCTGCTCGATGCTCGCCTCCTTGTTGTCCAGGGTCACGATGCGAGGGCTCGAGATGACCTTCCCGTCTCCGGTGCTCTCCGCCGCCTGGATCTGGGCATCGACCCGGAAATCCTGGTCGAGGATCAGGGCGCCCACACTCAGAAGCCCCGTCGGCAACGACGTGATCGGATTGGCGAAGGCCAGGCTGTTGTCGTCGATGAAGGTCAGATCCTCGCTACCGAGGTCCTCGCGTGGCGTGGTCCCGTTGAAGGGATCCTCGAACTGCTGGGTCTGGACCCCCCAGAGCGAGCCGAGCTCCCGCGAGAAGTCGAGGTTTGCCTCGACGATCTTCGCCTCGATCATGACCTGCGGCGTCTGGGTATCGATGGCCGCCACCAGGGCCGAGGCCTCGTCGATCACGGAGCTGATGTCCTTGATGATCAGCGTATTGGTCCGCTTGTCGAGGTTCACCGTGCCCCGTGCCGAGAGCACCCGCTTCACGAGGCCCTCGATCTCCTTGCCGTCGGCGTAGTTCACCGGCAGCAGCTTCACCTCGAGATCCTCGAGCTTCTCCTTGTTCCGGCGCTCGGTGAGTCGGACCTCCTCCTCCGCCTTCAGGATCTCCATCGGAGCGATCCGGAGGACGTTGCCCACGCGCACGAAGCCTAGGCCTTTCGTCATCAGGATCACGTCCAGCGCCTGATCCCAGGGTACCTCCACGAGACGGATGGTGACGTTGCCCTTCACCTCGTCTCCAGCAATCACGTTGAGGTCACTCACCTCGGCGATCAGCCGCAGGACGTCGGCGATCGCCACATCCTTGAAGTCGAGCGAGACCCGCCTTCCGCGGTACTCCTTGCCATCGATGAGCCCGCCTTCCTCGAGCACCTCGATCGCCGCGGGCACCTCGACCGCAGCCGGAGCAGCGGCCGGGGACGCCGCCGTCGCGATCGCGGCGGCAGGGGAGTCGGCCGGGGCGCTGAGGCCCGCCGATCCTGCGATCCCACCTCCCGTATCGAAGGACGGAAGCGTCGAGGCGTTCTCGATCCCATCCGCGGAGGCGGAGACGACCATCGACCCGGGCATCTGCGCGGAGTGCCCCCGAGCCTCCGGCTGAGCCATCGACTGTTCCGTACCCGACGAGTCAGTGGCGCCTGACGCCACGGCCATCGGCGCTGCCTCACTCCCGTCGCCACCCTGCTGGGGAAACGCCGGGGGCGCGGCTGCCGCCACCCCGATGTCGCGAAACTCGACGAAGAGCATCGAGCCACGCCGTACCACGGCCGGTTCCAGATTCGGAGCCCGGGTGAAGACCACACGGACCTCGGGCGTCCCGACCTCCGGCTGCTGGAAGGCATGGATCAACGAGATCGGCCCCCCCGGCTTCGGAAAGATGCGATCCGAGGCCTCCTCGCTGATCGCCGCCCCTGAAATTCGCAGCACGAGCGTCTCGGCGTCGGGAGCGACCGCGTCGTAGGTCAGCGCCGAATCCGCCAGGATGGCGACCCGATCCAGCCCCTCGGTCCGCTCGTAGTGCAGGCCGTAGACCTGCGCGAGGTCGTCGGTCGTCGGGTCGGTCGCAGTCGCAGTCGCAGTCGGCACCGGGTCTGCGGCAGCGGGCATTGCGGTCGATGCCTCTCCCTCGTCCCGAGCGGTCATCGCCAGCGCCGGCTCGTCGGTAGGAACCGCATCCAGATCATGCTCGGACGCCATCTCTCCGACGGTCGCTCCGGACGTCCCGATCCCGGCCCACGCGAACTCCGAGGCCGTCAGCGCCTGCTGCATCGCCTGCGTGATGTCCTCGCCTTCTCCAATCGCCACCCAGAGACCCGTCGTACCGGGCATGATCTGCCGGCCCTCGAAGCCGCTCGCGTCGGGACCGCCGTCGACGACGATCCGCACCTTGTCTCCATGAGTTCCCACCCGGATACTCTCGACGCGCGCTGCTTCCACCTTCGTGATTCCGGGGAGTTCGCTGCCTTCGATGCCCGGCAGATCGATCACCAGACGCGTCGGATTCTCGAGCGTGAAGACTTCCAGGCTCTCGATCGTCCCGTCGGCCTCGAGTCCGAGCAAGACGCCGTCTCCCTCTTCGTCGACCACGATCCCCGTCAGACGGGTGGCCGGGGGCGGCGGCTGAATCACCGTAGGCTCGTCAGACCACGAAGACGTCGCTTCCGGGTCCTCGCTCGTCCGCGTTGCATCACTCCGGTCCGGCAGATCCGGCCCGTCCAGCGACCGCGCAACGTCGGCCCGCGGTTTCGGCATGACCCGGATCTCGAGCCCGTCCAGCGTCGACGACACCTCGGGACTAGCCGGTCCCGACATCATGATCTCCACGCGGGTGAGCGGCAGGTCCTGCTCCTCGTCGAAGGTCGACAGGGTGACCAGATCGACCACCCCATCGTACGCGGCGAGCTGACGGTCCCCGTCATTCGAGGAGCTACCCAGCGCCTCACCCCGAGACGTGACGACGCCTACGAGATCGACCACCAGCAGGTCGTCTCCCTCGCTCGTCACCGTGTAGACGGGATTCGTGAGCCCCTCCAACAGGATCACGCTGTCGGCGCCGTCTCGATCGACGCTCACTTCGCCCAGCGTCTGCACATCACCCGTCCCGCTCCCGGTCGGACGCGTCGACGAAGACGCACAGCCCAGAACGATCAGCGCCATACCCACTGCCACGAAGCAATGGGATCCAATTCGATGCCATCCGTGATTCGGATAGACCATTGAGCTCACCCTCCCTGGCTCAGACGAATCCGCAGTTCCACGTCCTTCGTCGTCTTCTCACCCGCGAAGTTCTCGTACGTCTCCTTGACGAGAACGAGGTTGTCGCCGATATGAATGATCTGCCCGCGGTTCTTCCCGATGGGCGAGCCCTCGCGCACGATGTACGAGCGGCCGCCCGGATCGAGAATCAAGGCACGCGGATTCGTCGCATCCCAGATCACGGCAGAAAGCTCGAGCTGTCCAAGCTCGAAGTCGACCAGGGGGCCGAAAGCCTCCTGGTCCCCGTCGTTCTCGCCGTCCGCGTCCACGAATCGGAAGGAACGGAACGGATCCCGCTTCCCTCGAGGATCGTAGAAGTAATCCCCGCTGGACTTGGCATAGCTCGGGTCCCCGGTCTCCGCGTCGGTCTCCGCCGTTCTGACCCGATCGGCACCCTTCGATCTCCGAGCCTTGCCGTCGGATTCGGCCTTGCGCTTCGCCAGAAGCTCTCGTTCCTTCACGAACTCGGACGTCGTCGGCACGTCGGTCGGCACGGGATCCCCACACCCCATCATCGTCCATCCGACGACCAGGGCGGGAATCAGCCATCCCCTCCATCTCCAACCCATCACAGCTCTCCGATCGTCGAATTGCGGCTCCATCGACTCAGGCCTCATCACTCAAGAATCGGAACGTCGTCGCACGCGCGGTCACCTTGAGGCGCGTACTCTGTGCCGACTCCGACGCGATCCCGATCGACATGCCCCCGATGTTCACGATTCGTGGAAGCGTTGCGACCGTCTCGAAGAATCTCGCCAGATCGTGATACGAGCCCTCCAGCTCCAGCTTGAACGGGACCTCCGCATAGAAGTCTCTGCGTTCCTCACGCTCGCGATCGATGGACTTGATCGTCACCCCAACCTTTTTGCCGGCCGTGCTGACGTCTCGCAGGAGATCCTCGAACTGCTTGCGGTTCGGAAGCTGCTTGAGAGCCAGCTCGAGATCTCGCTCGAGACCAGCGATCTCCGCCTCGAACTCCGGAACGTTGCTCGCCACCGCCCGAGCGTTGTTCAGTTGTCGCCGCAGCTCCTGCGCACGGTTGACCAACACCTGTCGCGTTTCCTGCTTCGGCTGGTAGGACATGAACCAGTAGCTGGCGAAGATCGCAACGAGCACACCCGTGACCACGGCCAGGCGGATCGGCTTCGGGACCTTGGCCAGCTGCTCCAGCTTCTCGTCGAAATCGATATCCAGATTCAAAGGCATGCTTCCCCCCGGTTCAGGATGCGTCCGCGATCTCGTCGATCGGTGCCGCCATATCCGCTCGGATCGCGAAGTTCACGAGTCTGACCCCATCGACGACCTTGCCACCGCTGGTCTTGTCCAGATCGACGTTCTTGAAGAATCGGGAGGCGTTGAGACTCCGCAGGAAGTCCGCGACGACCCCGGTGTCGATGCTCTCGCCCGCGATCGTGATGCTCTTGCCCTTGGTCTCGAGCTTCGTGAGCCAGAGTCGTTCCGGTACGTTCGCAGCCAGCTCGTCGAGAATGCGAACAGGACCGGTTCGCGCCTGCTCCAGGCTTCCGATCACGTCGAGCTTGTCCTGCAGCTGCTTCTTCTGCTTCTTGAACTTTGCGACGAGCTCCTGCTGTGGCTTGTACCGTACGATGTTGGCTTCGAGCTGCTCGATCGTCTGCTCCGCGATCCTGAGATCCCGGGTGGCCTTCTGGTGCAGGTAGAAGACCGCACCTCCGATCAACACGAGGCCCAGGACCAGCAGTCCGATGCTCTCCCGGACGTCCGCAGCGCGCCGTGCCTCCCGATGCGGGAGAAGATTGATCTCCATCCTCATCGTTCAGCCCTCCTCGTGGCCAGACCGATTCCGACGGACAGTGTCGGTGCCATCGCGTCCAGGTACTCTGCATCGAAGCCCTTGCTCGGTAGCATGTGGGCGAGCGGGTTCATTACGTCCGTCTCGATTCCCGTCCGGCTGCGGAAGGCCGACACGAATCCCCCGATCTTCGAACCCCCGCCTGACAGCAGAACCCGATTGATCCGGGCTTCGGCGGTCGTCGCCGCGAAGAAGTCGAGCGAACGCGAGATCTCTCCGATCACCGTATCGGAAACGTTCCGCAGGGCCTGCTCGACCTCTTGCGGAATCACCTCCTGACCCTGGGCACCGTTCTCGGGCGCTCCCATCTTGATCCGCTCGGCCTCCTCGAACGAAACCGACAGCGCCTTCTGGATCTCCTCGGTGTACTGGGCTCCACCGGTCATGATGTCCCGGGTGAAGGCAGGAATCCCACCGCGGAGGATGTTGATGTTGACGACCTGCGCACCGATGTTGACGAGCCCGACGACTTCGTCCGCGTTCCCATCGTAGTTGAGTTCGTAGGCGTTCTGGACCGCGAAGCCTGCGACGTCGATGGCACACGGCGTGAGGCCGGCCTCCTGGATCACCTGAACGTAGTCATCGATCAGATCCCTCTTGGCCGCGACGAGGAGTACATCCATCTGTCCTTCTTCTTCGTTCGCGGCGAGGATCTGGAAATCCAGGTGAACCTCATTGACGTCGAAGGGGATGTACTGCTCGGCCTCCCACTGGATCTGATCCTCGAGCTCCTCTCGACTCATCTTCGGGAGGTTCACGCGCTTGACGATCACCGAGTGTCCCGATACCGCGGCGGCGACGTGCTTGCCGCGGATCCGGCCGTCGGCGAGGGCTTCCCGAATTGCATCGACGATCGCGCTCGAGTTGAGGAATGCGCCCTGTACGATGGCCTCCGACGGTAGCGAGGCCTTCCCGTAGGACCGCAGCTCGAAGCCCTTGTCACGGCTCTTCTGGACGATCTCGACGGCCTTGACGCTGCTCGAGCCGATGTCGAGGCCAATGACCGATGGTTGTCCGAATCCCGGTAGCGAGATCTGCATCTCGACGATTCCCTCCGAGGCCTAGTGGCGTGTCCCCGCGATCGCGTGCTCGTACGCGTCCGAGGAGAAGTCCGTGATGTCCGCAGATCCGAAGACACGATCCTTGTCGGTGACCCTGAGACCGAGTGCCAGCAGGATCTTTCGCTTGGTCTCGAGTCGGCAGGGCCGGCCCGCTTCCACGCGGTCGATCGTCAGCGTCGATAGCCCCGCCTTTCGTGCGAGCTCTGCCTTGCTCATCATGAGGCCCTCTCGGAACCTCTGAACTTGATTGCTGGCCACCCGTCATCCTCCAGGATCCCGTCCTCCCTGATGGGGCCGGACCTTTCGGGTATCGGACCGGTGTTTCAGGGACTTGAGAACCCTCGACGCGACTTCATCGTGCGGCGGATCACATTGACGGCGGCGCAGCCCCCTCGCAGGTCGGCGGAGCCGATCCGGTCGCCCGACCTCGTCGAAAACCACCTCAGTCCCCCACGAGCCCGACCGATGGTGCCTTCGGTAGAACCGACCCGGAGAGCCGACTCGAGGCCCGATCGACGCGATGGCAGGGCGTCACGGGGAGCCGGTAGGGGCCAGCGGAGCTGCCGGAGCGGGTGATCGGGATGTTCGAGCAGATCCTCATCGTGGACGACGATGACGCGCTGAGAGAGAGCCTGTCTCTGATTCTCGGTGCCGAGGGTTACTCCGTCCTGACAGCGGCGAACGGAACGGAAGCCCTCCGCCTGGTCGAGGAGCGGCCGATCGACGTGGTGCTGTGCGACCTGCGAATGCCGGGCCTCGACGGCTTCGAGCTGATTCCGCAGATCGCCAGACGGATTCCCGGCGTCCCGATCATCCTGATGTCTGCCCATGGCACGGATGATCTCGCAGTCGAGGCGATCCAGCGCGGCGCCTACGACTATCTCGCGAAGCCGTTCCAGCCCTCCGACATCCGATTGATGCTCCTGAAGGCGCATGAGAGGGAGCAGCTCCGTCGACGGAACGAGCTACTGCAGCGCGAGGTCTCTCGCAGCCATGGCGAAAAAGCGATCGTGGCGGCATCAGACCCCATGATCGAGCTGCTCGAGCTACTCGAGCGGACTGCGTCCTACAAATCGACGGTGCTGGTGACGGGCGAGAGCGGAACGGGCAAAGAGGTGATCGCCCGGGCCATCCACGCCCAATCGCCACGTCGCGACGATCCCTTCGTCGCCGTCAACTGCGGCGCCATCCCAGAGAATCTGCTCGAGAGCGAGCTTTTCGGACACGTTCGTGGCGCCTTCACCGGTGCCAACCGGACCCATCGCGGACTCTTCGCCGAAGCGAACCGGGGGACTCTCTTTCTCGACGAGATCGCCGAGCTTCCCCCGCCACTTCAGGTCAAGCTGCTTCGCGCCATCCAGGAGGAGGAGATCAGGCCGGTCGGCGATACGAAGTCCCATCGAATCGATGTCCGCGTCATCGCGGCCACGGCGCGACTGCTCGAGGACGAAATGCAGGCCGGTCGTTTTCGGGAGGATCTCTTCTACCGACTCAACGTCGTCCGTCTCGAGGTACCTCCCTTGCGTAGCCGACGGGAAGACATCCCCCTTCTCGTCGATCACTTCCTCGCTCGCTTCCGACGCGATCTCGGCAAGCCCATTCGCCGGATCAGCGAAGAGGCTCTCGAGCGTCTACTGAACCACGAGTGGCCCGGGAACGTACGAGAGCTCGAGAACGTCCTGGAGCGAGCGGTCATTCTCACGGACGGGGACACCATCCAGTCCTCCGCCCTACCGACCCTGTCCAGCGCCCCCTCCGCGACTTCCCGGCCCAACGGCAGTCCCGACGCGATGGACGGGCCACACGGCTCACCCGAGGACTTCTGCTTGAAACGGCGGCGCCAGGGCTTCGAAGCAGAGCTGATCAGACGGGCGCTCGAACAGACCCGCGGAAATCGAACTCATGCAGCGAAGCTGTTGCAGATCAGCCATCGCGCCCTGCTCTACAAGCTGAAGGACTACGGCATTCGCGACTGAACGGGATCTTCGGCCCGGACCCGTCGACCCTCGACCTCGGCCTCGGCCTCGGCCTCGACGACCGCGGGCAGGGTGAACCGGAAGAGAGCACCGCCGAGCTCCGAGGGATGGGGCACGAGGTCCACCCCGCCACCCATCTCCTGAGCCAGCCGGCGGGCATTGGCCAGTCCGAGCCCGGTTCCCTGTCCCGGGTCCCGGGTCGTGAAGAAGGGATCGAAGATCCGTTCGCGGGATTCGAGCGGCACCCCCGGACCCGAGTCCCCGACGAGACAGGCGACTGAGTCCCAGGTTCTCCGACCCTGGAGGCCTTCGGCTCCTTCCCCGTCCCTCTGATACCGGTGCCCCGGCCGAACCTCCAATCGAATCCTCTGCTGCCCGGAACCCTCGACCGCGGCCGCCGCATTCAGCACGAGATTGAGCAGGACCTGC
>CAYWGW010000137.1:0-10864 GCA_964457385.1 uncultured Spirochaetaceae bacterium
CCGGCCCGTGGCCGACCCCGCCGCGCTCCTCGTCCGGGCCGGGCGGGCGGGCGGAATCTCCTCCACCCATTTCCCGCCCTGGAACGTGGCTCGCCAGCCGGTGTTCTTGCCGTCCTCCTCCGAGGTGACGTACTGCTCCTTCGTCTTGCGCGAGAAGCGGACGACCGCCGGCCGGCCCTCGTGATCGGTGACGGGCGCATCGGCCAGGTAGCGGTACTTGGGATCGAGCTGATCCTTCACCTCGATCAGCTCCTGCACCGTCGGCGCCCGCGTCTCCCGATGCTTGGGGAACTGGCTCGCAGCGAGGAAGATCCCCGCAGCGCCGTCTCGCAGCAGGAAGAAGTCGTCGCATTTCTCGCATCGCAGATGCGGCATCGGGATCGGATCGACCTTGGGCGGCGCGGGCTCGCCGCTGCGCAGGAGCTTCCGGGTGTTCTTGCAATCGTCGCGAGTGCACGCGAAGTACTTCCCGAAACGCCCGGAGCGCAGCTGCATCTCCGCCCCGCAGCGATCGCATTCGAGTGTCGGCCCCTCGTAGCCCTTGATCTGGAAGGTCCCGGTCTCGACCTCGAATCCGGGGCAGTCGGGATTGTTGCCGCAGACGTGGAGCTTGCGCGTCTCGTCGACCAGGTAGCTGTCCATGGCAGTCTGGCAGAGGGGGCAATGCCTCTTCTTCAGCAGCAGCCGTGCCTCGCCCTCGTCGTCCTCCTCGTCGTCGACGGAGACGGCCTCGTCGCCGGGGATCAGGTTGAGGGTAGTCTTGCATCTCTCCCTGGGTGGCAGGGCGTAGCCGGAGCAGCCCAGGAAGACGCCGGTGCTGGCCGTCCGGATCTGCATCGGGCGCCCGCAGCTGGGACAGGGGATGTCGGTATCCGTGGGCGCATTCGCCCGCATGCCCTTCTCTTCACTCTCCGCGGCCAGCAGCTTCTTCCGGAAGTCCTCGTAGAACTCCCCGAGCACCCGCTTCCAGTCTTTGTCCCCGACCGCCACCGCGTCGAGCGCCTCCTCGAGACCCGCCGTGAACCCGTAGTCCATCAGGTCCTCGAAGCTCTCGATCAACCGCTCGGTGACGATCTCCCCCATCTTCTCCGCGTGGAAGCGGCGGTTCTCCAGCCGGACGTAGCCCCGGTCCTGGATCGTCGAGATGATGGAGGCATAGGTGGAGGGTCGACCGATTCCGCGCTTCTCGAGCTCCTTCACGAGACTCGCCTCGCCGTAGCGCGGCGGGGGCTTGGTGAAGTGCTGCCGGGGGTCGAGCTGCTCGAGTTCGAGGCGCTCGCCGACCTGCACGTCGGGTAGCGGGACGTCGTTCTCCCCCGAGCGCCCGCTCGGGGGCTGCACGGCGGTGTAGCCGTCGAAGACCAGGATCCGGCCCCGGGTCTTCAGCTCGAAGTCGCCCGCCCGAACCGTGATGTTCGTCGAGAGGTACTCCGCGGGCACCATCTGGCAGGCGACGAACTGCCTCCAGATCAGCTCGTACACCCGCTGCTGATCGCGTTCCAATCCCGGGATCGAGCCAGGACGAACCCCCACGTCCGAAGGACGGATCGCCTCGTGGGCCTCCTGCGCACCCTGCTTGCTCGAGTAGGAGTTCGCGCTCTCGGGCAGGTACCGCGCGCCGTGGCGCGCGGCGATCAGCTCGCGACAGGCCTCGACCGCCTCGCTCGAGAGATTGGTCGAGTCGGTCCGCATGTAGGTGATGTGACCCGCCTCGTAGAGGCGTTGGGCGAGCATCATCGTCTTCTTGACGCTGAAGCCGAGACGCGTGCTCGCCGCCTGCTGGAGCGTCGACGTGATGAAGGGCGCCGTCGGGCGCGTCTTCGTGGGCTTGTCCTTGCGCTCGACGACCTCGTAGTCCGCGCTCCGCAGCAACGCGAGGGCGGCCTCGGTCGCCTCCCGGTTCGTGGGCCGGAAGGTCTCACCCGCCTGCTTCGCGACCTCGAGACGCAGGGCCTCCCGCGCCTTCGTGCGGGTCTCGGCGTGGACCTCCCAGAACTCCTCGGGCACGAAGGCGCGAATTTCCCGCTCCCGCTCGACGATCAGCCGCACGGCGACCGATTGGACCCGACCGGCGGAGAGGCCGCGCGCCAGCTTCGACCAGAGCAAAGGGGAGAGCATGTAGCCCACGACGCGATCCAGGAATCGCCGCGCCTGCTGCGCGTTCACCCGCGAGAGGTCGAGCTCACCGGGATCCTCGAAGGCCTGCTGGATGGCGGTCTTCGTGATCTCGTTGAAAACGACCCGCTTGAAGCGGGATGCGTCGCCCCCGATCACCTCGCGCAGATGCCAGGCGATCGCCTCGCCCTCGCGATCGAGATCCGTCGCGAGATAGACCGTGTCCGCAGACTTTGCCAGCTGCCGGAGCTCGGAGACCACCTTCTCCTTGCCCGGCAGGATCTCGTAGCGGGCGCTCCAGCCCTCCTCGGGATCGATACCCATGCGCGCGAAGAGGGCGCGTCGCGCGCGCTCCTTCTTGTGCTTCTCACGCTTGGCGGCGGGCAGCTTGCGCGTCTCGGCCGCCGCCTTCGCCCGCGCCTTGGGATCGACGGCCCGCCCCGATCCGCTGACGGGCAGATCGCGGATATGCCCCACGCTCGACTTCACCACGTAGTCGCGACCCAGGTACTTGTTGATGGTCCGCGCCTTCGCGGGGGACTCGACGATGACGAGCGATTTGCCCATGCTGCCTCTCGTGATGCCTCTCGTACTGCTGCTCGTCGTGCCGCTGCCCAATCCCTACGATCGGGACGTCCCGGGGACGTACCGCAATCTCGGCCGCATCGGGCAGCAGCCGGGATCGGAACCCTCTGGAGCTTTCTTGAGGGACCGCCCCTACCCACCCGAAGGCCTACCCCGGTAGCACAGGACCCCGGGGTCGAGGCAAGCCCCCTCGGCCGCGAGGGCGCCCGGACCGCCGGGCGGGAATGGGTTTTTCCCCGGCACCCCGGGCAGATAGACGCACTCCGAAGGCGTCGGCACCGGCAGCGGAGCGCCGGCCCGAAGGGCATCGAAAACGCCCTCGGTGGCATGCGACAGCCCCGCCAAGCACATATGCTGGCGGCCCGATGCCCCATCATCCCCCTCGTGCACCGCTGGCCGGCGCAATCGAGCCAACGCGCCCGTCGCTGGCCCGGGAGCTGGCCGCGGTGGCCAGCGGGGGCGTGCTCGGGGCGAGTCTGCGCCACGGGCTCTCGATCCTGACCGGGGCCATCGGGCTCGATGAGCTGCTCGCGACCGCCATCGCGAATACAGTGGGCGCTTTCGCACTGGGCATGCTTCTGGGACGCTTCGTGGGCCCGATCCGACATCCCCTCTTGCTTCCTTTCTGGGGCCTCGGCGTACTCGGATCCTTCACCACCTTTTCGACCCTCGTCTCCGAGACCCACGGGCTCTCCGCTCGCGAAGGCGGGACCCTCGCGCTCCTCCATCTCGTGCTGTCGATCGTTACGGGGCTGATCGCCTTTGCGCTAGGGCAGAAGCTCGCGAGGAGAAGCGATTGAGCGGCTGGGACGCCTGGCTGGCGGTCGGCGGGGGCGGCGCGCTCGGCGCAGTGCTGCGGCTGCTGGTCTACCGCCTGCTCGAGCGGGTGGGGGCGATCGGCTCATCCGCCATGCGCCTCCGTCTGGGACCAGGCCTCGCCACCGTGCTCGTGAACCTGCTTGGATCCTTCGCACTCGGCCTGCTGCTGGGCGGCTCCGACGCTGGGGCTGGATCCGAGACCGCGAGGGCCGCGGCCGCGACGACCGCCGCGGTGCAGACCGGAGTCGACTGGCCGCGCCTGTTCTGGACCACCGGGGTCTGCGGCTCGCTGACGACGTTCTCGACCTTCTGCGGTGAGGCGATCGGCCTGGCGCGCCGGGGCGAGCCGGGACGACTCGGGCTCTATCTCGCTGCGAATGCGGGACTCTGCCTCGCCGCGCTCGCCGCGGGCACGAGACTGGCCGGCTGAGCCTCACCGCGCTTCCGGCGCGGCCGCAACCCCCTCGTTCCGGCGTCTCGGCCGGGGGCCGAGGGCTCTCGCTCCCGCCGGACAGAGTGGGTACACTCCGCCCGCCCGCAGGACGGGCCGCGCCGCTGCGGGTCGATCCATGAAGGTCTAGCCTGGGCGAACGGGCTTCCACGAAGCGTCATCGGGCTGCCAGCGGGACTTCGAAACAAGAGAACCGGATACGGCTCGCCTGCGGAGCCCGCGCCGGTCCCAAGACCGATCCTGGACGTGAGAGTGATGGCCGACACCGACTACTCCCTCGAGAACCCTCTGGATACGAAGGGCCGAGACGCAAAGCCTGCAGAGCCCAGCTCGAAGGGCGCTGGGGCCTATGACGCCGCCCTCGAGATGGGTCGCGATCTGACCCTGCGCCCGCTCGCGGGGGGCGGTCCGGATCGGGTCCGGGTTCAGCATTCCAAGAACCGGATGACGGTCTGGGAGCGCATCAAGGTCCTGACGGACCGCGAGCCGATGATCCTCTGGCGCAACTGGGGACCGGAGCTCGACGGTGCCTCGATCGTGACGGGCATCCTGGACATCGACGGCCGCGAGGTCGCAGTCTACGGCCACGACTTCACCGTCCGCGCCGGCTCGATGGACGCTACCAACGGCGACAAGCTCGCGCGCCTCATCTACATGGCCGGCGAGAAGGGCATCCCGCTGATCGGCATGAACGACTCCGCCGGCGCCTTCGTGCCCGCCGGCGTCGGGGGCCTCGACGGCTACAGCGAGGCCTTCACGGCGCTGCGCAAGATCAGCGGCATCGTGCCCTCGATCAGCCTGATGTTCGGCTACAACGCCGGCGGCGGAGCCTACCTGCCGCGCCAGGGCTCCTTCATGATCCAATGCGAGGACACCTTCATCGGCTTGACCGGTCCGGGCGTCGTGAAGAGCGTCCTCGGCGAGGACGTCACCGCGGACGATCTCGGCGGCCCCGGCGTGCACGGTCACAGCGGCGTCTGCGACCTCGTCACGAGCGACGAACTCGGCTCGCTGCGCACGGCCCTGCGCCTGCTCCACTACCTGCCCGACAACAATCGCCAGATGCCGCCTTTCCACCCGACCTCGGATCCCAGCGACCGCTACACCGAGGACGAGGATCGGCTCTTCCGGCGCACCTTCGATTCCCCTGCCGGCATGAACGCGCCGATGGACATCACGCTCTACCTGCAGCAGATCTGCGATCACGGCGAGTTCTTCGAGATCCAGCCCCAGCGCGCGCGCAACATGATCACCGCCTTCGGCCGACTCGGCGGCTGGGTCACGGGCTTCGTCGCCAACAACTCCGCCGTGGCCTCGGGCCAGATCGACATCGACGCCGCGCTCAAGGCCACCCGCTTCATCCGCTTCTGCAATCTGTACAACATCCCACTGCTCTTCATCGAGGATACGACGGGCTTCCTGCCGGGCACCGAGCAGGAGGCCCGGGGCATCATCCAGGCCGGCCGCAAGCTGCTCGACGCGATCATCGACGTTCGCACGCCGCGCATGACGATGATCATCCGCAACGCCTTCGGCGGCGCCTACGCCGCCTACAACTCGCATTTCGTGGGCGCGGACCTCGTCTTCGCGATGCCGATGGCGCGAGTCGCGGTGATGGGGGCGGCGGGCAAGGATTTCGTCTTCAAGGACGAGCTGCGGGCGATCGCCGCCCGGCACGCGAAGGCGCTGGCCGAGGGCGCCGCGCAGGAGGAGGCCGACCGGAAGCGCGACGAGTCGCTGGCCCTGCTGTCGACGCGCTACGAGGACCAGCTGATGAATCCGAAAGAGGCGCTCTCCCTGGGCAGCGTGAGCCGAATCGTGATGCCGGGCGAGAGTCGTCGCATCCTGACGCGAAACCTGGACTTCCTGATGCGCAAATACCAGCCGGGGCCGATGGCAGGCCCGCAGCGGGAGCACGAGTGAGCCGATGTTGAATCGAGATGGCGAATCCTTCCGCCCCGTCGATGCCGAGTCCGAGTGGATCCGATCCTTCGACATCAGCGACGTCAAATGCCTGGTGGTCTGCCGCGGCCCGGTGCGCAAGGAGGCTTTCGACGTCTTCGACGCGATCGGAATCCGCGAATACGGGATGCTGCTCTCGGAGAAGGACTCGGTCGTCTATCCGCGCTGCCTGGCGCCGGAGCTCCGGGACTTCCGCTTCCCCCAGAACGTGCATCGCGTCATGGACTACATGGGCGCAGGGCAGGTGGAGAAGCTCGAGCGCATCGCCGAGATCATCGAGATCGCCGAACGCCACGGCTATACCCACATCTTCGCGGGCTACGGCTTCATGGCCGAGGACGCGGATTTCATCGAGGCGATCGAGGCTTCGAGCGTCCGATTCGTGGGCCCTTCCGCCAGCGTGCTCCGCAAGGCGGGCGCGAAGGACGAAGCCAAGAAGCTGGCCCGGTCGCTCGGCAACGCGGTGGTGCCCGGCGTCGACGACATCTCGGCCCTCGCCCTCGCCCGACGCGCTCGCGGCCGTTCGGGGCTGGAGTCGATCGCGAAGGAGAAGGGGCTCGAGCTCCGCTGGAACGACGACGTCTCACTCGAGGAGAACGCCGAGAGCCTGCTGCAGGCGGGCTATGCGCGGTCGATCGAGATCGTCACGATCGAGGAGCTGCAACGCGCAGCCGAGGAGGAGTCCCGGAAGATCTGGCAGGAGTACCCGGGCAAACGCATTCGCTACAAGTGCATCGGCGGCGGCGGCGGCAAGGGACAGCGGGTCGTCTCCCGGGCGGAGGAGACCGCCGGCGCGGTGATGGACATCCTGGCGGAGCAGAAGGTGCTCGAGCCCGGCTCCAACCGGAACTTCCTGATCGAGCTGAACCTCGAGACGACGCGCCACAACGAGATCCAGGTCGTGGGCAATGGCGACTGGGCGATCACCCTCGGTGGTCGCGACTGCTCGATCCAGATGCGGGAGCAGAAGCAGCTCGAGTTCTCGCTCACCGACGAGCTGCTGGAAGATGCGGCGCGCGAGTCGGCCAGTCCCGCTCATCAGAAGAATCTGACGCGCGAGCGCGACACCCTGCGCGCGATGGAGGAGGACGCGGCCCGCTTCGGCGAGGGCGTGGGTCTCGACAACGTCTCGACCTTCGAGTGCATCGTCGAGGGCTTCGACCACTTCTTCATGGAGATGAACACGCGGATCCAGGTCGAGCACGGGGTCACCGAGCTCGTCTACAAGATGCGCTTCTGCAATCCCGACGATCCCGAAGACTGGTTCGAGGTCGAGCGGTTGATCGAGGCGATGGTGCTGCTCGCCGTGCACGGACCGCGGTTGCCGAAGCCCGAGCGGGTCGTTCGCGCCCGCTCCGGCGCCGAGGTCCGGGTGAACGCCGTCAACGCCGCCCTTCAGCCCCACGCCGGGGGCGTGATCCGCAGCTGGTCCGTCCCGCTGCCCTACGAGCATCGCGATGATCAGGGCATCGGTACCCGCAACCCCGATACCGGCTCCTTCCCCTGGTACAACCTGGCCGGCGCCTACGACTCGAACATCGCTCTCGTCCTCTGCGATGGAGAGAGTCGGCGTGACAACCTGGAGCGTCTTGCGGAGATCCTCCGGCGCATGGAGCTCCGCGGCGACGACGTCCAGACGAGCGTGGCGATCCACTACGGCCTGGTGAACTGGACCCTCGGCATCGAGCCGATGCTGAAGCCCAATACGCGCTTCATGGGTCCCTATCTGGCCGCGGTCGGCTCGCTGCAGGTGCTGGCTCGCGACATCGATCTCGAGATCGCGGCGGCGACCCTGATGCGACGACTCGACGATGGCGCGGCGCGCAAGGTCCTGCAGGCCCAGGAGACGCTGCTGCTGCGACCGATCGGGCGTCTGCTTTCCGATGCCCACGCCCTCGCCGGCTTCCTGGGTCGCTACGACGGCCGCCTCTGGAAGCGCAGCGGCTCGGAGGTGGCCTTCCTCGAGAATCCGATCGTCTTCCTCTCGGAGCTCTACCACTATCTCGACATGGAAACGACCCCGGACAAACCCGCCAGCGAGATGATCTGGGGCCACGACGACGAGCTGCTGCAGCGCGCGCTGGCCTTCTACGCGCAGGCTTCGGAAGCCCTGGGCGAGTCGGAGTGGACCAGGCTCTCCGCGCGTCTCGAGGGTGAGCGGGACGCCGCCCTGGCGGGACAGGACTCGAGCCTCTGGCAGGCCTGCCAGGCGAGCCATCGCGGGTTCCAGGTCGGCAGCGACCTGCTGCTGCTGATCCCGCGGCTCGGAATCGAATCGGGATTTCTCGACATTCACGTCAACGACGCCCTCGAGCCCGTCTTCCCCGAGCGCTTCACGCAGCCCGAAATCGCCGACCCGTTGATCCGCGCCCTGGCGCCTCCACCCCGGGCGAGCAGCAACGAGATCGTGACGCCGAGCGGGGGCAGCTTCTACGCCCGGGAGGCTCCACATCTGCCCCTGCTCGTCGATGAGGGCGAACACTTCGAGGCGGGGCAACCGCTCTTCATCATCGAGGTGATGAAGATGTTCAACAAGGTGCTGGCGCCCTGCTCCGGAACGATCACCCGCAATCACATGCAGGATGCCGACGGCACGGTCGTCCATGCCGGCCAGCGCATCTTCGAGATCGAGCCCGACGAGATCGTCGTCGAGGAGTCCGAGGCCGACCTCCGCGCGCGTCGGCAGCGCGTCACGCTGCAGCTCCTCGGTGGCTAGCGGCGCGACGGCCGCCCCGGGCGAATGACTGGCCGCTCGCAACGACAAGCCTTAGACTCGGCCTCGTCTTCATCTCGTCTCCGTCCGTGAGGCTTCGATGCTCAGCTTGCGCGGTGCAGCCGCCCTCACCGAGGCGCGACGTCGTAGACTGCTGGATTCGCTCCGGATTGCGAATCCTGCCCTCCAGAATCTCGATGCCGAGTTCGTCTACCTGATCGACACGCCCTGCCCGCCGACGGCGCGGGAGCGGGTCGTACTGGATGCGTTGCTTCAGGAGGGCTCCGTCTCGCCGGCCAGCGCCGCCCGGGAAGGCGTCGAGCTCTTCGTGATACCCCGGATCGGGACGATCTCGCCCTGGGCCTCCAAGGCAACGGACATCCTGCATCGCTGCGGGCTCGACGGAATTCGTCGCGTCGAACGGGGAATCGCCTATCACCTGGCCGGGATCCCGGGGCCGGAGGCGGCGCTGGCCTTCGCCGACGCGCTTCACGACCGCATGACCGAGAGCCTGCTGACCCGGCTCGAGGACGCGGCGGCGCTCTTCGAGCGCACGGATCCCCGCCCCTACCGCTCGGTCGACGTGCTCGCCCGCGGCGCGGACGCGATCCGCGAGGCCGACCGCGCGCTCGGCCTCGCGCTGGCGCCCGACGAGGTCGACTACCTGGTCGAGAGCTTCCGCAGGCTCGAGCGCAATCCGACCGACGTCGAGCTGATGATGTTCGCCCAGGCCAACTCCGAGCATTGCCGGCACAAGATCTTCAACGCCGACTGGACGATCGACGGCGTGCCCCGGAACGAGTCGCTGTTCGCGATGATCCGGCATACCACCCACTGCTCGCCCGACGGCGTGCTCTCCGCCTACTCCGACAACGCCGCCGTGATCGAGGGTGGCGACGGCGGCCGCTTCCAGCCCGATCCCGAGAACCGACGCTATGTCCAGCAGGCCGAGTCCGCCCCGATCCTGATGAAGGTCGAGACCCACAATCATCCCACCGCGATCTCCCCCTTCCCCGGTGCCGCCACGGGATCGGGCGGCGAGATCCGGGACGAGGGCGCGACGGGACGCGGGGGCAAGCCGAAGGCAGGCCTGACGGGCTTCTCGGTCTCGAACCTGTTGCTGCCCGACGCCGTGCAACCCTGGGAGCTCGATCCCGGCAAGCCCGAGCGCATCGCGTCGGCTCTCGACATCATGCTCGAGGGCCCGATCGGCGCCGCTGCCTTCAACAACGAGTTCGGCCGTCCGAATCTCGCAGGCTATTTCCGGACCTACTGTCAGGAGGTCCCGGGCGCGAGCGGTCCCGAGGTCCGCGGCTACCACAAGCCGATCATGCTGGCGGGCGGCCTCGGCAACGTGCGTCCGATGCACGTCGAGAAGCGCATCGCGGAGCCGGGCGCGCGGATCGTCGTCCTCGGCGGTCCGGCGATGTCGATCGGACTCGGGGGCGGCGCAGCCTCGTCGATGGCGACGGGCACCAGTCACGAGGCGCTCGACTTCGCCTCGGTCCAGCGGGGCAACCCGGAGATGGAGCGCCGTTGTCAGGAGGTGATCGACCGCTGTGCAGCGCTCGGCGACGACAGCCCGATCCTGTCGATCCACGACGTCGGCGCCGGCGGCCTCTCCAACGCGATCCCCGAGATCCTCGACCAGAGTGCCCGCGGCGGAAGCATCGACCTGCGCGCGATCCCGAACGACGAGCCCGGCATGACGCCCCTCGAGATCTGGTGCAACGAGGCCCAGGAGCGCTACGTCCTGACCGTCGCCGCCGACCGCATCGACGAGTTCCAGGCGATCTGTCGGCGCGAACGCTGCCCCGCCGCCGTCGTCGGCGAGGCCACCGCCGAGCGCCATCTCCGCGTCGAGGACCCTCATTTCCAGAACGCCCGCAGCACCTCCGTCACGGGAGATCCGATCGACGTGCCGCTGGCCGTGATCCTCGACCATCCGCCGAAGATGCATCGGGACGTGAAGCGCGAGCGCCCGCTGGGTGTCTCCTTCCCCTTCGACGCGATCGACCCCGCCGAGGCCGCGCGTCGGGTGCTGCGACTGCCGGCGGTGGCCGACAAGACCTTCCTGATCTCGATCGGCGATCGGACCGTGACCGGCCTCGTGGTGCGCGACCAGATGGTGGGACCGTGGCAGGTGCCGGTCGCGGACGCGGCCGTGACGGCGGGCGGGTACTCGACCTTCTCCGGCGAGGCGATGGCGATCGGCGAGC
>CAYWGW010000138.1:0-10831 GCA_964457385.1 uncultured Spirochaetaceae bacterium
GCGCGGGCGCCATCGGCGCCGGCTGGGCCTACGTCGTGAGCTCGCTCGTCGTGGTGCCCCTGAGCTACGCCGTGCTTCTCCAGGAGCTGCGGCTGCGGCTGCGGGATCTGCTGGCGCGCCTGTGGCGGCCATTGGCGGCCACAGGCCTGATGCTGGTCGCCGTCCGGATCGCGTCGAATACGCTGGATCCGACGGATCAGACGACAATGCTCATCGGACAGCTGATGGTCCTGGCGGGTCTGGGCGGCGTCGTCTACGTCTCGACCGTGCTGTTGCTCTGGCGGATCAGCGGCAGGCCCTCGGGGGCCGAGTACTTCATCCTGAGGGAGCTGGGGAGCCGGCTCGAGGCCTGGCGTCACCGTTGAACGACGGCAGGCGATCGCTTGGCTCGGCGGGATCAAGACCCCCCGGAACAAGAGGCGATGAGACCCGAAGAGGCGATACGGGGCGGGCCGAGACGTAGAGGATGGAGCAGATGAGTCACGATCCCGAGGACAGGCTGGACGGGAGGCTGGCGCTGGTGACCGGCGCCGGCAGCGGCATCGGTCGCGCCGTGGCCGAGCGACTCGCCCGGTCGGGCGCCCACGTGCTGCTCGTCGGGCGGAGCCCCGAGACTCTCGAATCGGTGGCGGCGACGATCTGCCAGCAGGGTGGTCAGGCGAGCCCGCGGCCCGTCGACATCACGTCGCCCGAGGATCGCGACGCGCTGCGAACGGCCGTCGAACGCGATGCGGCCGGGCGCCACGCCGGGCTCCAGGTGCTGGTTCACTCGGCGGGAGCCTACTCGGCGGGTCGGATCGCCGACGTCGATCCGGGTCGCCTCGAGGAGCTCCTGGCCGTCAACACGATCGCTCCCCTGGCGCTGACACGGGCGCTGCTGCCGATGCTCCGGCGTGCCCCCGGCGACGTGGTCTTCGTCAACAGCAGCGTCGTCCAGCGCTCGGCGGGCGGGGTCGCACACTACGCCGCGACGAAGCACGCCCTGCGCGGGATCGCCGACGCGCTCCGAGACGAGGTCAACGCCGAGGGCGTCCGAGTGCTCAGCGTCTACGCAGGCCGGACCGCCACCCCCATGCAGGAACAGATCTTCCAAGGCGAGCAGCGCCCCTATCGTCCGGAGCGGCTCCTCCAACCCGAGGACGTGGCCCGGATCGTCGTCGAAGCGATCTCGTTGGCCCGTACGGCGGAGCTCACCGAGCTATTCATCCGCCCCAATATGAAGTCGTGAGCGGCAGCGCCTGCCGCTGCGCCCCAGCAGGACCAGCCCGACGGCCCCTGAGACGAGCATCCACAAGCCGTCGGGCTCGGGCACCGGCGTCGCTCGGTCCAGGTCGAGTTCTGCCTCGTCGAGCGCGCGATCGTAGACACGCAGCTCGTCGATGGCTCCCGCGAAGCCCTCTCCATAGGTGTTGTTTCCGAACCGGAGCTCACCCGCCGTGACCTGGATCCCGCCGCTCGCCGGAGTGCTCCCGACCAGCACTCCGTCGACGAAGTAACGGAGTGAGCTTCCGTCGTAGGTGGCCGCCAGATGACTCCAGACATTCGTGGGCAGCGCCTGCGAGGCCACGACCTGTGTGCAGCAGACGTCGGCCAGCGTCGCACCCGCCGCAGGCCGCCCGTTCGGCGAGCTCGCGTGGAGGAACCAGGCATCGGTGGCCTTCTGGGCAATCGCCGCCCAGGCCGTCGTCGTCAGCGTCGGGCGCACCCACGCGGAGAGCGTGAATCCGTCTCCCAGCGCCAGCGCCTCGGAGTCGGGCACGACCACGACATCCTGGATCCCGTCGAAGAGCAGCGCAGAGCCGAATCGTCCGTCGACGATGCGGAGCGCACCTTCGATCGTGCCGTCGTGACCCGCGCCCGTCGCGTCCAGTGCCAGGGCGCCACTCTCCTCGTCGAAGCCCCACGCGGCGACAGGCTGGACCAGAGCGTTCTCCACCTGGACGATCACCTCCGGCGCGAATGCGGTATTCCCAGCGGCATCGCGGACGATGGCCGAGAGCGCGTAGGGCCCGTTCGATTCGAGACGCGTATTCCAGAGGAACTCGTAGGGTGCGACGAGATCCTCGATCCCGAGCGGTGCGCCCTCGAGCAGGAACTGAACCCCCACCACGCCCACGTCGTCCGAGGCGCTCGCCTGGACCTGGACCGACCCGACCAGAGTCGAGCCGTCCAGGGGACTCGCGATCGTGACGGTCGGGTCGGTCGCATCCGGCACGTTCTCGACGGACACCGCGACATCGGTCGCCGCACCCGTGTTGCCGGCCCCGTCCCGGGCCTCGGCCGACAACACGTACGGGCCGTTCGGGAGCGAGGAGGTATCCCAGACGAACTCGTAGGGGGCAGCCGGATCCTCCGGGCCGAGGGGTGATCCGTCCAGCAGGAACTGCACACCGACCACGCCGACGTCGTCGAGGGCCTCGGCTCCCAGGAGGACCACGCCTGCCACCGGCCCGGACACGGGCGACGTGAGGGAGACCGTCGGACTCGTCGTATCCGGCCCCTGTGGCACGATCGATCGGACCATGTCCGCCTGGATCTCGACCGCGTCGAGTGCACGGTCGTAGATCCGCACCTCGTCGATCGACCCGATGAAATGCTCGCCGAAGGAGTTGTTTCCGATCCAGAGCGGCGACGAGGTCACCTCGATGGGCCCCGTGGCCGCCGTCGTACCGATGGGCGCCCCGTTCCTGTAGTAGATGAGCTGGCTTCCATCGAAGGTCATGGCCAGGTGCGTCCAGGCACCGAGAGGAGTCGCGGAGGGGGCCCAGACGAGGGTGCAGCAGCCGGCTCCCCCCGTGATACCCGCACCGGCCACACCCAGGAACGAGTACGCGTGCAGGAAGTAGGCGTCCGTCTCCTTCTGAACGATCGAGGCCCAATCCTCCATGATCTGCTCGGAGTACACCCAGGCGGAGATCGTCATGGGCCCCGTCAGGTCGAGTCCATCGGCATCCGGGACCAAAACCGAATGGCTGGCACCCGAGAAGGCCAGTGCCCCGCCGAAATAGCCTGAGGTCGTCCAGGTCGCACCGCTCACGGTTCCCTGGTGTCCATTCCCCGTCGCGTCGGTGGCCACGCTGCCGCTGCCTTCGTCGAAAGACCAGGCCGCCACCGGCGCCGAGTCGACCGTGACCCGAACCGGACTCGAGAGCGCGGTGTTGCCTGCGCCATCCCGGGCCACGGCAGAGAGCTCGTAGCTCCCGTCGCTCAACTGTGTCGTGTTCCACGAGATCTCGTACGGCGCAGACACGTCCTCGGCGCCCAGCGGCACTCCGTCCAGCAGGAACTGGACGCCGGCCACCCCCCCCGCATCCTCCGCATTCGCGCGCACGAGTACGACACCGCGGACCGAGCTGCCCTCCGTGGGGGCGGTCATGCTCACGGTGGGGCTGATCGGATCGACGACGGTCCAATCGAAGGCCACCGTCGCGACCGCCGGCCCGTCCGAGAGACCGACCAGGATCCTGTGTACGCCCGGGCTGCCCATCCCGAGGACACCGGCGATGAGCCCTGTCTCGGGATCGATCGAAAGGCCACCCGGCAGTCCCTCGGCGCTGAAATACGGAAGGTCTCCGTCCGGATCCGATCCCACCATCGCCAGGACGATCGCGTCCCCCACGACGCTCGCCTGATCCGCCGGCTGCTCCAACAGAGGCGCCTGGTTGACGATCGGAGTGGGCGTCTGCTGGAAGAGCCGACTCGCAGGAACCGGCTGGAGGGGCGTCGAAGGACCCTCCCAGCCGACGTTGAGTACCTCCGATCCGCTGGCCTCGAACATCGTCACGACGACGTCATGGAAGCCTGCACTCAGGGAGATCGTCCCCGTTTTCTCCGTGGCGGCATGCAGCCCGTCATGGTCGACGACCAGCGTTCCGTCCAGCCACAGCTGACTGCCCTCGTCGGAGGTCAGGTGGAAGGTCCAGTCCCCAGCGAATGGAATCTCGAGGACACCGCTGAATCGAAAGGCGAAGTCGTCGTCGCGCTGTCGCAGGGAGATGTCGAAGCCAGCCGTGGAACCGGTCGCCACGGGCGTCCGCTGATCGAAGTCGGGAAGCGCCGTGAGACCGATCTCCTCGTAGTATTCGTAGCGGAGACCCGGTCGTGGAAAGCCCGGATCGACCCGCCGGATCCAGGCGTCGAGGAGGGCGAGACCCTCGCTGTCGACGAGCCCCTTCGCGAGGGGAGGCATGGCCCCAGGCCCCATGAGCGCCGTGCGATGGAAGATGAGCGAGCGGCTCGGATCCCCCGGAAACACCAGGGAGGGATCGATCAACCCCAGCGAATCGAGCACCCCGCCCCAGACCAGTCCCTGCTCCGGCAGCGGGGTGCTCAGGCGACCATCGAATGCGGCCCGGTTTCCGGTCTCCGGACGATGGCAGTAGCCGCAGTTCGTATCGATGTAGGAGCGGGCACGGAGCTCGATCGGGGCACTCGCATCGTTCACGCTCCGAGCGGACAGGTACGACGGGATTTCCGCTTCGACGAGCGGCGGCGAGAAGATGCCAAGTCCGTTCCAGGTGCGGAGCTGGTTGTCCGTGCGGCCGGTCGCCGGGTAGCGGAGATCCCGGTTCAGCTGGTGGGTGCCGGGACCGGCGGGACCGCCTTCGCCCGTATTGTGGCAGATGAGGCATTGGCTGCGGGACGGAAAGGTCCAGGTCTGGTCGCGCGTGCTGCCATCGTCCAGCTGGACCGTGTAGTCCTGGGTCTCGCCGGTGGTCAGCAGATCGGCATCGGAATGATCCGGACGCCAACGATAGGTGACGCCGTACCAGCTCCCATCCTCGGCGTGGACGAGGAATCGGGTCTCGAGCCGGATGCTCCCACCGTCAGCCGACTGATCCAGATCGAGCTCGAAATGTTTCATCAGGACCGTACCGATGGGGAAGGTCCAGGGATCGGACTCCGAGAAGCCGACCTGTTCATCCGGCTGGTCGTGTGTCCCGTCGTTGGGAACGAAGATCCACCGAAGCTTCGAAGCCTCGTCAGACCAGAAGGTGAGAGGCTCGAAGGGCAGCGCCGCCGGATGGGGCTCGAGGGTCGCGAGATCGCTGAAAGCGCCGATCTGGGACAGCCTCGGCGGCGGATCGGGTACCCCGACGCCGACACGCTCCAGGTGTTGTAGCGGGATCTCGAGAGAGACGCTTCCGAGCAGGACTTCGCCAGCGTTGTCCTGACCGAAGGTGGCCAGACTGCCGGGCGTGAAGGTCGTCAGCAGCTCTTTCGTGGCCGTCATGCTCGCAGGATCGAGATCGATCGCCCAGACGTTGCGCGTGGCCCAGTCTCCGGCGAGATAGCGGCCGACCAGCTCCGGGAACGCAGAGCCCCGGTAGACGTAGCCTCCGATGATGGAGCTCGCCTCCTCCCTCGTGAAGTCGATCACAGGGTCCGTGAGAACACCGATGTAGGAGGCCGGGACCGGGCGCACGCCCTCGATCAGGCCCTCCCTGAAAGGCCAGCCGTAGTTCCGGCCGGACTCGATTACGTTCACCTCCTCGCGGGTAAGCTCGCCGATCTCACCCGACCAGATTCGACCGGTCGCGGTATCGACGGTGATCCGATGGGGATTGCGCTGGCCGATGGCCCAGTACTCCTCCATCACCCCGCCGGTTGGGTCGACCCACGGATTGTCGTCCGGAATGCAATAGCGCATGCCCGTCATCTCGTCGGGATTCCCGGTGACCTCCTGAAGACGGCGGCGCGGCAGATGGCTCCCGACCGGGCAGCTCCACGTGCCATCGGTGTTCTCTGTGACGTCGACGGCGATCCGCAGGGTTCCTCCTTCGAGGGTCGCTGCGATGTCCTGGGCCGTTTCGTACCTGAACTGGTCTCCGATCGCGAGGTAGAGAAGACCGTCATGACCGAACACCGGCCCGCCCCCGCGATGGGAATCGTTGTAGAGGCGGATGTTGATCAAGGGCGACTCACTGGTCGGATCTCCCTTGTAGACCTCGTCCACCGGATCCCAGACGGCGGTGAATCGGGAGAGCCGAAGCCAGGTATTGAAATAGCCCTTCACGCCCCCTCGCGGATAGTCGGGATTACAGGCACCGAAGTCGATCCCGGTCGTCGCGAGATTGGTCGGACAGTAGGAGGCGAAGTAGGCGAAAAAGGTGAGGGCGTGGGGCGATCCCGCCTGGCCGAACTCCGGGTGGAAGACCATCCCGAGAAACCCGCCGTCCGCGACGGACGCCACCCGGTCCCGCAGGTCCATGAATGGCTTTGATTCCGCCACCGAGGGATCGTTCTCGAACGAGATGATCTGCCCGTCGAGGGAGCCGACGTAGACCCGATCATCCGCGGGGTTGCTCGCGATCACCAGAGCCGTCGGCAGGACGGTCGGCGCAAGATCGGGGAAGGCGGGGGTGACGGTCCATCCGAGGCTACCCTGGGGCGCCCGGGTCGGGAAGACACCGTTTAGAAAGGGCGCCACCGGAACGGGCGCATCGAGGCCATAGGGCTGTCCGAGAGCCGGGTTGCCCGGGACGAGCCCGAGGAGCACGACCCCGAGGCCAAGACACAGTGCCGAGAGGAACCGAGAGGATCCTCGACCCGAATGCCGAGGGCTCGACCCGGGACTCGCGATGTCACGTTTCATCGTCATGATTTCCAGGCAACCGCCGCTGGGCCCATCCGCCGCGACGCGGACAGGCGCGATCGGCCGGGCAGCCGGGGTCGGCCGGGTTTCTCGATCGAAAGCAACCGTGAGTGCCCGCTGCAATGAATCGGGTGTCGTGCGTTCCCAGTCGGAGGCATCTGCCGCTCGAAAGCGTAGAGCCATCGGAGTGCCACCGGCGAGGGACTGGGACCCGCGTCCCCCTGGGCTATAACTCTGTCCACGTGGCCGGGCCTCCACACCCACATTCCGGGCGAGCGGGTCGTGGAGATTGGCCCGCCTTCCTGCTCACGTGTATCTCACGGGACGGTCGATGACCAGAGAGCGGACATGATCCAGGAGCGCTGGCTCGTCACCGGGGGTGCCGGCTTCATCGGTTCGAACTTCGTGCGTTGGGTGCTGGAGCGGGAGCCGGAGGTGCAGCTCGTCGTCCTCGACAAGCTCACCTACGCTGGCAGCCTCGAGAATCTACGGGATCTCCCCGACCCGGACCGCTGCCACTTCGTCCGCGGCGACATCGCGCGGGCTCAGGACGTTCGGGACGTCTTCGAGACCCATCGCCCGACCCGTGTCGTGAACTTCGCAGCGGAGTCCCATGTCGACCGTTCGATCGACGCCCCCCGTGCCTTCATCGACACGAACATCGTCGGCACCTTCGAGCTGCTCGAAGCCGCGCGCAGCCTCTTTGCCCGACTCTCGCGGCGCGAACGGGACCGCTTCCGGTTCCTGCACGTCTCGACGGACGAAGTGTACGGCTCGCTCGCTGCCGAGGGCTTCTTCAGCGAACAGACACCCTACGCCCCGACTTCGCCCTACTCCGCCTCGAAGGCGGGAGCGGACCATCTCGTGCATGCCTACCACGCGACCTACGACCTGCCGACGATCCTCACGAACTGCTCGAACAACTATGGGCCGTATCAATTTCCCGAGAAGCTGATCCCCCTGATGCTGCTCAACGCGCTCGAGGGCGAGCCGCTGCCCGTCTACGGGGACGGTGGCCAGGTGCGGGACTGGATCTACGTCGAAGACCATTGCGCAGGCATTCATCGGGCTCTCGAGAGGGGGCGTCCCGGAGAGCAGTACGCTTTTGGTGGATCCTGCGAACGGTCGAACCTCGAGGTCGTCGATGCGATCTGCGGCGCACTCGAGAATCTGCATCCCGCATCGATGAACGATCGCCTCCGCCGCCAGGGAGTCGCGCACTACCGGGACCTCGTCCACTTCGTCGAGGACCGGCCCGGCCACGACCGCCGCTACGCTATCGACGCCTCGAAGGCCCGGCGCGAGCTCACCTGGAAGCCCGCTTCCGAGTTCGGAACCGCGCTCCCTCGAACGGTCGCCTGGTACCTCGACCATGAAGACTGGCGGCGGGCGATCGACGACGAACGCAACGCCCGATCGCGCCGTGGTCTTTCGGATCGTCAGTCAGGTGCCGTGGGATCGGACTCGGGAGGGGGGGCACGACGATGAACAAGGGAATCCTGCTCGCCGGGGGCTCCGGGACGCGGTTGCTGCCGGCGACCACGGGGCTCTCGAAGCAGCTCCTGCCGATCTACGACAAGCCCATGATCTACTACCCGCTCTCCTCCCTGATGCTGGCGGGGATTCGCGAGATCCTGCTGATCTCGACGCCCTCGGATCTTCCGCTCTTCGAGCGTCTCCTCGGGAGCGGCAGCGACTTCGGAATCACGCTCGACTACCGTGAGCAGGCGAAGCCGGAAGGCATCGCCCAGGCCTTCTTGATCGCGGCAGAATGGATCGACGGGGATCCGGTCGCTCTGGCCCTGGGCGACAACGTCTTCTTCGGACACGGATTCACCGACTCGATCCGACGGGCGGCGCAGCGTGAGAGCGGCGCCACCCTGATCGGCTATCAGGTACACGATCCGGCCCGCTACGGCGTGCTCGAGCTCGACGACCAGGGGCGTGTCGTCTCGATCGAAGAAAAGCCGCAGCGGCCGCGCTCCAACGTCGTCGCGACGGGGCTCTACTTCTATGATGATCAGGTGGTCGAGCTCGCGCGTGGGCTGCGCCCGTCGGCCCGTGGTGAGCTCGAGATCACCGATCTGAACCGGACCTATCTCGAAAGGGGTCAGCTCGAGATGGAGCTCCTGGGTCGCGGGATCGCCTGGCTCGATACGGGAACGCCCGAGTCCCTCATGCAGGCGGCCCAGTTCATCCAGGCCGTCCAGGAGAGACAGGGATTGCGCGTCGCATGCCCCGAGGAGATCGCCTGGCGCCAAGGCTGGATCAGCCGGGAGAAGCTGCTCGAACGGGCCCGCATCATGGACAAGAGCCCCTACGGAGCGTATCTGAAGCAGCTTGCCGAGGATTCGCGCCGCTAGTCGAACCCGAAGGCCGGTGCGCGATACGACCGCCGCGGGTCAGCGCTCGAGCAGACGACATTGCCACCGCCAGGCGTCGCGCATGGCATCCTCGACCGAGCGCTCGGCGCGCCAACCCAGCGTGCGCTCGGCCTGAGCGACGCTTGCGTAGATCTGTTCGATGTCGCCCTCGCGGCGACCTGCGACGATCGACTCGATCGGTTGGCCCGTCGCCTGCCGGAAGGCTTCGAGAGCCTCGCGCACCGAAGTGCCGCGACCGGTCCCGACGTTCAGCGCCTCGACCAGCGAAGTCTCGGGGCGGGTGCGCATCCAGTCGAGCGCCTTCACGTGGGCTGCCGCCAGATCCTGCACGTGGATGTAGTCCCGGATGCACGTTCCGTCCGGTGTCGACCAGTCGTCCCCGTAGATCTGGACCGGCCCGCGCTGCCCCGACGCGCTCTGCAGGATGATGGGCACGAGGTTCTGGGGATCACCCAGCGGCAGCTCCCCGATCTCGGCGCTCGGATGGGCCCCGATCGGATTGAAATAGCGCAGCAGCGTGGCGCGCAACGCCGCGCCCGAGGCGACGACGTCCCGGATCACGTTCTCGCAGATCTGCTTGGTCGCCCCATACACCGAGGCCGGCTCCGCGAGTGGAGTCTCCTCGGTCACCGGCAGCGTGCGCGGCTGGCCGTAGACAGTACAGGAGGAGGAGAACACCAGGTCGCTCACCCCCTGCTGCGCCATCACCTCGAGCAGGGCGATCAAGGAGCCCAGGTTGTTGGCGTAGTAGTGGAGCGGGCGCTGCTGCGACTCGCCGACCGCCTTCGCTGCCGCGAAGTGGATCGCCCCCGCGATGCCCCCGGCTGCCCCTTCCTCCGCGAAGACCCGCGCCAGGGCACTCCGATCGCGGCAGTCGATTCGATGGCAACGGAGCGGTCGCCCGCAGATCCGCTCGAGTCCCTCGAGGACCGACGGCAGCGAGTTCGAGAAGTCGTCGATCAGAATCGGCTCGTAGTCGTTTTCCAGCAGATCGACGACGGTATGGGAGCCGATGAAGCCGGCGCCGCCGGTCACGATGATCCTGGATCCGCTCATGATCGATCTCCAAGGGGGGCGGTGGAACGCCGGGACGCTCGCGCGGCTCAGACCCCGCCCGGTCCGTCGGGTTGGCGCGGCGCCTCGGCCGCCGCGCTTCGTCAGGTGTTCTGGATCGTCATGCCACCATCGACCGGCAGCGCCACCCCATTGAGGTACGAAGAGGCCGGGAGAGCCAGGCTGAGCGTCGCGTGGGCCACCTCCTCGGGGCTGCCGTAGCGGCGCAGCGGGACGCGGCGGCGGGCGAACTTCTCGCGCAGGGTCTCGGGAATCGCCTCCGTCATCCCCGTCAGGATCGGCCCGGGGCAGACACAGTTGACCGTCACCCCTTTCGCGCCGAGCTCGACCGCCAACGAGCGCGTGAGGCCGATGACCCCGTGCTTGGCGACGGTGTAGGGTCCAGTGCCCGCCGTCGCGCCCAGCCCCTCGGTCGAGGCGATGTTGATGATGCGCCCCTCGCGCCGTCGTACGAGCTGCGGCAGGCTGGCTCGGACCAGCCGGACATGGGCGGTCAACATCACATCCAGCGCCCGCTGCCAGCTGGCCTCGTACTCGGCCTCGGGCTGCTCCAGCGAGGCGCCCACGACGATGCCCGCGTTGTTCACGAGCACATCGAGCTCGCCGAGCGTCGTCGCGACCCCTGCCACGACCTCGCAGATGCGTTCGGGCTGCGTCACGTCGAGGGACCAGCTGGCCGCCTCGCCGCCGGCGACTCGAATTTCGTCCACGACCCGGGCGACGCCCTCCGACGTCTGATCCGTGACGGCGACCCGGGCGCCCTCGTCAGCGAAGAGAT
>CAYWGW010000139.1:0-6539 GCA_964457385.1 uncultured Spirochaetaceae bacterium
AGGGCCGCGGCAGGCCGAGCGCCTCGTTCCAGGCGGGCAGCTGGAGGGAACGTGCCCGGGCTCGCTTCGAGAGCGTCACGCCGAGCGCCTCGAGGGCGATTCGGACGATGTTGTTCTCGGGCTGGGACTCGGTGAGGCCGAGGCTGTTGACCTGTACGCCGTAGCGCAGCCGCAGCATCTTGGCGTCGTCGATGCCGTAGCGATCGCGTCCGATCTCCTCCCACAGGCGAGTCATCGCCCGGCATTTGCACATCTCCTCCACGAAGCGGATGCCGGCGTTGAGGAAGAAGGAGATGCGCCCGAAGACTCGGGGCAGCACCGAGTCGTCGATGTCGTCCCGAGCCTTCACGCGATCGAGCACCGAGATCGCATTCGCCATGGCGTAGGCGATCTCCTGGACCGGCGTCGCCCCCGCCTCCTGGAGGTGGTAGGAGCAGATGTTGATCGGATTCCAGCGCGGCACCTCGTGCACGGTGTACGCCACGACGTCGCTCGTGAGACGCATCGAGGCGTCGGGTGGGAACACGTAGGTCCCGCGCGAGAGGTACTCCTTCACGATGTCGTTCTGGGTCGTGCCCGCGAGCTGATCGGGCTTGGCGCCCTGGCGCTCGGCGGTGGCCACGTAGAGGGCGAGCAGCCAGGCGGCGGTGGCGTTGATGGTCATCGAGGTGTTCATTCGATCGAGGGGAATCTGATCGAAGAGCAGCTCCATGTCGTCGATATGCGAGATCGGGACGCCGACCTTGCCGACCTCGCCCCGGGCCAGCGGATGGTCCGAGTCGTAGCCGGTCTGGGTCGGCAGATCGAAGGCGACTGAGAGCCCCGTCTGGCCCCGGGCGAGGTTGCTGCGGTAGAGGGCGTTGCTCGCGCGGGCGGAGCTGTGGCCGGAGTAGGTTCGGATCAGCCAGGGACGGTCGCGTTCGGGGGACACGGGGGACTCCGATCTCCAGAAAGTCGGGGGGCTCTCCAAGTATCCGGAAAGACTAACGAAACGATCGGGACGGGGCAAATCCGGGAGCAGCGGTATGCTCGCTCTCACGAGGCCCCGATGAGGCATCCATGAGGCACCCATGAGCCACGACGTGAGCGAGTTCTTCTTCCGGCTGTCCCCCGCCCGCGTCCTGCAGGCGGTGGAGGCCGCCGGGCTCCAGCCCTCGGGCCATTGCTTCGCCCTCAACGCCCTCGAGAACCGGGTCTACGACGTGCGCCTCGAGGACGGGGCCCACGTGGTCGCCAAGTTCTATCGCCCGGGACGCTGGACGCGCGAGGCGATCCTGGACGAGCATCGGCTGCTCGCGGCGCTCGCCGACGCCGAGATCCCGGTCTGCGCGCCGCTGCGCTTTCCGGACGGCGAGACGCTGCACGAGATCGAGGACATCCATTACGCCCTCTGGCCGCGGACGGGGGGGCGCTCGCCCGACGAGCTCGCGGATCCGGAGATCGAGATGCTCGGTCGGCTGCTCGGCCGCATCCACGCCGTGGCGGGCGACCTCGGCGCCCCGCATCGGGCGACCCTCGACCCGGATCACGTTCCCCTGGCCGCCCTCGACCTGCTCGAGGAGGGGGATTGGCTGCCGCCCCAATGCGCCGGGCGCTACGCCCGGGCGGTCGAGTCCCTGGTCGACGTCTACCGGGAGCGCAGCGAAGGTCTCGCGCTGCAGCCGATCCACGGCGATTGCCACATGGGCAATCTCTTGCGAGGCGAGGAGGGCTTCTTCTTTCTCGACTTCGACGACATGGTGATCGGGCCCCCGGTGCAGGACGTCTGGATGCTGTTGCCGGGGCGCGACGCCGAGGCGGATCGGCAGCGACGTCTGCTGGTGGCGGCCTATCGCTCCTTTCGTTCTTTCGACGAGCGCGGCTTCGGGTTGATCGAGCCGCTGCGCGGATTCCGCTTCGTCTTCTACGCCGGCTGGATCGCCAAGCGCTGGGAGGATCCCGCCTTCCCCGACGCCTTCCCACATTTCGACAGCGAGGAGTACTGGGAGAACGAGACGCGGGATCTCGAGGAGCTCGTATTCCGCCTCGAGAAGGGGGAGGACCTGCTCGGTCCGAACGAGCGAGAGGAGGTGCGCGCCCAGGAAGAGGAGAGTGAGCTGACCAACAAGGATTTCTTCTGGGATCTCTGATGCGTCGCTTCGCCCCGGCTTTCATGCGCACGATGCCCCCCCGGTCAGCGGGAGCCGTTCGCCGGAGCGAGGTGGGGCAGAAGGATGTCGTCCCGGAGATAGGCGAGGCTGAGCGGATCGAAGACGAGCTCCCCGGTCTCGCCACGGCCCGCGAGCTGCGCGAAGGACAGCGCCGGTCCAGAGCTCATCAGTCCGAGCGTCTCTTCGCCGTCGGCCGTGCTGCTCGGGCCGTCGGCATCCGATGGGATGCGATGATAGGCGTCGGGCCCTTCCCGGCCTCCGTAGAGTCCTCCTTCGGCCGGATCTCCGGGCGCCACCAATCCCAGCGCGTGGGCGGCCTCGTGGGCCATGATGCTGCCGAGGGCGTGGGCGAAGACGTCGATCGCCCGGTCGATGGCTTCGGCGCGGGCCCGGCTCTCGGCGTCGGAGACCCGGGCTCCCGGCGCGTCGGTCAGGATCGAGACGTCGGCCGGGTGGCGGCCCACTGGCCGTCCGCCGCGGGCCGGCCGTAGCGGGTCGAAGGTCGCCCGGAAGAGCGCGTCCGTCCGATAGGCCAGCAGCGCACGGGGGAAGAGACCGGTCGCCGGCAGCTCGCCGCATTCGATGGAGCGGCGATCGTGGTTCCCGGGGTCGAAGGGAAGATTCCCGACCGTGTGGCCCCCGCTCGGATCGCCGCCTCCGACACAGATTCGTGTGCAATCTCCGCCGGTCCCGTCCTCGAGCCGAAGCTCGATGGCGACGGGATCGAGCGGCTCGAGGTCGATCGGATCGAGTGGGCCGGCGTACGCTCGCCGGGCTCTCGCGAGCGCCGCCCGCGCGACACGCTGGGCGACCTCACGTCCGAGCATGGGATGATCGGGGGAGGCCAGACCGAAGGACTCGAGGTCGCGTAGAAAGTCCGACTTCCCATCGCCGTTGCGATCGATCTCGAAATCGAAGTGGAGGACCTGGTCGCGCCCGATCGGCGCTGCGCCCGTCCGCGCCTGCAGGTCGATCCGGACCTCGGCCCAGGTCACCGGGGACCCGCCTTCACCCGTTCCCCTGCTGGTGCCCGTGCCGGACGCCCTGCCCGGGCGCCGAGCCCGGATCCGGAGTGATCCCGGCTCCAGGGTCAGCGGCGCGGCGTCGATGTTCGTGGCCAGGCCGCGGTCGGTCCGCCGGAAGGCCTTGGCGGGCCAGCTCGCAACCCGTTGGCCCGAGTCGAGCTCCAGCTCGAGCTCCAGCTCCAGCGATTCGGGGTCGGCAACCGGTGCACCCGGTGCGAGGACGATCTCGAGTAGCCAGCCTTCCAGGGGAAAAACCAGCTGCGCGGCGAGGTCCGGCGGCAACCCGCCGGGATGGATCTCGACCGGGGCGTCGAGGCCCGCGTGATCGGGAGCCCGAGGATGCGTGGGACTTCCGAGGAAGCTGGGTAGCGCCCCGTGCGGGACGACCCCGGCGAGCGCGAGCGCGAGCGCGAGCACGAGGACGAGCGCAGCGCCTACCACGAGGGACACGACCATGATGAGTCGTGTGACGCCCGGGAGCCGGACCCCGGCGGCGGCCCGCTGCGGAGTGGAGGCCTTCACGGGGAGACCCTCATGGAGAGGAGCGGCTCGGTTCCGGATCGGCGAGAAGCCGTGCGAGATGGAGCTCGAGCCGCGGTACGGGACTGGGGCTGCGGAGGATCTCCCGTTGCCAGATGGGGGGAGCGAGAGCAGCGGTGGGGGAAGCCTGCTGCGATTCATCCACGGGCGGCTCGATCTTCGCATAGCGCGCCTCGAGCGCGCGTAGATCCGGGGCGGGCACGGGCCGACCGCTGCCGTCCAATGGACTCATCCGTCGGACGTAGAGAAAGTGCTCCGAAGCCAGGCCGACCTCCCGCTCCGGTCCTGCCGCGTTCGGCGTCTTCAGCAGCAGGAACCGCTCGGTCGGATTTCGTGCCTCGCCGGGGCGGGAGCCTCCAGTCTCGGTCTCGGTATCGACCTCGTCGGGCCTTGCGCCCGGCTCCCGGGAACCCGGCGCGCGGGCGAGCGCGGCGAGATCCCAACCCGTCGCCAGCTCGGGGCTCACGTGTGCGTCCATAGGCGGCAGACCTGCCGCCGCGCGCAGGGTCGGGAGGACGTCGAGCACGCTGGCGAGTCGGTAGTGGATCGCGGGGGCGGGGGCGCCGCCGGGGGGACGCCAGAGCAGGGGAACGCGGTAGGTCGCGACCTCGATGCGCCCCATATGGCCCCGGGATCCAGCGTTGTCGTTCGTCGAGTGCACCGGACGCGATCCGCGTGCCGGGCTCCCCGATCTCGTGGTCGACGAGTCACCGGCGAGGGCGACGAAGAGGAGACCGGGGCCGTCCTCGTCTCGTTCGAGCACGCGCGCCAATCGATCGATCAGACGATCGAGCTCGTCGAGGCCAGGCTCGGATCGAAGATGGATCCAGAGGAAGAAGGGCGAGCCCGCCTGCTCGATCCAGTCCCGGATGGCGTTCGCCCGAGCGATCGAGGCACTCCCCGCTTCGCCGGGCATGGGCATCAGACGATCGTCGTAGTCGTCGAATCCCTGGTCGAGGCGGCGTGCGCGATTGAGCCGGGGGCTCGTGACGAAGGCGCCGGTTGTGTAGCCTGCGTGGGCCAGACCCTCGGCGATCGTCTCGTGGCGATCGGCCAGGAAATCGATGCCCTGATCCCCGACGCCGTGGACCTCGGGTCGCAGCCCGGTGAGCAGCGACGCCGCCGCGCTCGCTTCGCCGAGGGACGGAGTCGTGGCCCAGGCGAAGCGAAACCCGTCCGCGCCGAGTGCACAGAGACTGGACGCCGTCTCGGGTGGCCCGCCGAAGCAGCCGAGGCGATCCGCGGCCAATCGATCCACCGTCAACAGGACCAGGCTCGGGCGTGCCGGTCCCTCCGGCGTGCAGGCCAGGCAGGCCAGACCGACCCAGATCGACCACGCTCCGGCCCAAAGGCGGACGAGGTCGCGGTGGAAGCCCCGATTCCTGGTGTGCATGGACAGGGCATAGCGAAAAAGACGTGCGATGTTCTCCGTCATGTGGATTCGACTGCACAGTGCGATCGTGCGCGTTCGGGACTTCGATCTGGGTCGGGAGGAGATCGGTCGGCTGCTCGGACGCTCCGCCGGCTGGCAGGGCGTGGACGGAGCGGACGGGACGTCGATCGCGCTCTTCGCCCTCGCGAACACGATGCTCGAGGTCCGGGGCCCCGCGCCGGGCGACGCGAGCGGGGAGGACCGGGCGGGCGGGGCGAGTGGGTCCGGCGAGGTGCCAGGGGTGTCGGGTGGGTCGCACGCGTCGGACGTGTCGCACGCAGCGGTTGGGGATGCGGAGGGGAGCGCGAGGGCTCCAGACGGGTTCGTCGGGGAGACTGAGGGACTTTGTGGGATCCGGCTGGAGTGGGATCTCGAAGCCTCAGAGACCTCTTCCCGCGGGATCCCCAATGCGTTCGAGAGCCTTCGGCTCGCGTCCAGCGCGCCGGAGACGGCCTGGGCCACCGGAGGCGAGGCGGCCCCCGATCGGAGCTGGCAGGTCCTTCGTCTCGAGCGGGCGTCGAGTCGGTCGATCCCGATCGAGATCGTCGTGAGGGAAGCGGGCTGGCGGCCGGGAGAGACGGGTGCAGACGATGCCCCTCGAGGATCAAAGGTGGAGGCCCTCGATCATGTGGTTCTTCTGAGTCCCGACCTGGAGGCCAGCCGCCGGCTCTACGAGACCGGGCTGGGGCTGCGCCTGGCGCTGGATCGGAGCTTTCCGGAGCGCGGCGTGCGGCTGCTCTTCTTTCGCGTGGGGGGCACGACGGTCGAGATCGGCGGGCGGTTGGATGCCGAGCCGCGTCCCGAGGCCGGCGATCGCTTCGGGGGGCTGGCCTGGCGCGTGGGAAACGTGGACGCGGCCAGGGAGCGCCTCGCGACCGACGGATTCGACGTCTCCCCTGTGCGAAAAGGCCATAAGCCGGGGACGCGGGTTTGTACGGTGCGAAGCCCTGTCCACGGCGTGCCGACCCTCTTGATCGAGCCGGCTTCGTGAGCACAGTTATGATTCTGCTTCTCGGGAGCAGCGCGCGCCGCTCCTACTCGGAGGTCCATCCAGATGATGCCCATCGATCCGAATCTCCCCGAGGATCTCGAGGGGGCCATCCTCGAACTGAAGCGGGAGAAGGGCGCGGTGATCCTGGCGCACTACTACCAGGAGTCGGAGATCCAGGATCTCGCCGACGTGGTCGGGGACTCCCTCGCCCTGGCGCGGGCGGCACAGGGAATCGACTGCCGGATGATCGTCTTCTGTGGCGTCCACTTCATGGCGGAGACCGCCGCGATCCTGAATCCGGGCATTCCGGTCGTGGTGCCGGATCTCGAGGCCGGCTGCTCGCTGGCCGACGGCTGTCCGCCCGAGGAGTTCAAGGCCTTCGTGGCGGCGCATCCCGGCGC
>CAYWGW010000139.1:6639-10810 GCA_964457385.1 uncultured Spirochaetaceae bacterium
TGCGATCAGGCGGTGCTCGACCAGGCGGACTTCATCGCCAGCACGACCGGCATCATCAATCGGGCCGTCGAGCATCCGGACCAGCCGGCGATCGTCGCGACCGAGGACGGCGTCTTCCACGCGATCCGGAAACGGGTGCCGGAGAAGGTGCTGATCCAGGCGCCCGGGATGGACGAGAGCTGCGCCTGCAACCGCTGTCCCTTCATGCGGCTCAACACGCTCGAGAAGCTCTACCTCTGTCTGCGGGACGGGAAGCCGACGGTCGAGGTGCCCGAGGAGCTCGCGCGGCAGGCGCGGCGTCCGATCGAGCGGATGCTCGAGCTGAGCTGATTCCTGGTCACTCCGGGGTGTCGCCGCCTCCAGCCGCCGGGCGTCTGGTCGCTGGGCGGTGGCGGCCGTAGACGTCCTCGAAACGCACGATGTCGTCCTCGCCCAGGTAGCTGCCGGACTGCACCTCGATCAGGACGAGATCGATCTCGCCCGGGTTCTCGAGGCGATGCTGCACGCCGATGGGGATGTAGGTCGACTGGTTCTCGGTCAGTAGAACGACCTCGTCGCCCTTGATGACGCGGGCGGTTCCCTCGACGACGACCCAATGCTCTGCCCGATGGTGATGCATCTGGAGCGAGAGCTTCTGGCCCGGCTTCACGACGATCTGCTTGACCTGGAAGCGGCTGCCCTGGGCGACGCCTTCGTAGGTGCCCCAGGGTCGGTAGACCCGGGCGTGAACCTCGCCCTCGGACCGGGCCTCGCGATCTAGGCCGGCGACGATCTCCTTCACCTCCTGGGATCGCTCGCGCGTCGTCACGAGCAGGGCATCGTCGGTCTCGACGATCACGAGATCCCGGACGCCGACCGCCGAGACGAGGCGCTTCTCCGAACGGATGTAACTGTTCGAGACGTCGTGGAGCCGCACGTCGCCGCAGGTGACGTTCCCCTCGGCGTCCCGCGCGCCGATTTCCCAGAGCGCGCTCCAGGATCCGATGTCGTTCCAGCCGATCTCGACGGGGACGACGGCGGCCGACCGGGCCGACTCCATGATCGCGTGATCGATCGAGATCCCCGGCGCCGCCGCGAAGGCCGCCTCGTCGAGGCGCGTGAAGGTGAGATCGCGATGGGCCGCCTCGACGGCCTTACGCACCGCCTCCAGCAGGCGCGGCGCCAGTCGTTCCGTCTCGGCGAGCAGGGTCCGGACGGGGAAGACGAACATGCCGCTGTTCCAGGAGTAGTCGCCGGAACGCAGATAGGCTTCGGCGCGCTCGCGGTCGGGCTTCTCGACGAACTCGTCGAGATGGTAGGCGCCGTCGATGCCGTCGATTCCCCGGCCTCGGCGCAGATAGCCGAAGCCGGTCTCGGCGTGCCCCGGCACGATCCCGAAGGTCGCGAGCATGCCGCGCTCGGCGGCGAGGGTCGCGGCCTCGAGGGCGTCGTGGAAGGCCGGCACGTTGCGAATGACGTGGTCCGAGGGCAGCACGAGCATGAGGGCGTCGGGATCCAGATCGGTCAGCATCAGCGCCGCCGCCACCACTGCGGGCGCCGTGTTGCGGGCGACCGGCTCGAGAGCGATGGCGAGCGGCTCGATGTGCTGGTGGCGGAGCTGCTCGGCGATGATGAAGCGATGCTCTTCGTTGCAGAGGATCAGGGGGCGGGCGAAGCGGTCGGGATCCGAGACGCGGACGGCGGTCTCCTGGATCAGGGTCTGCGGGCCGGCGAGGGGCAGCAGCTGCTTCGGATAGGCGCGTCGGGAGAGCGGCCAGAGCCGGGTCCCGGAGCCTCCCGAGAGAATCACCGGATGGATCAGTCTGGACATCGATCGCGCGTCTCCGCAGGCAGTGGGTCCCCGTCCGAACCCGTCGAGGTGCCTTCCATCCTACCGGCTCCGCGGCCAGCGGGGAACCGGTTTCGGCCCGCGAACCCGGTCGGCGACGCTCATGTGGTCCGGCCGTCCGCACGCAGCCGGAGGAGGAAGGGCAGGGCGAGTGCAGCGCAGAGAATCTCGGCCGCGCCTGCGACGGCGAAGGCCGCCTGGTAGCCGGCGGCCGGGCCGTGACTGGCGCGGACGACCTCGCTCACGAGCCCGCCCGTCACCGGGCCGAGGATGAAGCCCAGACTACCGGCCGTATTGAAGGCGCCGAGCGCCGTCGATCGGATCTCGGGCGGCGTGAGATCCGTCGTCATCAACATCGAGGGTACGAACATGACGGCCGCCGAGACACCGATCACCGCCATTCCGATCCCGATCAGATCGGTGGGCCAGAACCCCAGGCTGGCGGTGAGCAGACCGTAGACGGCGCTGCCTCCACAGAGCAGCCCCGTCTTCGACACGCGATCGGCCAGCATTCCGAAGGGAAACGAGAGCAGCGCGAAGGGCAGCATGAAGGCGGTGATCCAGAGCCCGACCCGGGGCGGGCTGACGCCGTGCAGCCCCGACGCGAAGAGTGAGAACGTCGTCGTGTAGAAGCCGACCGTGAAGCGGTCGGCGAAGGCGAAGATCAGGGGGGCGATCACGCCGCGATGTCGGCGGATCGCCCGCCCGATCGCGGCCAGCCCCGGCCGGTCGCTCTCGCCCCGCGGATCGAGGAGCGATACGGCGGCGAGACCGGCGGCGAAGACGAGCAGCCCCGCGCCGACCTGCAACGGGCGCAGGATGTCGTCTCGTCCCAGGACGCCGCCGATCGGCGCGCCCAGCGCAACACCTAACATCATGCCCGCGCCGGTGATGCCCATGGTGAGCCCCCGCCCGTGTGTTCCACCGAGGCTCGCCGCGATCGAGAGCAGCAGCGAGAGCGCGAAGATATGCGCGCAGCCCTCGAAGAAGCGGACGGTCAGGAAGAGCGCGAAGGGCATGTCGAGCGCCATCAGCAGGAAGCAGGCCGCGTCGATCAGCAGCGCGCCGATCACCAGCGGTCGACGCCTTCCGAGGCGGTCGGCCAGGGCGCCGGCGAGGGGAGCCGCCAGGGCCGCGCCGATCATGTTCACCGACATGAAGAGCGAGGTCAGCAGCTCCGAGACTGCGAAGCGATCGCCCACCAGCTCGCGCAGGACTGCCACGGGCAGGGTGACGGGCGCCATGATCGCGATCGCGAGCAGCCCCATCATCGCGAGCCGCGACCTCGAGACGCCCAAGGCGAGACCCTCTCAGCCGCGACGATACGCTGGGCGGTGGAGCGCCGCCGGCCCGAGCCCGCGGACCGGATGAGGCTGATAGGGTGCCTCGAGTCGCTCGATCTCCTCGGCGCTCAGCTCGACCTCGACCGCCGCGATGGCGTCCTCGAGATGGGAGAGGCGGGTCGCGCCGATGATCGGCGCGGTGACGCCGGGCTTCGAGAGCAGCCAGGCCAGGGCGATCTGGGCGGGCGGAAGGCCTCTCCCCTTGGCCACCGCCTGCACCGCCTCGACCACGTCCCAATCCGAATCGTGGTCGTAGAGGAAGTCGGTGAGCTGATCCGTCTCCTGGCGCGGCGAGCCCTTCTTGTCCCGCAACGCCTTGCGAGAGCCGGCGAGCAAACCCCGGGCCAGCGGCGACCAGGGGATCACCCCGATCTCCTCGGTCTCGCAGAGGGGCATCATCTCGCGCTCCTCCTCGCGGTAGATCAGGTTGTAGTGGTTCTGCATGGTGGCGAAGCGGCTGAGCCCCTGGCGCTCGGAGATGCCGAGCGACGTCGCGAGCTCCCAGGCGTAGGCCGAGCTCAGACCGATGTGGCGGATCTTGCCCTGCCGGACGAGATCGTCGAGGGCGCGCAGCGTCTCCTCCATCGGGGTATGGGGATCGAGGCGATGCAGCTGATAGAGATCGATCGTCTCGACCCCGAGCCTCCGGAGGCTCGCCTCACAGGCCTGCTGGATATGCTTGCGGGACAGTCCGCCCATGTTGGGGCGGTCGTTCATCGGGAAGAAGACCTTGGTCGCGATCACGCATTCGTCGAGGCTGCCGAGCTCCCGCAGGAGCTTCCCCGTCACCTCCTCCGAGATGCCGAGCGAATACATGTCCGAGGTGTCGAAGAAGTTGATGCCCGCCTCGAGCGCGCGCTTGAAGAAGGGGCGCGACTGATGCTCGTCGAGAACCCAGGGGCGCCACTCCGGCGTTCCGTAGCTCATGCAGCCGAGGCAGATTCGCGAGACCCGCATGCCCGTGCGGCCCAGGATCGTCGTCTTCATGTTCGGCTCCTCC
>CAYWGW010000140.1:0-10738 GCA_964457385.1 uncultured Spirochaetaceae bacterium
GGACCCGCCGCAAGCCCCGCGGCGATCCTGAGCCGATTCAGCCGAGCTCGGCCTCGAGTGCGGCCGCGAGCGTCGGAAACCGGAAGCGGAAGCCCCCGGCCTCGAGGCGTTTCGGCACGACCCGGCGACTTCCGAGCAGCTCCCCCGCCAGCTCGCCCATCACCGCACGCAGCGCGAAGCCCGGAACCGGAAGCAGCGTCGGACGCCCCAGCACCCGACCGAGCTCACGCGTCAACGTCTCGTTACGCACCGCCTCCGGTGCCACCGCATTCACGCTCCCCGAGACCGAGGAATCCTCGAGCGCCCAGAGAAATACGGCCACCAGATCGTCGAGATGGATCCACGGGAAGAATTGACGGCCGTCCCCCAACCGTCCGCCCAGGCCCAGGGAGAAAGGCAGCCGGATCAGAGGCAGCGCTCCCCCCGCGCGCGACAGCACGACCCCGATCCGGATCCGCACGACCCGCACGCCATGGGCCTCGGCCCCGACGGCCGCCGCCTCCCAGTCGCGACAGACCTCGGCCAGGAACCCCTCGCCGAGCGCCGCGTCCTCGTCGAGCTCGACCTCCCCGCGATCGCCGTAGTAGCCGACGGCCGACGCACAGACCAGCGTCGTCGGACGGGCCTCCACCTCGAGCTGGCCGATGCGCTCGACGATCTTTCGGGTCGAGTCCACCCGACTCGAACGGATCCGGTCCCGGCGCGCGCGAGTCAGCAGCCCGCCGAAGATCGGCTCTCCCGAAAGATGGACCACGGCCGTGGCCTCGCGCAGCGGACCCGACCCCGGGTCGGTCCCGTCCCAGGAATGACGGACGACCGCGCCCGTGCTCCGCCGGGGGTTGCGGCTGAGGGTATGGACACTGCCGAAGCGCCGGAGTAGCTCGGGTACCAGCCGGCTGCCCACAAGACCGCTGGCTCCCGTCGTGAGCACCGCGGACGCGCCCGCTCCGTTCCCGTCGGCCGGCCCCCCCGCGTCAGAACCATTTCCCGCGCCCGTAATCATTGTCAGGCCCCTTTCGCCCGCGTTCAACGGAGCCCACCGGTCTTCACGACTGGCCGGCTGGCAGAATCTTCAAGGCTCCTCCGGCGGCCCGGCCCCAGATCGTCAGGCGCGCCTGCGCGCTCATCCCCGAGTCTTCATCAATCCCGATCCAGATCCACGTCCAGATTCTTCCCGCCGGGCATGCCCGCCTCGGAGGCCACCTTCGAGAGTCTAACCGCCGTGACCGCCGCGCTGCCCCTTGCGTATCCAGACTGCGGATCGAGATTCCCTGCCCAGATCGGGTCCCACGTCTGGGTGGTTGCCTCGCGGGAAATATGGACGGAACGTGAACATCGTAGCCTTGCGCGGTATCGTAATTGCATACCATCGGGCAGATGGATGAGAGGACGAATGGGGCCTCGCGTCGGTGCAGATCGAAGCCGGCCGCGTCCCCCGGGAGAGTTCGCATGATCGCAGTGACCGAAGAGATGCCCCAGCGAGAGATCAACCAGCAGCGGGCCGCCGGTCGCTACGCGTCGGATCCGCTCGAAAGCTATCTCCGCGAGATCCGCGACACGCCGGTCCTCAGCGCCGAGGAGCAGAACCGGCTCTGTGAGCAGATGGAGACGGCGGAGCAGGCGCTGCGGGAGGCGATGGCAGCCATCCCCGAGACCACGCGCCAGGTGCTGGCCCTTTGGCATGAGCGCCGCGCGGCCGGGCTCGTGACGGGCGCTCTGAGCCGGCACCATCGCGACGGCAGCGGGCGGAACTGGAGCCGCATCATCGACGAGCGACTCGCGGCCGCCGAGGCCGCCCTTGGCAAGCTCGACCGGCGGATCGCGGCCCGCGCACCGCAGCGCGAGCGCAAGGCGCTGCGCCAGCGCCTGGCCGAACGGCTGCTCGAGGCGGAGATCGCCCTGCCGCGGCTGATCACGATCCTGGAGGGCTTGCGAATGAATGCTTCGGCGACGGAGACGGGTGGACCAAAGCGTCTCGCCCGGCTGCTGGCCGAGGCCGACGAGGCGCTCGCCCGCCTGAGCGACAGCAAGAACCGCTTCATCACGCACAATCTGCGCCTCGTAATCCGCTGCGCCAAGAACTATCGGAACCAGGACATCCCGTTCCTGGATCTGATTCAGGAGGGCAACGCGGGCCTGATCCGGGCGGTGGAGAAGTTCGATCATCGCCGCGGCTACAAGTTCTCGACCTACGCCGTCTGGTGGATCGAGCAGGCGCTGGTCCGCGCCGTGGCCAACGGCTCCCGCGTCGTCCGGGTGCCGAGTCCGCTGCTCGATCTGCAGCGCAAGCTGAGGCGTCTGGAGCAGGAGCTGCGAGTCAGCGTCGCCGAGGAGCCGAGCGATCTCGAGCTGGCGGTGCGCCTGTCGACCCGCGTCGATGAGATCGACGAACTCCGTCGCAGCCTCAGTCCCGAGGTCTCAGTCCAGTCGCCGGTCGGCGGCACGGAATCGCTGACGGTGGAGGAGACGCTCAGTGATTCCGATTCCGAGGAGTTCGCGGAACCTTTCGACCGGGAAGCACTCCGCAAGGGGTTCGAGCGCCTGCTGGACTCACTCTCGGAGCGGGAGCGCCAGGTGATCGAGTGGCGCTTCGGGCTCGCCGGTCGCCCGCCCCTCACGCTCTCGGACATTGGCGAGCGGCTCGAGGTGAGCCGCGAACGGGTCCGCCAGATCGAAAAGCAGGCGCTCGCGAACCTGCGGGATCTCTCGCCCGCCCGACGCATGGCGCAGGAGCTGGACCTTCGCGATCCGTGGGGCTCCCCGATCGGGGGGGCGCTCGGGGAACGGGACGAGATCGACGCCGGCAACGAGCCCGGGTTCGACGCCGGAGTCGCGCGATCTGGTGCATTCTCGCCAAGAGATGCAAACGGGTGAGATTCACCTCTTATTAGTCGAAATAGTCCGAGACCGGAAACACTGGGCCGAATTCTACTTGCTCTCCACGACGGGCCGGGAATAAGCTGATCGAGGTCGAACCCCGAAACAGGAGTCCCTCGTCATGCCGATCCGTCGCCCGCTCTCGTTCCCCAGCCGGTTCCTGCCCTTCCTCGTCGGTCTGGCTCTCGTGGCGGCCATGGCACCGGAGGCTGGTGCGAAGCTTCGCCTGGTCCGGAACGGCCAACAGATCCAGGACGCCATCGACGCGGCGAGCCCCGGTGACACGATCTACGTTCTGCCCGGAACCTACCGGGCTCCCTACGGACAATCCGGGTACGTCGCCAACATCCAGAAGGACGACATCACGCTGATCGGCAGCCGTCGCGCCGTGATCGAAGCGACCGGCATCGAGTACGGCATCATGGTCGGCCAGAACCAGCCCCTCGGACCGGATCCCTGCCCCGAGCCCACCGTGCGCGGCTTCCGACTCCGGGGCTTCACGATCCAGAACGCCGCCGATACGGGCGTGCGTCTCTTCGGCGTCCAGGACTACCAGCTCGTGGGCAGCATCTACAAGGACAGCAAGGAGTACGGTCCCTTCCCCATCTGCTCCCGGGATGGACTGATCGCCTACAACCATGTCTCCGGCCACGAAGACGCCGGCATCTACGTCGGCGACGACCAGAACACCCGAGTGCTCTACAACGTCGCGACGGACAACGTCGTCGGCGCGGAGATCGAGAACTCCCGGAACTCGATCGTCCGACACAACTGGTTCTCGGGCAACGCCGGCGGGCTGCTGATCTTCGTCGGCCCCAATCTTCCCCAGCCCTTCAACGAGGACGTCGACGTCTCGCATAACTTCATCTTCGACAACAACCGCGCAAATACCGGGACGGGCGCCGTCGCCGGCGTGCCCGAGGGCACCGGCATCCTGCTCTTCGGGTCGGATCGCGTGACGATCGAGCGCAACTTCATCTTCGGCAACGACAGCTTCGGCTTCGCCTCGATCGGAAACTTCAACGTCGCCTTCGACCCGCGCATCGAGCCCTTCAACGACGACCTCGTCGTCCGGAAGAACTTCTTCTCGAACAACGGCGCCAACCCCGATCCGCTGCGCGCCCTGACCCCGGGCGTCGACATCGTCTTCATTCCTGACGCACTCAACCCCGAGGACGGGTCGCTGATCGCGGCGGATCCCGATCCGAGCGACAACTGCTTCGCGGACAACAGATTCGCGACGGATTTCCCGGAAGGCATCACGTCGCTCTTCCCCTGCCCCTGAGCCTCCCCGAGACAAGCCGTCGCCTGTCGCCGCCCGGAAGCAAGTCGCTCGATCAGCATCGAGTCGGGATGGCAGGCAGGGTCGGGACCATCCGGGTCGGCCCGAGCACGACGCCGATCCGACCGTCTCGACGCACAGGGTCGGAAGCGGGACCATGACGCCATGACTTCATGGTCCCAGTCGCAACGGCTCGAGACGGTCCTCGACGTCATACGGACCGAGCGAGCCCGCTCGGTGCTGGATCTCGGCTGCGGCGACGGGGATCTCCTCGTCCTGCTCGCTGCGGAGTCCGGGATCGATCGGATCGTCGGCATCGATCTCTGCCGGAAGACGCTGGACCGTGCGCAGGATCGAGTGGCCGCCTGCCTGAACGGACGGCCGGGGCCGGGGCCGATCGCTCGGACCGAGGTCGAGCTCGTCCACGATTCGTTCATGGAGACGGGGGAGCGATTTCGCGGCTTCGACTGCGCGGTGCTCGTCGAGACGATCGAGCATCTCGAGCCCCAGCGACTCTCCGTACTCGAGCGGGCGGTCTTCGATTCGATGCGACCCGCCACCGTGGTCATCACGACCCCGAACGCCGAGCTCAACCCCTTCCTCGACGTTCCCGAGCATCGCTTCCGGCATCCCGACCATCGCTTCGAGTGGGACCGCGCGAAGTTCTCGAGCTGGTCCGAAGGCGTGGCCCGCCGCAACGACTACCGCGTGGAATGCTCGACGCTCGCCGGGCGTCATCCGCAATTCGGCGGTGCCACCCAGATGGCGGTCTTCCGTCTCGAGCACGTCCCTCGCGCTGAGCTCCCCCGCGATCAGTCGAAGGCGCCGTGACGACCGGCGCCGCCCGCGAAGCGACGCGCGCCTTCGCCGGTCTCCCCCGAACGGATCACCTCGAGGCCCAGCCGGGTCTCGGCCCGCAGCGCCTCCTCGAGTGAGAGGTGCCATTGACCGAGGGCCGAGCGCCGATCCGAGCGCAGGCATCGCTGGGGGAAGGCCGCGAGGGTCTCACCGAGCTCCAGCGCCGCCGCGAGCGCCGCGCCCTTTCCGACCAATCTATTGACGAGACCCATCGAACGAGCCTCCTCCCCCGACACGCCCCGCCCCGTCAGGATCAGGTCCATCGCATGACTCTGACCGATCAGCCGTGGCAAGCGGATCGTGCCGCCATCGATCAGCGGCACGCCCCAACGCCGGCAGTAGACCCCGAACACCGCATCCTCCGCCGCCACCCGCAAATCGCACCAGAGCGCGAGCTCGAGTCCCCCCGCCACCGCATGGCCCTCGATCGCCGCGACCACCGGCTTGCGCAGATCCATCCGGGTCGGTCCCATTGGACCGTCCCCCGTCTCCTCGACCCGATTCGCCCGCTCCATGTCTCCGGACGCGGTCGCCTTCAGGTCCGCTCCGGCACAGAAGCAGCCGCCCTCACCCTGCAGGATCGCCACCGCGAGGGCATCGTCTTCGTCGAAGCGCCGAAAAGCCTCCGCCAGCGCCTCGGCGGTCTCGCGATCGACGCAATTGCGAACCTCGGGACGATCGATCGTGACGAGGAAGAGGGCTCCCCGAACCTCGCTGCGGACCTTCATCGCTCTCTCCTTCCCCGACCGCAACGGGGATCGCGCGGGGAACGTACTCAGGCGGGCTCGAGGTTGGCATAACGGATCATCACCGTCTTCACGCCCGCGCGATCGAATTTGATCCGAAGCTTCTGGGACAGGCCGGCACCCAGGACGGCCAGCACCTCGCCGCGCCCGAAGACCGGATGCCGGACGGCCATCCCGACCGCCACGCTTCCTTCTTCGTCGACGTCCGCCTGCCCGTAGGAGTAGTCGAGCCTCGAGTCGGCGCGTGCCGTGGCTGGACCCATCGACCGGGATCGAGCACTGCGGGCCGCGCTACCGACCGTCTCCACCAGCTCCTCGGGGATCTCCTGCAGGAACCGGCTCGGCGTCTGATAGCTCCGATCGCCGTACCGAAACCGCTCCGCCGCGCAGGTGAGAAAGAGATGCTCCATCGCGCGGGTCATCGCGACATAACAGAGCCGCCGCTCCTCTTCGAGACCGGCCTCGTCCCGACTCGACGAGGCGTGGGGAAAGATCCGTTCCTCGAGACCGACGAGAAAGACGATCGGGAACTCCAGTCCCTTCGCCGAATGGACCGTCATCAGCGAGACGCGGTCGGTGCGTTCCTCGTAGGCATCGAGATCCGAGATCAGCGCCACCTGGTCGAGATAGAGCTCGAGTTCGCTGCGCTCGTCGCTCGCAAGCTCGTCCTCATTCGCCGCGTGGAAGTCCCGTGCACTCGACAGCAGCTCTCGCAGATTGTCGATCCGAGACTCCGACTCGGGCGTGTCCTCCTTCTCGAGCGCCCGGACATAGCCCGTCCCCTCGAGCACCCGCGCGATCAGATCGTCGAGGGAGAGCCCCTGGGCGAGTCCGCCCCGGAATCCCTCCATCAGGTCGAGAAAGGTCGCGATCTTGCCCGCCGCGCGACCGGCCTCCCCACCCTCGACCGCCACCCGCAATCCCTCGAGCAGCGGAATCCCGCGCTGCACCGCCAGCTGCTCGATCCGCTCGAAGCTGGTCTTGCCGATCCCGCGCGCCGGCTTGTTCACGATCCGCCGCAGCGCCTGGTCGTCCCGCGGATTCACCAGCAGACGCAGATAGGCCATCACGTCCTTGATCTCGGCCCGGTCGTAGAACCGCTGTCCGCCCACGATCGTGTAGGGCACGTCGTATTTGAGCAGCTCCTCCTCGAAGACCCGGGATTGGGCGTTCGTGCGATACAGGATCGCCACGTGGCCGAAGGGCACGTCCTGCTGGCGGCTCGCGGCGAGCAGGCTGCGCACGACGAACTGCGCCTCCTCGCGATCGTCCTCGGCCTCGAAGAAGCGGATCGGGGCCCCGCCTTCGCGATCCGTGAAGAGGCTCTTCTCCTTCCGATCGCGATTGTTCGCGATCACGGCCGACGCCCCGGACAGAATCGGCTGGGTCGAGCGGTAGTTCTTCTGGAGCTTGATCACCCGGGCGTCGGTGTAGTCCTGCTCAAAATCGAGGATGTTGCGGATGTCGGCGCCCCGCCAGGCGTAGATCGACTGATCGGGGTCGCCGACCACGCAGAGGTTGCGATGACCGGCGGCGAGCTGACTCACGATCCCGTATTGAACGGCGTTGGTATCCTGGTACTCGTCGACGAGCACGTAGGCATAGCGCCGTTGATAGTGCTCGAGCACGCGGGGATGCCGGCGGAAGAGCTCCGCCGTCATCAGCAGCAGATCGCCGAAGTCGAGCGCCTCGGCATCCGCGAGCTTGCGCTGATAGAGCGTGTAGAGCCTGGCGATCAGCTCCTCGTCGAGATCACGGGCCCGCTCCGCGGCCGTGGGGGGGAGCAGCCCGGCATTCTTCCACTGGTCGATCTGCCAGCGGATCCGCCGCGGCTCGTGAATCTTCGGATCGAGCCCCTCGCCCTTCAGCACGTCCTTGATGACGCCGAGGCTGTCGGCGTCGTCGTAGATCACGAAGCCCCGGCCCCGGCCGAGATGCCCGATCTCCCGGCGAAGTATGCGGACGCCGATCGAGTGGAAGGTGCCGATCGAGATGCCGCTCGCCACCGGGCCGAGCAGCTTCTCGACCCGCTCACGCATCTCGCCTGCCGCCTTGTTCGTGAAGGTGACGGCCAGGATCTGATCCGCCGGGATGCCGCAGACGCCGATCAGATAGGCAATCCGGGACGTCAGCACCCGGGTCTTGCCGCTGCCCGCACCGGCGAGCACGAGCAGAGGTCCCTCGGTCGTCTCGACCGCCTCGCGCTGGGCCGGGTTCAAGCCCTCGAAGAGGAGCTCCGCGAGGTCATTCGGGCTCGGATCGACCACGGGATCGGGCAAAGGAAGGGCTCCGGAAAGGCGAAGGACGTACTGGCGTCCTCGAAGATAACGGAGCGATGGAATCAGCGCCGTCCTCCGCTGCGCATGGACGGATCCCGTGTGATCGAGGCGAGGCCACCGAGTCCGAGCAGCATCAGCATCGCCGTCGAGGGCTCGGGTACGACACCGACCAGCTTGCTCGATCCCCCGCGCGAGCCGTCGAGCGAGCCGACGCTCGTCGCCCGGATGCCGAACTCCTGATCCCGGAGCAGCGCCACCGTGAGATCCTCCGAGACGTGCGAGAGCGTCAGCAGGACCGATGGAAAGTCGTCGCCGCGACCGATTCCGGGATTTCCGATCTCGATCCCGAGATCACAGGGACAGGGCGACCCGCCTCCGTTCAGGTTTGCACCCCGCCCGACGTCGCTCACGCCATCGGCGTCGAAGACGCCGCCCCGGATCAGGTCTCCATGGACCGAGAGACCGGGGAGCAGGCTCTCGTCCGCGACGTGCGCGAAGAAGCCGCGCAGATCTCCGATCTCTCCGTCTCCCTCTACGCTCAGGGTGATCCGGAGATTGCCGGGATCGGCCTCGTCATCGATCTGGATCGCGACCCTGAGTGGATCGCCCGTGAACGATGACGCCGTCGAGGAGAGGATCGAGGCTCCAGCGAGGGGCGCCGCGAGCAGGAGCAGGAGCAGGCCAGCGACTGCGGCTCCGAAGACTGGGATTCCGCTGAATGGGCCGTAGGCGGAAAAGCTCAGGGGATCCCCCTGGCTTCTGTTGGACGACTGATTTCGCGTGATCACGGTCTGCCCCTCCCGCTCGTGTTGATCGATTCGAATCTCGACTGCGGTTGCCTTTACTGCCCTGCGTTCACTGTCCTGCGTCCTGCTCGCCGTCGGGAACCCTTCACCCGGTGCCGTCAGAGGCCAACCCAGGCGCGTCGGCTGCCGTGCAACGGGCCGCAGGTGACGGAAGCCGCCTGTCGGGAAGTGGTGTCGGGCGGATGAAAATGTCAGGCGCTGCCTCCTCGAAGCCGAGCCATTGGCCAGGCGCCCCAGCCCCGAGAAGGCCGTGTGTTTTCAACAACGTTCTGAGCCTGGAATCGGCCCCGATCCGCGGGCATCTTCGCGGGTCGGGGGCGGGCCCATGACCGGCCTCCCGACGAAGCCACCCGTCGCGTGCGCTCTCTGCTATGCCATGGAGATGACACACAGCCAGCCCGAGACCGACCCGTCCGTGATCCCCGCGAGGGGAGGCGCTCATCCGCCGGCCGCGCTCACCCCCACCTCAATCGTCGATTCGGATCATCCGGCGGTCCGCGAGTTCGCCGAAAGTCGGGGCGCCGGGGCGCGCTCGCCGAGGGAGCGGGCGATCCAGCTCTACTACGCCGTTCGGGACGAGATCCGGTACGACCCCTACGGAGCCGCGGTGAACGCCGCCGGCCTGCGTGCCAGCGCGACCCTCGAGCTCGGACGCGGCTGGTGCGTCTCCAAGGCGATCGCGCTGGCGGCCGCATGTCGCTCCGTCGGTATCCCAGCTCGCCTGGGTTTCGCGGACGTCCGCAATCATCTCTCCACCGCGCGCATGCGCGAGCACATGAAGACCGACGTCTTCTATTGGCACGGCTACACAGCGATGCGACTCGTTCAGGACGAGAACGCGCCCTGGGTGAAGGCGACCCCCGCCTTCAACATCGAGCTCTGCGAGCGCTTCGGTTTCCCGCCACTGGAGTTCGATGGCGAGCAGGACTCCCTCTACCACCCCTTCGATCTCGAGGGTCGCCGTCACATGGAGTACCTGAACGAACGCGGCCAGTTCGACGACGTTCCCCTCGCTGCCATGCGCACCACCTTTCTCGAGGCGTACCCGGGGCTCGACTTCGACGGAGCTGAGCAGGAGGGGCAGGCCTTCGGAGCCGAGGCCGATTTCGATCGGGACGTCGACGCGGAGGTCGGGCGGGATTAGCTGTCACAGTGTTCAGCTTGGAACCCTGATGAGGACGATGATGCTGTCGAGGAGAAGCGGCGGTTCGCACCTGACATTTTCAGGCGCCGGTTGCTCTGCTCGTGTCTGGGGCAACCCAGCATCGCGTCCAGGCCGCCAGGTTCCTACATCCACCCCGCCTTCCGTCGTCCACCCCACCCCATGGCCCGAAACCCGGATGGCTCCAAGTGGCAACAATGTTCAAGCATCCGGAACGGGACCACTGGATTACGGATCTGGAAGATCACCTCGTGTAGGCGACGCGAAGGCGACGGTATCGGTCACCGTGCGGGCGACTGCCGGGATGGACGCCAGGCGCAGCCGTAGGCGCAGCAAGGGTGACACCCGACCCCGTGCGGGCGACCGTGCGACAGGGGCGTTGAGGATCGCAACCGGGTGCTCGCACTCCCGGCGGAGATCGGGCTGCTGGCCTGCGAGCGGATCCAGAACGTCCGCGAGGTAGGAGAGCCTCCGAAGAAGCCGTCGCGAATCTCGGAGTTGGCCCCGGCCCGGCCTCGACATCGCCCCCGGCCCCGGCCCTACGGGCCCGTTGGCCTTCCCCTCCATCAGGTCAAGGGGGGCACATTCAGTGACCGAAAGGGGGGCACGTTCGATGACCGATAACACTCGCCCCAACGGCGCGCCCCGTCGCGCACCCCGGCCGAGCGCCCGAGCCGAGCGCCCCAGCCGCGCGCCTCGGCCTCAGCTGGAGCTGGCAGGGTTGACTT
>CAYWGW010000141.1:0-10596 GCA_964457385.1 uncultured Spirochaetaceae bacterium
GCACGGTCACGGTGACCTGGAGGAGCTCGTCGTTCGCATCGAGCCGCCAGGTCGTCGTCCCGCGATTCACGTCTTCGTCTCCGCTCTCCTCCCGTCCGGCCTGCCAGTTCTGGACGAAGCCATCGGCCAGGGGCCGGCTTCTCACCGTCGCGTCGGGGTCGGTATCCGGCTCTCCGTTCAGCAGCGCCGTCACGGGCGCTTCGTCGTCGGCACGGATGGAGAGCCCGACCTTGGCTGCGCGGATCACGTAGCGCTCGGCAGGTCGGATGGAGCGATTCATGACGGTTCGCGCCAGACCGCGGATGACGAAAGACATGGGTTGCGTGATCTCTTCGATCGCGGCTCGTCGACGCGCGTCGTCCTCGCTGCGCTTCGTGCGGATCCAGACGCCCGTAATGCGCTCGGGGTCGAAGGACTCGGCCGAGGCGGCGGTCGGCCCCAGACAGAAGAGAAGGAAGGAGAGAGTCAGGGCAGCCAGGCGGCACGTCGGCTCGAGCAGAGGCGCCTGGTCGGCGCGCTGTTCGTCGAACATATCTCTCGACTCGCCCGGAAGGTTGGATGCGAAGGCCGAGCCGAACCCCATGCCGCACCGCTACAGCCTGGCATTGATGATAACGGCGCTCAGGCCGCCTTGACCTCGAGAACGGTCCACCGCCCGTCCAGCTCGTCCATCGCGAGCGCCCGGGCCTCTTCGGCGGAACTCGCCATCAACGTCAGCATGCGCGTCCGAGGACCGGTCGTCGCCTTTACGCGCACCCGGAAGACGTGGGGGTTGGCTGCATCGATCGCTTTCTCGGCGGCCGACGCCCGGCCCTTCGCGGGCGCGACGGATGTCGCCCCCGCCGTCTCGAATGGGCCGTCTGGCGCCTCGCCTGCCACCCCTGCGGTGTGCAGGAGCGCTCGATAGGCCGCGTCCGGCTCGGCGATCATCAGCCCGATCGCCCAGACCTTCCGCTGTGTCTCCCCGACCCGCTGGCGTCGGACATGCCAGACCTCCGCCCGGATCCGGGACTCGCCGACGCTGGGCACGTCGATCGCGATCTCCAGGACCCGGCCAGTCTCGATCCAGACCTGCGAGAGCAGGCAGAGCCCGCCCTCCGAGACGTCCACGATCCGTGCCCGGATGCGTTCTCGTCCCGTGACGAACCGACAATGGAGTCGGCAGCGCCTTCGCGGGGCCTTCCTTCGTTCATTCATCCGAAATACCCAGTGACGCCGGGTTCTCGTTCGTTGCGCGACCTTGCGGGCCAATCGGCGCCTCTACGCACTGGCTTGAGTTCCGCACAGAGTCTTCACGCTGCGTTCACGGCCCGCGTATCGGATCTCGCCCGGACCGCCCTGGTGGAGAAACGCGGTGGACCATGATCTGGAACTCGTCGACACCGGGGATCTTCGAGCTGGCGCTCGTGAAGATGCCCATCGACGTGAATTCATCGCTCGTCGCTCTGGCGATCGCAGCGGCGACCCGGGCCCGGCGCGCGACCGCCGATCCCCGACCGATTCGGTAGCATATGGGCTCGGAGTCTGGAGAGGTGGCCGAGCGGTCGAAGGCAGCGGTCTTGAAAACCGCCAGGGTTCACGCCCTCGTGGGTTCGAATCCCACCCTCTCCGCCACTCTACATGGCTCTCGTCGCAGTCTCGTCGGAGGGCTTCGGTCCGCGCGGATCAGCCGCTCGGGTTCTGCACCGACGGGCCGTCCGCCAAAATCCGAGGAGTGATCCGATGACCCTGGCTCGCCTCTCCCACGACCGACCCCAAAGCAATCCGATCGTGCGCCGCCGAGCCGCAGGCCGCCCCACCCGCGCCCTGCTTGTCGTCCCGCTGCTCGCCCTCGCCCTCGCCTGCGCGACCTCGCCGACGGGTCGGCGGCAGCTGCTGTTGATCCCGGAGACGCAGATGGCCGAGATGGGTCGCGCGGCGTTCGTGGAGATGAAGAGCCAGACGCCCGTCGCGACCGGGGGGGCGGACGCTGCCTATGTGCGCTGTGTCGCGGACGCCATCGTGGCGGTCCTGCGGCCGGAGCAGGTCGAGGGGCTCGCCATCGACCGTTGGGAGGTCGAGCTCTTCCGGGACGAAACGGCGAATGCCTTCGCGCTTCCGGGCGGCAAGATGGGCGTGCATACGGGGCTGCTCGACGTGGCGGAGACGCCGAGCCAGCTCGCGGCGGTACTCGGCCACGAGGTCGGCCATGTGCTGGCTCAACACGGCAACGCCCGGGTCTCGACGTCGCAGCTCGCCCAGACCGGGATGAGCGTCGCGTCGGTCTTCATCGGAGGGGATGCCGCCACACAACAGCAGATGATGGGGCTGTTGGGGATGGGGGTCCAGGTCGGCGTACTGATGCCCTTCAGTCGCGCCGACGAGTCCGAAGCGGACGTGATCGGTCTCGAGCTGATGGCTCGGGCGGGCTTCGATCCGCGAGAGGCCGTTACACTCTGGGAGAATATGAGCCGGGCTTCCGGCGGTCAGGCACCGCCGGAGTTCCTGTCGACCCACCCCGGCCACGCGACCCGGATCAGCCAGCTGCGGGCGGAGATGGACGAGGTGCTGCCACTCTACGAGCAGGCGCGATCGGCTGGCCGCAGGCCGAACTGCAAACGTTAGTTGAGTGAAGCGGTCGGGGTGGCCCCCCTGGCCGATGCGGGTTGGCGGATCGGCCGTCCCGTTCCGTTTCCCCAGCCAAGCTTCCCACGGCGTCGAGGAGGTTCCGGACCATGGCAGAGAAACCGTCGAAGAGCGGGCAGGAGGGTCAGGGCCCCAGCAACCAGACCGCGGCCACCCGGGCGGAGCGACGTCGCGAGCAGCTCGCCCGGCGTAAGGCCGAGCGCCAGGATCCCTCCGCGCGCGGTTCGCAGATGCGCTCGCTGCCGGATTGGGGACTGCTCGTCCCGGCGGTCGTGGGGCTCCTGCTGGCCGGCTACCTGAGCTTCGTCGCCTGGAGCGGGAGCAAGCCGATTGCATGCGGGGTCGGTTCGGCCTGCGATCTCGTGCAGGGCAGTCGCTTCGCCACGGTCTTCGGCGTGCCCGTCGCGGCCTGGGGTGCTCTGGCCTATGCGGCCCTGATCGGGATCGCCTGGCGCGTCGGTTCGGCGCAGCGTCATACCCTGTGGGCCCTGGCGATCGCGACGCCCGGACTCGCGATCAGCCTCTACCTCACGGGCGTGTCGATCTTCGTGATCGGCGCGACCTGCCTCTGGTGTCTCGCGTCGTTGGTGCTGATGGGTGCCTGCTTCATTGCGGCCCTGTTCTCCCGGCCCACCGGCGCCTGGCCGAGCTCCCGAAACCTCGCCGCCGTCGCCGGCACCGCCCTCCTGGCAGTAGGCGCCCTGCATCTCCACTATCAGAGAAGCTTCGAGGGGCCGAGCGGTCCAGAGGATCCGCGACTGCGATCGCTCGCCGAACATCTCGCCGACAGCGGGGCGATCTTCTACGGCGCCGACTGGTGTCCCCATTGCCAGGACCAGAAGGCGTTCTTCGGCAACTCGGCCCATCGGCTGCCCTACGTCGAATGCTCGCCCAACGGCCCCCGGTCGCCCCAGGCCGAGGTCTGCCGCAAGCAGGGCATCCGTAGCTATCCGACCTGGGTCATCGACGGCGAGCGCCACCTCGGCTTCAGAGAGCCCAAGCAGCTCGCGGAGCTGTCCGGCTTCGAGGCATCCGATACTGAGGACGGCAGCGACTCCTGAGGCCTTTCGTCCCCGTCCGTCCGATCCCCCGCCCCGTCGCCCGTTTGGGCGCATAATGCACCCCGGCCCCGCCAGCGGCGATCGCATCGACCCCGTCCAGACCCGGCATCGCGCCTGCGACGTCGGAGGCCCGTGTCGGACGTGTGCTTCGGGAGGGGTGCGTGTCGGGACGGGTGGTGCATCGCGCGGCCCGCGAGAAGCGCGTGAGAACGCATGAAATCGCGTGAGTTGGCAGGCCTCGATCGATCGAGCATTTGTCGGCCGGCGTCTCGTTTTATGAGAGGGGATAAGCACCCGCGTTAGATCAGGGATCCGCACGACAGGCCCTGACTTGCTCCGACTCACTCCGACTCACTCCGACTCACGCCGTTGCTCGACGCTGGCGAACAGTGTATCGGTTACGCTGAATGGTTATCGGATCTCGAACCGGGAGTTCATTCATGCAACGCGTATTCGCAGTTTCGATCGCGGCCCTGATCCTCTTCTGCTTCGGATGCTATTCGGCGCCGATCATGCCGCCCAATGGTTTCCTGTATACGAACATCGACGCCCCGGTGAGTCCGGCAGTCGCCGGAAGACCGATCGGAGATCGCAAGGGCGAGGCGACCTCGAAGGCAGTGCTCGGATTGTTTGCCTGGGGGGATGCCAGCGTGGCAACGGCCGTACGGGAGGGCGGGATCAGCGAGCCCAGGCATATCGATTACGAGTTCTTCAATATCCTCGGCATCTATCAGTCCTTCACCACCATCGTCCATGGGGACTGAGCCATGCGCCTCTCTTCGAGGGGAGCGATGGCTCTTCTTCTCGGGCTTCTGGTCATGGGATCCATTGGATGCGGCTCCGGCATGGTCGGCAGGCGCGCTGCGCTTCTTCGCGTAGGCGAGACGAGAACCGCGGTCATTCCTCCGCTCGGAATCCTCTACACGAAAGTTCGTGCCCAGGTGACGGCTGGAACGCCAGCTGAGATCGGCTCACGCAGGGGCGAGTCCTCGGTGATCCAGCTCGCGACGCCGCCGCTTCCGGGGATCGCGCCCCCGGTGCCCCTTGTGGCCTGGGGTCATGCCAGCATGGAGGCGGCCGCGAAAGATGGCGGGATCGAGGACGTCTCCCACATGGATTACGAGCTCACGACCGTGCTGATGGTCTGGCGGCGGTTCAAGTTGATCGCGTACGGGGAATAGCGCCTCCGCTCGAGCTCCCCCCGCCCGGTCCCACCGCCGGTCCCTACCGGCCGGGCTCGAGGATCGCATCCGTTCGGACGTGACGAGTTGGCGGGAGCCTCTCGGCACAACGAGGAGGGCGCTGCGGAGGATGCTGAACCCGGATTGGTTCGGATTCAGGCCCTGATCGTTCCGCTCACGAGCAGGGAGCCTTCGTCGACGCGCACCCGCAAGGCGTCGCTCGTATGGAGCAGCAGATCGCCGTGGGCCATCGTCGCGATCCCGTGCCTGCTCGCGCGGACCGCATCGTCCCGAGCGGGGTCATCACCGGGGTCGGAGCCGTACAGACGGACTCCCTCCCCGACTGCCACCAGCAGCCGCGGACCGTCCGCTCGTTCTTCGCTGCTACCGCTGCCCTTCTCTCCGTTCCTGCTCGAGCTGCCGACCCCGTCGAGTGTCGTCTCGCCCGGCGTGTGGACGTGGAGAGTCAGGTGTCGCCCTCGCAACGATCCTCCGGGCTCTCCCGGTCGCCAGATCCGGGGCTGCGCCTCGATCCGCCAGGCAGCGCGCGCCGCTTCGGGATGGATCGGACGGTCGCTGCCGTAGTCGAAGAGGCGGTGGGTGCAGTCGGTCGGCTGCTGGATCTCCGCCAGCAGGATGCCGGCGCCGATCGAGTGGACGGTGCCTGCCGGCACCAGGATCACCATGCCCCGCTCGACCGGGATCCTCCGCAGGGCCTCGAGCAGCACCGTGCCACGTTCGGGTCGTGCGATCGCCTCCTCCATGGCGAGAGCGAGTTCTCCATCACCCACGCCTGCGGCGGCGCCCGCCAGCACGCTCGCTCCCGGCTCGGCGTCCAGCACGATCCAGGCCTCCTCCTTGCCGAGCCGCCCGTTTGCCGGATCGTCCTCGGGATGCACCTGGATCGAGAGCGGTGCCGCCGTGTCGATCAGCTTGGCGAGAAAAGGAAGCGGCCCACCGAGCACCTCGGAGAGCGCCCGCCCCTGCGCTCGGGACTCCGAGCCTGGCAGCGTCGAAAACTCCCGTGACTCCTCGATAGGCAGCCCGTCGGTCGGCCCACCGGCCGGAGTCGCAGGTCGTTCATGCCCAGCCCGCAGCGCGGCGAGCCGCCGGCCGCCCCACGGCACCCTCTTCAGCGTCGTCGGTCCGGGCTCTGGTCGGACTAGCGAGATCCGCGGATCGATGCCGCGGAGCGGCGGGGGTAGGGCACTCATGTCGGCGGCCTTTCAGAATTGTGTTGCATGGACGAGCCCATGAGCGCAGGCCGATCCCGCTCACAAAGGGTGTCGGGTCGGCCGTGGGCCCCTTGATTGTACGGATCAATGAGGGGTTGGGGCCAGCACATCCAGGGACGCGGAGTCGCACGCCCACGCGTTCGCTCAACCTGCCGTCCGAAGGATCCCATCGAGCTGCCAGATGCGGCCGTCCCGGGGCGTTCCGAGGACCTCCGACCCCACTCGCACGATCGTCGCATCGAGGATCTTGCCGATGTCCTCCAACGCCTGCACCGCTTCCGGATCGATCAGGAAGGCCGGATCGTCGACGAGCAGGAGGCGCGGTCTCGCGATACAGGCGCGGGCCAGGGTCACCCGGGCGCGGGTCCCCGACGCGAGGTTCAGCCCCTGCTCGTCCACCGGGGCCTCGAGCCCGTCGCGTAGGAGCGGGGAACATGCGTCGAGGCGACAGCACGAGAGAACCTGATCGACCCACGCGGGATCCGGACTCGCTCCCACACAGGCGGAGAGGATGTTGTCGCGGATCGTCCCCCGCAGCAGGAGGATCTCGGGCGAGATCAACGCGACCGCGGTGCGCACGTCGTCGAGCTGTAGCTCGTGGATCGGCTCGCCGCCGAGCCTCACGACGCCCGAGTCTGGATCGAGCATCCGGGCCGCGAGCGCCATTAGGGTCGACTTGCCGGAGCCGCTCGCGCCGACGAGCGTCACGTGCTCACCCGGCTCGATCATGTGGGAGACGTCGTGCAGGATGCCGTCGACCGACACGGCCTCCCAGGCGATGCCCAGCGGTCCCTCGCCCTCCAACGGCACCGGTCGGCGCGAGCGACGTAGTCTCGGTACCGCCAGCACCGACTCGATCCGACGGCGGCCTTCGTGGAAGGCGAGCCGCTGGTCCCAGGCCCGGGCGATGTCTCGCAAGGCCGCCGCGACGAAGCCCACGACGAGTACGCCGACGACGAGATCCGTCGCGCTCTCGGCCCGATCCCAGGCGAGCAGGGCGAGCGTCGCCACAGCCGCCGACATCGCCAGATCCGGGACGGCTCGCAGCAGCGCGCCGAGCCGCGCCCGTCGGACGAGCGCATCCGCCAGTCGCCGACTATCACGCCGGACCCGTCGACGTTCGAGGCGGGAGCGCGCCAGCTGCGCGATGGTCCGGGCGGCGATCAGCTTCTCGCCGAGGTTGTTCGCCAATCGTCCCCGCCGCTTGCGCGACTCGCGGATTCGCGCCCGCAGCAGGGGAGCGAGGGCCAGACCTGTCGCGACCACCCCCGCCGTCATCGCGAGCAGGATCCCGGCCGAGATCGGCTCGACGAAGGCGATGCCAGCGGAGAGACCGGCGATCGTCATCGTCGCTACGATCGTGCGCGCGAATCCCAGACTGACCCAGTTCCGCAACGAGTTCAGGTCGCTGATCATGCGGGTCATCGCGAGCCCCCAGCGTCGACTCGGATCCCGTCGCGAGGGCGCGCCCGCCACGCGATCGAAGATCCGCAGGCGCACCGCCGTGACGTAGTCCTGCCCCATCCTCTCCGCATCCGCCGCCTCGCGCGATCGCAGCCCGAGCAGGATCAGCCCGAGCCCGACGATCGCGGCGGCGCCAATCGACGGACCCGACGGGACCGTCGCGGAGAAGAGCTCGCTTCGAAGCACGTAGGCCATCGCGAGCCCGCAGCCTGCCTGCGCGAGCCCATTCACGACGAGGAGCCAGACCAGCCTCTTCCTCCGTCCTGCGTAGATGGCGGGTAGGCTCATTTGCACGGCCTTTGATTGCCCGCGTCGAGGGGATGGGTCATGACAGTCTCCTCAGAAGAAGATCAGGAAGCGGGCCTGCGCGGCATGCAGGTCCTCGGAGGGACGTCCGCTGCGAGGATCAACGTCGGCGTAGACGTAGTTGAACATCAGCCGAACGTTCCGCCGCAGATACCAGTTGGCGCCCAGGGTCAGATCCACGGCCTCGCCGCCGCGTACGGTCTCGTCATTCAGGTTGATCCCGCTGACCCGCATGCCCAGCTCCAGGGCGCCCCAGCGGCTGCGAGGTTTGAGGCCCAGCAGCAGGCCCGAGGAGCGGCTGTAGCGTCGGGACTCTCCCGTCACGACCCAGGCGACCTGGGCATAGCCACCGGGAAACGACGGATTGCCCCTGCCGCTGCTGCGCTCCAGGAAAGCCTGCATGTACTCGGCCTGGAAGCTGAACGCCCCGAGCACGACGATGCTCTCGAGCCCCACGCTGGTGACGGTGTCGACGTCTCTCAGGCGGCTCGTGTTCAGCAGCGTCGGCAGCAGCACGGACTCGTTTCGGCTCGAGATCCGGTAGCGGCTGTCTCCCTCCACCCAGCGATGCTCGACGGCCGCACCGAAGTGGACGACGCGTTCTCTCTTCGCGATCGGCGCGAAGCTGAGCCGGGAGACGAGGCTGAAATGATCCGTCCGATGTCGATCGTCGCTCGCCTCGCCCAGGGGCGAGGTCGTCGCCGCCAGATTCAGCGTCCAGCGATTGCGGGTCTTGCGTGAGCCCAGGCGGCCATGGGTCCGGACCAGGAGGCCGGATTGGAAGGTCGGCGCGATCGACGCGGAGACGGCCCGTTCGGCGAAGGTCGAGTGATTCGACGCGGCGATGTCCTCCAGGCCGAAGGGCGCCACGAAGTTGCCCGCGCGCAGACGCAGACGTGGAAGCGGCCGCACTTCGCCCCAGAGGTTTCGCCAACCCCTCCGGTTGGGAGCGAGCTCCCGGTCGATCATGAAGCGAAAGGCCGGGCCCAGGCGCCCCCGAAAATAGATCCTGCCACGTCGGATCTCGCCATCGGGGCTCGTGACCGACGTCCGATCCGCGTCGGCGAATCCGCCATCCAGATGCAGACGCCCACCAACCCGGAAGGAGAGGTCGGGCTCTTTGATGCGGAGCCGGAGCCCGCGGCGCGTGGAGAAGTCGAAATCGACGTTCTCTCCCTCGTAGAAATCGACGACGGCGGCCCGGCCGACCGGAGCCGTCGCCAGCAGCGACAGGAAGGCGACGAGCGACAGGCTCCTTCGACACGCCAGGGTCAATCGGTTGAAACGCCACATCACGGCTTGGATTTCCTTCTGGATTCTTCGAAGAACTGGAAGGCGGTCTCACCCAGACCTGCCTGCATGCATTGCTCGAACGAATGCCCCGCACCTCGGAGCTCGACGAGCGAGACCCGGGGCTCGACGCCGAGCCGGCGCGCCGCGCGTCGGGTGTCGTCGACCCAGCGCTGCGCCCGCTCCCTACGAGTCCTGCCCTGGAGACGGTCCAGTCGGGGGCTGCATCGAAGAGCCTCGTCCCGCTCGACGTCGCGCTCGCCGACACAGACGAGGATCGGACAGCGATGGAAGTCGGCCGGCTCGATCTGGACGCCTGCCAGGGAGCCGTCGATCCGGAGACCATGGGGATAGGCGCGCCGCGGATCGGGCGGCGTGTACCAGCCCGCGGCAGCCGCGACGGCCGCCGTCGTTCGCGTGGGATGCGCCAGGACGTAGCGGTGGACGAATTGCGCGCCGCCGGAGTAGCCGATCAGGAAGATCTCGCCGATACGGAAGCGGAACTCCGTGGCGCAGTCGTCGATCAGCGCCTGGAGAGCGAGATCGGCTCGTGGTCCTCGCCCCCGACGGCCGAGGCGTTGGTAGTCACCCCACACGCGAGGGTCGAAGACGGGGGCCAATATCGCGAACCCGTGGCGATCTGCGAAGGGGTGGAGCAGCCGGATCTGTTCTTCTGCGTCGATCGAGATGCCGTGAACGCAGACGACGAGCGGGACGGACTCTCCTGTCGCTGGTCCTGAACGGCCCGACGGGTCGGTCGGACATGTCAGCCGCATCGGATCTGATGGACGCGTCGATTCGGCCGGCCACCGGAGGTAGTAGGCCGGGAGGGCGGTGCGGGCGGGCCGATGAATGACGTTTGGTAGTGCACTCGAAGAAGAAGAACGGGCCGGAGACGTCGATGCAATCGGTTGCGGCGGCAGTCGCATCAGGCGGTCTCGTCGAGCGATTCGGTCGCGTGCTCGATGATCTTCATCGCGGTTGCGGGGTCGGCGAGGGCGCTCGTCCTGTAGACCGGAAGACGGGCTTCGGAGCGCGTCTCCAGGATCTGGAGCGGGGAGCTGGTGAGCCGCCCGGTGAGAGCGCGGAGCGGCAGACCCCGGGACGTCAGCCAGTGCTCGCCGGCGATCGCGCTCATGGCTTCGGAGGCCGCGAAGAGGACGCTGTCGACGACGTCCCTGACCACTGGCGCCTCGAGCAGGGCCCGGGTCTCCGTCTGCAGCAGTCCGTCGGCGATCTCGAGGATCACGACACCGACGCCGGCCGCCCGCTGCAGCTCGACGAGATCCATGAAGATCGATTCGACGACGGGCGCCCTGAGTCGGTAGGTCGAGACGTAGCCGACGTCGGTGAAGTCGAGGACCGGATTGGCCCCGGCATCGGTCAACAGCATGGGATCGCCGGCCGCACCCGTGCCCGTGACCTTCGAGTAGC
>CAYWGW010000142.1:0-7360 GCA_964457385.1 uncultured Spirochaetaceae bacterium
GAAAGGTCGGTGGAAGAGGCCTTGCCGCGTCGAACGGAACGACCACGACCCGACAAACGAAGGGCCCGTGACGCAGAGAGCGTCACGGGCCCTTACGGGTTCGAGGGTCCGACGGGACCGGGGGCTCAGCCCTTCGCAGCCTTTACTGCGTCGGTGAGCGCCGGCACGATGTCGAAGAGATCCGCCACGATGCCGACGTCGGCGACCTCGAAGATCGGCGCGTCGGGATCCTTGTTGATCGCGACGATGAAGTTCGAGGCCTTCATGCCGACCAGATGCTGGATCGCACCGGAGATGCCGCAGGCGATGTAGAGCTTCGGAGCGACGACCTGACCCGAGGAGCCCACCTGATAGGGATGGTCGAGCCAGCCGGCGTCGACCACCGGGCGGGAGGCGCCCATGGCCCCGCCGAGCGCATCGGCCAGGGGCTGGATCACTTCCGGGAACTTCTCCGGCGCGCCGACGCCGCGACCGCCCGAGACGATCACGCTCGCCTTCGTGAGGTCGATGCCGGTGGCCGCCGGCTTCTTGACCTCGACGAACTTCGAGCGCGCGCTGGTGTCGATCGAGATCGCCTCGGTCGCCCCATCGCTCGAGCCCTCGAAGGGGGAGACGGCGCCCGGTTGCAGCGTGGCGACGGTCCGGCCGGTCGTCGAGATCTCGGCGTCGAGCTTCCCGTTGAAGACCCGCCGCACGAACTTGAAGCCCTCGCCCTCGCCCTCGACCTTGAAGCAGTCTGAGACGAAGGCGCAGTCGAGGTCGGCGGCGACGCGCGGCGCGAAGTCCCAGCCGCGGGGCGTGTTGGAGATCAGGATCAGGTCGGCGCCCGAGGCCTCGGCCGCGGCCTTGATGGCCTTGCTCCAGATGTCGACGGTGTAGCTCTCGGCGGCGCCGTCATCGAGCAGGAAGGTCTTGCCCGCCCCCTTGCCGGCGAACTGCGAGGCGAGGTCGCTCGTGCCCGAGCCGATCACGAGGCCATTCACCTCGTGGCTGCCGGCGTCGGCCAGCTTGCGCGCGAAGGCCACGAGCTCGTAGCTCGCGTCCCGGATCGCGCCTTTCTGTACTTCTGCAACGACGAGGATCGTACCCATCGCTCACTCCTTTTTTCTTTCCCTGCACGGAGGTTCCCCGTGCTGAGGTTCCTGCGCGGAACCGGTACGGCCCTGGACTAGAGCAGCCCGAGCTCCTTGATCTTCGTGAGAAGCTGCGACACGACCTCGTCGGTCGAGCCCTGGAGGATCTCGGCGGAGTCCCCCTTCGGCGGCACGTAGATCCGGTTGATCTTCGTCTTGTTATGGGCCGTGCCGACCGAGTCCGCCAGACCGAGGTCGGACAGGGTCTTCACGTCGACGGGCTTCTTCTTCGCCTGCATGATGCCCTTCAGTGAGGCGTAGCGGACCTGGTTCGCACCGGTCTGGATCGCCAGCAGGCAGGGCTTCTCGAGCTCCACCACCTCGAGATCGCCGCCCTCGAGCTCGCGCTCCACCTTGATCGAGGCGTCCCCCGCCTCGGTGGCGAGCACGCTCGTGGCCGACGGCATGTCGAGCAGCGCCGCCAGCATCGGCGGGATCGCCGAGGCGTTGTCGTCGTCGGCCATCAGGCCGCAGAAGACCACGTCGGCTTCGACCTCTTTGGCCACTGCTGCGAGGATCTTGGCGGTGCCGAGCGCGTCGGCGCCCTGAGCCTCGGGATCCTTCACATGGACGGCCCGATCCGCGCCCATGCCGAGGGCGGTGCGCAGGGCCTGGGTCACCCGGTCGGGACCGACCGAGACCACGATCACCTCTGCCCCGGCCGAGTCCTTCAGGCGCAGGGCCTCCTCGACCGCGTAGGTGTCGTAGCTGTTGATTTCGAACTTGATGTTGTCTTCCTGGATCCAGGTGCCATCGGCGTTCACGTCGAGACGTGCGTCCTGATGGGGCACCTGCTTCAGGCACACCATGACCTTCATGGGGGGTGGCCTCCGAGATGAAGCGGTTTTCAGCAAAAACCCCGGCACGGATGCGCCGGGGCGACGAACGCGGCGGACTCTACCGCCCGACCCCTCGCATTTCAACGGGATTCCCGCGTGCCGACGCAGGCTTGCGCCCGCACCACGGGCCGGCGATCGGATGGCGTGGAAGCCCCGCAGCGAGCTGGCGGGGCACGATCCGGTGCGGGATCAGTACCCCATGAAGGAGAGAAAGGTCTCGACGGACGCGGCGCGCAGGTAGGGATTGGTCCGCTTCTGATCCCCGAGCGAGCCGTGGCCCTCCGGGGAGTACAGATGTCCCGGGTAGAGCACCGTGTCGTCGGGCATCCGCTTCAGCGTCTCCAGGCTCTCGAACATCGCTCGCGGATCGCTGCCCGGGAGATCGACGCGACCGCAGCCGTCCAGGAAGAGCGTATCCCCCGAGACCAGCTGGCTCGGTCGATCGGTCTCCTCCACCAGGAAGCATTGGCTGCCGGGCGTATGCCCGGGCGTATGGACCAGGCGGACGCGAATCGCGCCGAGCTCGATCGCATCCCCGCCCGCATGTCGGACGAGGTCGTTCTTCGAGACGCCCGTCACCTGGATCAGGCCCTCGGCCTCGTGCTCGTTCACGTGGATCGGCATCGGCCGACGTTCGAGCAGCCGCGCCAGGCCCTCGATCGAATGGCCGAAGATCTCGCCGCCCACGTGGTCCTGGTGATAGTGGGTGACGAGCGCGCCCACGACCTCCATGCCGTCCTGCTCCGCCTGCTCGAGCAGGCCGTCGACGTTCCAGGCGGGATCGACGAGCCAGGCCTGGCGCTGCGAACGGCTTCCGATCAGGTAGGCGAGATTCGCCATCTCGCCCACGAGATGCTGGGCGAAGTAGAGGTCACTCGACGGCTCGGTCATGACGCAGGCCTCCTTCACGAACGACTCACCCCGGACTCTTCGACACGTCTGGACTCAACGCAAGCGTCGCGCGATCCAGCCGGAGAGCACGCCCAGGAGCTCGGCGTGGACCTCCGCCGGGCGACGTCCGGATTTCTTCGGCACGTGGAAATTCGAGTCCGCGTGCTCGACGTCGTGCAGCTCGATCGGGGCGCCGACGCGCCGCAGGACGCGTCGCAGGGCCTCGCCCTGGCAGCGTCGATCGCGGGTGCCCTGCACGAAGAGCATCGGAGACGTGACGCGGTAGAGGACGTCCGGATCGACCTTCTCCGGCTTGTCCTGGGCGTGCAGGGGGAAGCCCAGCAAGAAGAGGCCGTCTGCGTGCAGACGGTCGGCGGCCAGCTCCGCGGCGACGCGTCCGCCGAGGCCGACGCCGCCGACGAAGAGCCGTGCGGGCAGGGACGAGGGATCGCGTCCGAGCAGCGCCACAGCGGCCTTGAAGGTCCGCTCGAGCACGACGGGCGAGTCGCTCGTCGCGCGCTTGCCCGCCTCGGCGAAGGGAAAGTCGAAGCGCAGGGTCAGGATGCCGCGGGCGGTGAGCGCCCGGGTCAGATGCTCGATCAGCGGATCGTCGCAGGACTTCGAGCTGCCGTGGGCGACGACGACGGCCACGCGCTCGCCGGTCGGCCACCACTCGGGGGTGCCGAGCACGCCGCGAACGTGCCCGAGGCCGTGCACGCTCTCGAGCAGCGGGATCTGGATCTCTTCGAAGCGTTCGCTGGACTCCATCGGATTGCGCTTCTTTCCCTGCTCGCTCGCCCTACTCTTTCGCCTCTCGATCCCGTCTGCCGCGGTTCCGTCGGGGCCCGGCATGGCGCCCGCGCCCGAACTCCAGGAAGATTAGGCGAAGCGCCGGCCGGGATCCGGCGGTTTTCTCGTAAGTGTCCGGAGTTGCAATGGAAAAGATTCTGATCACCGGCGTCGGGAGCGGCCTTGGCCGACTCGTGGCGCGCGAGCTGCGCAGCCGGCTCGAGGTGATCGGGGTCGATCGGAATCCGGTGCGACGTTTTCCGCCGGGAGTGAGCGTCTATCAGCTCGATCTGCGCAAGCGGGCCTTCGAGGATCTGATGCGCCGGGAACGGCCGCGGACCGTGCTCCATCTCGCTCTCTCGAGCACGTTGGACGAGCGCTCCTCCCGGCGCGGGGATCGCGGCGCCCAGGCGACCCGCGCGCTGCTCGAGCACTGCGCGGAGTACGGGGTCGAGCGACTGGTCGCGCTGTCGACGGGTCTCGTCTACGGCGCCTTCGCCGCCAATCCCTATCGCATGGACGAGGGCACGCCCGTCTCCGGCGCCGCCAACGGCCCGGGCGTGCGCCATTGGGTGGAGGCCGATGCGATGGTCTCGTCGTTCATCTGGCAGGCTCCGGAGGTCGACACGGCACTGCTGCGCTTCGTGCCGATCCTCGGCCGCACGGTGCGCTCGGTGGCGGGGTCCTACCTGCAGCTTCCGCGGGTGCCGACGGCGATGGGCTTCGATCCGATGGTGCAATTCATCGCCGAGGGGGATGCGGTGCGCGCGCTCATGACGGCCCTCGACCATCCGCTGCGCGGGATCTACAACGTGACCGGTCCCGGGGAGGTGCCCATCTCGACCGCCATTCGCGAATGCCATCGGGTGGCATGGCCGCTGCCCTCGTCGCTCCTGCGGCGGGTGCTCGGCGCGCTCCACGCACGCGGGCTGAGCGCCTTTCCGCCCGGCCTGACGGATTTCCTGAAGTACCCGGTCTGTCTCGACGGGCGCCGATTCGCGGAGGCCACGGGATTCCGGCCGAAGATCGATCTGCCGGAGATGTTCGGCTGGATGAGGCGCTGAGCGATGGCGAGCGAGATGGCTCCTGCGAACGCCCTGGCCGACCTCATCGGCGCCTTCAAGCCGCTGGCCTGGCGCCGGCTCGAGGGCGAGATCCGTGCGCGCATCGCGCGCGTGCCGACCGAGCTGAACGGCTACGGCTACGATCGCTACGGCCTGCATCCGGAGGACGTGGCCCGGGCGGCGCTACCCGGAACCCTGCTCTACCGCCACTACTTCAAGGTCGAGACCCACGACATCGATCGCGTGCCCGCCGGCCGTGTGCTGCTGATCGCGAACCACGCCGGGCAGCTGCCCTTCGACGCGGTCATGCTCGGGATGGCGATGCTGCTGGAGGCGGAGCCGCCGCGAATCTGTCGCGGCATGGCGGAGTACTGGGTCTCGGAGCTGCCCTTCGTGAACGTGCTCGCCACCCGCATGGGCTCGATGGTCGGGACGCCGCGCAATTGCGTCTCGATGCTCGAGAACGACGAGTGCGTGATGGTGTTTCCGGAGGGCGTCCGGGGCATGAACAAGACCTGGAAGGAGCGCTATCGGCTCCAGCGTTTCGGCACCGGCTTCATGCGGCTGGCGCTGCGGACCGGCACGCCGATCGTGCCGGTCGGGATCGTGGGCTCCGAGGAGCAGCAGCCGGGGCTCGCGAACTGGCGGAGCCTCGCCCGGCTGCTCGGGATGCCGGCCTTCCCGATCACGCCGACCTTCCCCTGGCTCGGGCCGCTGGGACTGCTCCCCTTGCCCGTGAAATACCATCTCTGTTTCGGCGAGCCGCTCGTCTTCGAGGGCTCCGACAAGGAGGAGGATCGCGTGATCGAGGAGCAGGTCGCCCATGTGCAGGACGCCGTAATGGAGCAGATTTCGCGCGGGCTCGTGCTGCGCCAGGGGATCTTCTCTTGAGCGCTCGCATGGGAGCCGCGCGCGCCGCCTCCTCTCTCGGTGCGCCGATTGCCGTCCTGATCGGCACGGGGCTCGGCATGGGGGTCGGCACGGGTGTCGTCACGCGGATCGGCAAGCGGGTCGGGATGACTGTCGCGATGGGGGTCGCGATCCTGATCGGGACGACGACAGGCTGTGCGACGGCGCCCTCCCTCGAGTCGCAGCGGGAGGCGACCACGCCCGAGCGGATGGGCGCGCTGCGACGGCCGGGGCCGCCGCGACGGGTGCTGCTGATCTCGGTGGCGGGACTGCAGGCCTCGGACTTTCTCGACGTCTGGGGTCATGTGGCGTCCGACTTCGAGCGCGTCCGAATGCCGCGGCTCGCGACCCTGGCCCGGGAGGGTGTCGTTGGGGAGCGCGCGCGCACGCCGGCGCCGGGGGCGAGCTACGCCTCCCACGCAACGATCGTCACGGGGACCCGCCCCGCGCGGCATGGCGTGGTGGCCGACACGAGCTACGACGAAAGCGGCTCCCGGCTGCAGCCCTTCTGGGACAACCGGCTGATGAAGAAGACGGCGCTCTGGGACGCCGCCATCGGCCGAGGCGTCCTCTCGCTGGGCTGGCCTACGACGACCGGAGCCCGGATCGAGCTGCTCGTGCCCGACTCCCGGCCGACGGATCCGCTGGTGTCCTGGCTGGCGCATCTCGATCGTCGGGCGAACCCGACCCTCGTGCGCGAGCTCGAGGCGATGGCGAGCGAGGCCGGCGTGGCGGTCGCGGCGCGGGGCGAGAACGGCGTCCGGAGGTCCGGGGGCGGTTCCGGGGGAGGGGCCGACGGAGGAAGTTCCGGTGAGGGTACGAAGACCCCCCGATCCAGCGGCCGCGACCCTCTCTCCTGGCCCACGCCCGCCGAGCGGGATGCGGCCTTCGCGCGGCTGGCCTGTCATGTAGTCGACTCCGAGCGCGATCCGGGGCTCTGGCTGATCCGGCTGTCCGAGACCGAGAGTGTGTTCGGCGCGGCGGGCACGGGGAGCGAGGAGGTCGATGCGGCCCTCTCTCGGATCGACGCGGCGATCGGTCGGATCGTCGACTGTCTGGCCGCCCGGGAGCAGCTGGCGGAGACGGCGATCTTCGTCGTCGGGGACATCGCCTATCAACCCGTCCATACCCGGGTCGATCCGAACGTCGCGCTGGTCGCGGCGGGCCTCGTCGGACGCGATCCGCGCACCGAGGCTGGAGTGCGGAGCTGGCTCGCGCTGGTCTCGCCCATCGGCCGCGTGGCCTACGTCTATGCCCGGGACGCCAGCCATGCGATCAAGGCCCGGGATGTCCTCGAAGCAGAGTCGAAGCGGACCCGAGCGTTCGAGGTCGTGACGGCGGCACGGCTCGCCGAGATCGGCGCCGATCCCCAGGCGTGGTTCGGACTGCGTGCGCAGCCCGGCTACGTTCTCGGAGCGGGGCTCCTCAGACCCGTGGTCCGGCCGTCGGAGCGGCGATCGGCGGGAGGGGCGTTTTCCCTTCGCCCCTCGCGCGACGCGGGCGAGGGGCGCGAAAGGAACGACGAGACGCACGTCGGCTTCCTGGCCTGGGGTCGCGGCGTCCGGCGGCAGATCCGGCTTCCCGAGCTGGATCTGGCGGATCTGGCGCCGACCATCGCGACGCTGTTGGGGCTGCGTCTCGACGACGATCTCGACGGGCAGCCGCTGATCGGAATCCTGCGGGCTTCGGTGCCCGCGCCGCCGCCGGGACCGAAACGTCTCGGTGTCGGCTCCGA
>CAYWGW010000142.1:7460-10572 GCA_964457385.1 uncultured Spirochaetaceae bacterium
CTGCTCGACGATCTCTTCATCGTGGCGGCCTGTCTGTCGCGGCTGCTGAATCATGTCCATCCGGACGTCGTCCGGGGCCATTGGTCGGGGCAGGGGGATGCCCTCGACGTGATCCAGCGCGTGACGAGCTGGTTCGAGGAGGAGCTGCAGCTGCGGGTCTCGGACCTGGCGCGCCGGCTGGGGCTGCGTCGCTCGTCCTGAGCGGCACTCCCGTCCTGGTCCCCGTCCCCGCTCTCGAACCAGGTCGCGGGCACCGGGCTCGTCGCTGGGCTCGGGCCCCAAGGCTCGGGCTAGAGATGGGGCTCGGGCAGGGCCCGGCTCGCGAGTCGTGCGCGATCCTCGCGCGGGATGCGCCGGACGCGGCCGGCCTCGTTCACCGAGGCATGCTCGGTCCGCCCCGTCAAGACGAGCGTCTCCTGTCGCTCGATGCGATAGGCCATCGCGAGCGATGCACCCCGGACCCACTCGAGCCAGGTCGTCACCTCGAGCACGTCGTCGAAGGCGCTCGAAGCGCGATAGTCGAGCTCCACCCGCGTGACCGCGAAGTTCAGCCCCATCGCGATCCACTCCCGATAGCCCTTGTCGTGGGTCTCGAGCCAGACCACGCGGGCGTCCTCGCAGAAGCGCAGGTAGTTGGCATGGTGGACGATGCCCATCGCGTCGGTCTCGTGGAAGCCCACGCGATGCGGCATGGTGATCGTCGTCGCGCCGCCCGGTGCGGCGCTCATGGTTCTCGAAGAGGAGTCTCGGGACAAGGCGTGGGATCCCCGGCTGGCTTCAGAAGGCGTCCTTCAGCTTGCGGATCCGCCCGAGCTCTTCAGCCGACGAGGCACGCATGAAGGGATTGGTCGCCTTCTCCTCGGCGATCGTCGACGGGATCGTCATCTCGGCCGGCCCCGCGTCGTGCCAGTCCCCGGCCGCCCGGGCGCGCTGGGCCTGGACCCGCTCGTAGCGCTCCCGGATCTCGGCGTTGTCGGGCTCGACGGTCAGGGCGAAGCGCAGGTTCGACTCGGTGTACTCGTGGCCGCAGTAGACGAGGGTGTCGTCAGGCAGCGCCGCGAGCTTCTCGCAGAGCGCGTCGTACATCATCTGGGCGTTGCCCTCGAAGAGCCGGCCGCAGCCGGCGGCGAAGAGCATGTCCCCCGTGAAGACCACCTTCGCCTCGTCGAAGACATAGGCGACGTGGCCCATCGTATGGGAGGGGATGAAGAGCACACGTCCACTCTGCCGCCCGAACCCGACCCGATCGCCCTCGTCGACGCCATGGGTCATGCCCGGCAGACGCTCCGCATCGGAGACATGGCCGTAGACCGGGACGCCGAACCGTTCAGCCAGGGCGGGGTTCGCCATCGCATGGTCGGGATGATGGTGAGTCGACAGGATGCACTCGACGGTCGCATCGGTCGCCTTCACCCGCCGGACGACGGGCTCGACCTCGGGCGCGTCGATGATCGCGGCCGCTCCGGTCTCGTCGCAGATCGCCAGGTAGGTGTAGTTGTCGCGCAGGGTCGGGATGCGTTCGATTCGAAGGCCCATGCCCCGAGGCTAGCAAGCCCCCGCCCGCCCGCGCATCGCCGGACCTCAGAGCAGTCGGAGCGGTCAGGCCAGTCAGAGCAGTTCGAGCTGCTCCTCGTCAGGGCCGGCGGCTGCGTCGGCTGAAGCCGGGACCTCGGCGGCGTGGGCCTCGGCGGGGTGCGCCTCGGCGGCGGGTGCCTCGGCCGGGGCCGCCCAGACCGGACAGCGATCGCGATACTCGCACCAGCCGCAGAGGGCGGACTTGCGGGGCGGATAGCTGCTCGCGCCCTGGATCTCCTCGATGCGTCCGATGGTGTCCCGGCGCAGGGTCTCGAGGGCCTCCGGCTCCCGCGTCGAGCTGCGCGTCACGTCGTTGGCCACGTAGTGCCAGACGAGCCGGAAGGGCTGATCCTCGCCGTACTCGCGGGCGAGTCCGATTTGATAGAGCGCAAGCTGGCGGTCCTGGTCGAGCTGCCGCTGGCTCGGGACCCGCGCCCCGGTCTTGTAGTCGTGGACCTCGATCACGCCGTCCCGGGCCCGCGAAATGCGGTCGATGATGCCCTGCATCTTGTACTGGCCCTCCCCGTCGAGGGGGAAGACGACGCGCTTCTCGAGGCCCAGGGTTTCGTCGGCATCGAAGGGATAGTGGCGCAGGTAGTAGCTGCGCAGGCAGCGCTCGCCGAGCTCCCGGTAGAAGGAGAGCGGCGTTCCCTCCCGCACGATCCGGACGCGCTCGGCGTCCCAGGTCTCCTCCCAGAGCTTCTGGTAGCGGTCGACGACCTTCTCGAGGCCGGGTAGCTGGCCGCGGCCGACGAAGAGGTAGAGCCGTTCGAGGATCTCGTGGACGCGCTTGCCGACAAAGGCCTCGATCGATTCGGTCTCGCTCGGGATCTTCAGGACGTAGCGGAACTCGAACTGCTTCGGGCAGTTCTCGAAGCTCGAGAGGCGGGAATGGCTGTAGAGCGGGGCCAATCGATCTCCCGGGTCGTGTCGGTTCCGTCGGGGCGGGGGGACGCGCGCGAGGATAGGGGTTTCGTGAAGGGGCTGCCGGTGTGCTGCTCGCGCGAGCAGAGCCGCCCGCAGCCGATGCTGGCCGTCGTGTGTGATGGGATCGGATGTGGGGCATCCTATGCTCAGCGGGAGATCCGGGAGACGACGCCCGACAGGGCGCTGGAGAAGACGCCGGAGAAGACGCCGGCGGAGAGGAGTCGAGCATGGTCAGCAATGCGAGGCCGACCCCGATGCGACGCGCGCGCTCCGGTGGGAGCGCGGATGCCGGCGCCTCCTTCGACTGCCCCGACGACGTACTCGAGGCCGCCATCGAAGGGCTGGCCGGATGCGAGGGCACGGTCCTCTCCCAGACCGTCTGCGGCGGCATCGTCGATCCGGACGAGGTGGTCACCTGGGTCGATCGGGCGAAGCAGCTGCTGCGCTTCCGGGTCGACCGGGCGGAACTCGAGACCGAGGTGCCGCAGGTCGCGAAGGGCCTCCACGCCCTGCTGTCGCAGGTGGGGCTGCCCGAGCCGCAGACGCCGGAGACGTTGACGACGCGCTTCGTGGGGCGGCTGGTCGCGCTGCGTCAGATGCTCTCGTTGGA
>CAYWGW010000143.1:0-10547 GCA_964457385.1 uncultured Spirochaetaceae bacterium
GAGCCCAGCCGAGGAGACCTGCATGCGTTTCGCCTATCACGCCACGATGTGCAACCCCGGGTTCTACCTGCCCCTGGCCATGGCCGTGGAGGAGGCGGGCTTCGACAGCTTCACCCTTCCCGACAGCATCTGCTATCCGGAGGAATCCGACAGCAAGTACCCCTACAACGGCACGGGGGATCGCGAGTTCCTGGACGGGGTGCCCTTCCTCGAGCCCTTCTCGGTGATCCCGGCGATGGGCGCCGTGACGACGAAGCTCCGCTTCACGACCTCCGTCATGAAGCTCGCCATCCGCCAGCCGGTGGTCGTCGCCAAGTCGGTGTCCTCGGTGGCGATCCTGACGAACGACCGCTTCGGCTTCGGTGTCGGCATCAGCCCCTGGCCCGACGACTTCGCTGCCTGCCAGATTCCCTGGGAGAAGCGGGGCAAGCGCATGGACGAGATGATCGACATCGTGAAGGGGCTCATGGGCGGCGAGTACTTCTCCTACGACGGAGAGATCTTCCAGCTCGATTCGATCAAGATCTGTCCGGCGCCCTCGAAGCCCGTGCCGATCCTGATCGGGGGTCACGCACCGCCCGCTTTGCGTCGCGCCGCGCGGGTTGCCGACGGCTTCATCCATGCCGGGGGCAGCTTCGAGGATCTCGCCTCGACGGTCCGCCAGATCGATGACTACCGGAAGGAGTACGGCCGCGACCATCTGCCCTTCGAGTACCAGTCGATGAGCGCCGAGGCCTTCAGCGTCGACGGCGTGCGCCAGCTGGAGGATCTGGGCATCCAGGAGGCGATCGTCGCCTTCCGGAACCCCTACGCCGCTGAGCCCGACACCCAGACCCTGGAGGAGAAGATCGGGGCCATCCGCTGGTTCGCCGACAACGTGATCCAGAAGACGCGCTGACTCGAGCGCCTGCTCGAGGCAGCGCGGCAGGGCATTCCAGGACGTCCCGCAGAGGCTGCGCAGGCGTCGCCGGTCAGGCCGCAGGAGACGAGGCGGGAGAGGTCGAGAGAGACGTCGCCGACGGCGATGGGGACGACGTGGCCTCGAGCTCCGCGAAGCGCCGACCCGCATAGCGCGCAGCGAAGGCCCAGACGATCAGCAACGGGACGAGCACCAACGTCAGGATGCGGGCCCCCTGGAAGCTCGTGAAGAGCGTGGCGGTCGTCAGGCTCACGCCGACCGCCAGGGTCTTGGCGAAGCGCTGGACGAACATGTCGATGAAGGCCTTGGCCTGGTACTTCTCCTGCGCCGTCGTCGGGACGTAGAGCGCCTCCTTGGCGGATTGATTGATCGAGTAGCTGAAGCCGTTGTCCGCCGTGTTGAGCAGGCTGGCGATCCACAGCGTCGGGAAGACCAGGAACGCTCCGCTGGCAGAGAAGATCGAGATCGGCAGGACCATCAGGGCCACGGCGAGACCGAATCGGCGCATCACGAAGCTGGTCAGGAAGAGCTGCACGAACATCGACGCCCAGTTGGTGATGGCGAAGACGAGCGCGAAATGCTGGCGCTGCGCCGCCTCGTCGGTGACGAAGTGGACGATGCCCCTCGTGAACTGGTAGTCGACGATCGTCGACACGATCTCGTAGATTGCCACGACCGCGACGATCGCGAGCAGGTAGGGGGATCGGGCGGCCAGTCGTGCTCCCGCCAGCGCGGGGCTGCCCGTCATGGGCGGTGCGTCGGGCGGATCGGGCTCGCCGGCGGATGCGGAAGGTGGGGCATTCGCGGCGGGCGAGACCTCGCCGGAGCCCGTCGGGACGCTTCCCTCCGCCGGAACCCTGCGCGCGTCGACGCCGCGCCCCGCGGCCCCGGCGATCACCAGAATGACGGCGGCAAGGGCGCTCGTGACGAGCAGCCATTGCGGGATCGAGGCGTCGGAGATGAAGGATGCGACGATGCTCGAGCCGAAGACGCCGCCGGCGACGCCGCCGAAGCCGGTGATGCCGAAAAGTCTCTTCGCGGCGTCGGGTGAGACGCTGTCGTTCAGGAAGGCGAAGAAGGTCGCGACCATCAGGGTGCTGAAGAGGTCGCCGAGAAGATAGAAGCACCAGACGGCCGACGGTGTGGGCGATTGCAGCGCGAACGCGAAGTAGCCGTAGGCCAGGATGAAGAAGGTCGTGAAGATGTAGCTGAGCTGCTGGCGTCGGTAGCGATTGGCCAGCGCCGAGAAGACGATCATCGCCAGGGCAGCGACGAGCATGTTGAGGACCTTGGCGACCTGCTCCGCCTCGGGGCCGCCGAGCGCATGGCCGAGGAGCTGGAAGGGCCGGTCCGAGTAGAGTCCGATCAGGAGGGTTTTCTTGAGCGGTTTGAGGATCCAGAAGCTGGTGATGACCAGAAAGAAGTAGCCCGACATCAGGAAAGCCAGGCGGCGCTCGCCGGGTCGGAAGTCCGCTACGAGACGCGAGGCCGAGACGCCTCTCATGAAGGTTCTGGGGTCGGATCGTAGGGCGTCGCGGGAGGCAGAATGCCCAGATCGCCTTCCCTGATCTCCTCGAGCAGATCCTCGATCCGTTCCCAGAGATCCTCGATTTCGTCCTCATCCAGGCCGAGCTGGATCGTCGGACCATCGATCCGAATGCCTTCTTCCCTGTCCCGGATCGGGCCGGGCGGGACCGCGCGGAAGATCCCGTCCGGGCCGAGTCGAAGCTCTGCCACGACGGCCAGGGGCTCGAGGTCCTCGGGCCGAATCCGCTCCAGACGCTCGATCGCGTCTTGGGGCAGAGCGGGCACGCGGATGCGCTTCCAATTTTGAACGAACCAGTTGTAGAAGATCCCACTGAATGCGACGCCATTGTCGATCGAGAAGACACGGCGGTTACGGTCGTCCGTCGAAACGAGGAAATTTCCACGCCTCCCATCCTGGTGATGGATGAGGTAGGTGACGAGGTTGAAGTGGCCGAGATGGCGGGCGTAGACCTCGTCCAGACGGAATCGTTCCAGATCCAGGAGCGGGTCGGGTAGGGTGACGTTCTCGAGCCAGAGGCTGAGGACACCGAGCTCGCAGCGGCTGCCGGGGAGGGTCGGCTTGGAATGCCGGCTCGGATCCGGAAAGGCCGAAGCCGGGATACAGCGCGCGACCGAGGTCGGGACGACATAGTCCTGCGGGTCGAGCACGAGCTTCTGGACCTCGTAGGCCGCGATCTCCTTGCGGGGCGAGTTGTTGATGCCGTCCAGGCGCGCAGGCATCGGCTTCCACTTGACGGCGATCGTCTCCTCGCGATCGAGGAGGCGGAGCTCGACGCGGGAGGCGCCCGTCAATCCAGCACCGGCATAGCGCTCCGAGACGATCTCGATCGGTCCGCTTCGCAGGGCCGTCTCGAGCGTTCCGGGATCGAGCGGCCAGTGGCGAACGGGCGTTCGGGAATCGGCCTGCTGGCTCGGAGACGGATCGATCGAGGGGCCGGGGCTCCAGGCAAGACAGCCGGGGATCGCCAGGCACGGCAGAAGCAGGATTGCGACGCATGCGGGCAGGCGTCCGACGCGGTGCCGCTGCCGTCGCGGCCGCTCGAGATCCTCGGAGGGACAGGGGTCGGCATCGTGGATGCTTCTTCGAATGCTCCGGGAACCGGAAGGGGAGTGCATGGAGCGTATTCCAGAGGTTCTTCGATTGTGTCTCAACGAGGCACAGGTGCAGGATCGAGAGTAGCCGATCACAATAAGGGCCGAGGGGTGCGGAGATCCGTGTACGCGTCCGGGGCGGATGGGAGATTCATGGGAAGCGGGGACGGGGTATGGACGAAGCGATGGACCGGAGGTCTCGTCGTCGTGATCGCGATCGCGGCGGGCGTCGCGCGCGCGGATTCGCCGGGTCCGAGTCCGAACACGGGTGCCGCCGAGGCCGCTTTCTCCGGAGACCTCGCCGCCCTCGACCAGAAGGAGCTCGAGCGACGAGTCGGGTTCCTCACCCGGCGGCTCGAAGAACGCCAGCCGTACGCGCGATTCTGGCAGAATGCCTTCACGTCGGGTTGGACTCTGGGGATCGGGATCGGCGCGCTCCAGGCGGGCCTCGCCAACGATCACGACGACCAGCTGAACGGTGCCCTCACGGCGGGCAAGGCGGCCTTCGGCGTCGCCCGGCTGGTTCTCGATCCGACGCCCGCGCGACTGGGCGCGGATGCGATCCTGGAGATCGAGGGCGACGGACGAGCGGCTCTCGAGGAGCGCCTGCGCGCGGGCGAGGCGCAGCTGGCCGATGTCGTCCATCGCGCCGGGCGCCGGTACAACTGGCTCGCCCACGCGGGCAATATCGCCCTGAACGGGGCCGCCGGGCTCACGGTGATCCTCTACGGCAATCCTTCGGACGCAGTGACACAGATCGGAGTCAGTACGATCGCGGGCGAGATCATGCTCTGGACGGAGCCCTGGGCCGGTCGGGAGGACCTCGAGGAGTACCGCGACTTCATCTCCGGTCCCGTTCGGCCCAGAAAGCCCCGGGCGCGCTGGCGACTCGCGCCGATGCCCACTGGCATCGCCTTCTCCCTCGAGTTCTAGGGGGCCTGCGCGGCCGGGCTCTCCGCGAGCGTTCCCATCGAACGGAGCGCCACCACCTCGCCGGCCATCTTCTCCAGATAGTCCAGGGCGAACTCGAAGTGGTCTTCGAGCACGTCCGTCAGATGGACCCGATCGATCTCGAGGATCCAGGTCCCGACGGCCGCCTCTGTGGTCTCGGCTCTCGACTCGACGGCGAGGATCTCCCAGGCACCGAGCACGGAGCCGGCCGGGTAGGCGATCGGTTCTCGGGCCGGTCTCCCCCCCGAGTCCCGATTCTCGCCATCGCCCCGCTTCGTTTCAGCCTGCGTGCGCGCGTCCGGAACCGTCGCCGTGCAACGCCCGTCGAGGACCAGGGCCATCGAGGAGACCGGGTTGCCCGCCTCCCAGAGCGTCTGTCCTGCGTCGAGGCGACGAGGTTTCTGGTAACGGAGCAGCTCCGTCATCACCATCACGTCGGATCTCCGGAAAAAGGGCGCCGCCCGTGCGCGGACGAGCTTCTGGACGAGGTCGAGGGATTCCGGCAGCGGGCCGGGGGGTTGCTCCCCGTATCCCCTCTCTGGAAGTCGTCGTGGGCCGAGTGCGTTTCGCGCGTCGAGGACGGCGCGGCCGAGGGTTCGCGCGATCGATTGGTAGAGCCGGAAATCCTCCTCCACCAGCTGCATGAAGATCCTCGGGTCCACGGCCAGGGCTTGCGTCTGCGTCGTGGCTCGAACGGCGGGCGGATGCTCCGAGCAGACGAGATACTCCATCAGGCCGACCCCGCCCGGTGCCTCCACCTCGATCGCAGCTTTCGATCGGGTGTCGTCGTACTCGATTCGGACGCCGCCCGTCGACAGGAAGAAAATCGTGTCGGGGGGAACTCCTGCCGCAAAGACCGTCTCCTGCGGACCGAACTCCCGCTCCTCCGAGTGCGCCGCGAGGACGGCGATCATTTGCGGCGAGATGCCGGCGAGATAGGGCTGGGCCTTCAGGAAGAGGGCCCGGTCGATGGGCGAGACGAGGGGGAGGTTGCGCATCTCAACGTCCCGCCGACTCGTCGGCCGGGAGCATCTGTCGGGCGAGGGCGTCCGGGAGGCCTTCGATGATCTCGAGTGCGCGATCGCGGAGGCTCGGCAGGGGGCTCTTCTCATCCCCGGAGCGGGAGTCCAGCTCGCCGCGGATGCGTTCGAACTCGATCTCGCCCGCGTGGTAGAGGGCGAAAGCGCGAACCGCCTGGCTCTTGTCCCGTGCCAGCTCTTCGACCGCTTCGAGATACTCGATCCGTTCCGAGGCCAGGGGCGAGCCGGCCACCTGCAGGCGATCCAACGCGCTTCCGGGCGCGAGGATGCCGAGCAGCCTGGTGCTCGCCTCTCGCGGGAGCAGATGCTCCAGCAGCTCGGTTCCGCTTGCGCGCTCGACCGGACGGTCGCTGCGGATGCCGCGCTCGATGACCCGGAAGTCCTCGGCGGGATGGAGCAGGGAGAGCAGCAGGAAGATCCGGCCGGTAGCGAGCTTGCGCTTGTCCTTCAGCAGGTCGACGAGCAGCTGCCCGCCGGAGGTCATCCGCTCGCCGTGCTCCCGCTGTCCGCGAGCCAGCTCGGCCTCGTGGTGGAGCAGGAAGAGCGTGCGCTCGATGGTTTCCTCGAGCTCCGCCATCAGCGGAGCGGGATCGAAGGAGCGTCCGAGCGGTCCCTGCAGCAGGGGTTGGAGACCGCGCAGGATCTTGTACCGGACCACGCCGCTCGGCACGTGACGCAGACCATGGAGCAGGATCTCGATCGCCCGGGTCGTCTCGAAGCGGGAGATCGTACGGGGCAGATGCCGGCGGACCGCGGCCGGGGTCTCCGGGGACTCGAGGGCCCGGGCCAGGGATGAGAGCGCGGGCTCCCCTCGTTCCAGCAAGGCCGCGCGGACTTCGTCGCGAATACGACGATCGTCGAGGAGTCCGATCAGGGGCTCGCTGAACCAGGGGTCCTCGCTCTTGCGCATGGCGCGAACGGACTCCCGGGCCACGTCCCGGTCGGAGTCCCGGGCGAGCTTGCAGAGCGGCTCCCGATAGAGCGTCGAGTACTGCAGCTTCGCCGCGTTGGCCACGGCCATTCGGGTGTCGGGCTCGCGATGGCGCACGGCATTCTCGAGCTCGACGAGCGCTTTCTCCGGCTCGATCCAGTCGTTCGCGATCAGTCCGCCGACGGCGCTGATGCGAACGCAGGGGCAGGTCGAGTGGGCGAGCGTCTCGAGGCGCGCGCGATCGGGCGACAGCAATGCCGCGGCCCGCACGATCGCCGCCCGGACGGCGGGATCTTCGTGCTCGATCAGCCTCTCGCGGAAGTCGAGCACGTGCGTATGGCGCCCCTGCGCAAAGATGTCGATGGCGCGCTCCACGACCTTCGGCGAGGGGTGGTAGAGGATCAGGCTCGGAATCAGCGCGCAACGATCCTGCTCGGTCAGCAGGTCCATGGCGGCGATGACCACGCGTTCGTCGGGGTCGCTCAGGGCCTGGATCAACGACTCGACCGAGTCGATGTCGAGCTCGGGAAACTCGATCCGGGTATCGATGGAGCGGTCCTGGAGCGTCCTGCGGAAGACATCGAGGTAGGAGCGGCGGAGTCGGAGCGCCGAGACGGTCCAGATGCCCGAGAGCAGGAGCAGGCCGGCGCCGATCCCGGCCCGGGACTCCGGCAGCCGGACGAGTCCCAGGATCGCGATCGACGCGAGGGCCTTGGCCGTGCTGTCGCCCACGAGGTCGATCACGCCCTTCACGGCGGATCGCAGGCTCGATTCCATCGGCAGGAAGAGCAGCTCGCTGGCCGTCTTGTGCAGCGAGTAGCGCAGCATCCCGTCGCTCGCCTTCAGCACGATGACCCCGACGAAGGCCATGCCGGCGAAGACGCCGAGGGTCGCGATCCCGATCAGCGCGGGCAGCACCGCAAGGGAGCGATCGACGCCCATCCGCCGCACGAGCGGCGTCACACCGATGGCGAGCATCGCGATCGATGCCAGGTTCAGTCCGAGGTAGATCCGGGCCAGCCAGGTCGAGAGCTGATCGACGGGGACCTCCTCGGTGAGGACGCTCTTGAAGAGGTAGTCGCTGAAGGTGAGGGTCGCGCTCGCGAGGGCCACGAGGACGGCGATGCGGCAGGCGTAGGGGCTGCCGAGGGTGCGGCTCATGCCCTCGCGGAAGCTGACCGCGGCCAGGGGCTGGAGGGGCATCGAGGAGGCGGAGGCGGAGGCGGAGGCGGGTGGCCTGCTCTGGGGCTCGCCGCGCCCGAGCGAGATCGGCCCGAGCAGGCTGGCGCCGAAGAAGGCCGCCGAGGCGAGCAGCAGCGAGTCGGCGCCGAGGGTGGGTGCGAGCACGTTTGCCAGCCCCGAGCCAGCCAGGGCGCCGAAGGAGCCGCCGAAGGCGATCGAGGCGAAGACGCGCTTGCCCTGGGTGATGGTGAAGATGTCGCCGAGCAGCATCCAGAAGGTGACGACGACGATGCCCGAGATCACGCCGCTCCAGACGTAGAGGGCGTAGTAGAGCCAGGGCCCCGTATCGCCCAGCGCAGTCCAGAATCCGAACACGGAAACCGTCGCCAGCGCCTGCAGGAGCAGCAACCGACCCCGGGCAGAGCTGCCCGTCCGGCTGCTCCCCACGAGACGGGAGAGCACGACCGCGGAGAAGGCGACGACGATGTAGACCCACGGCAGATGCTCGACCGGGATATGGGTCAGAAAGAGCGCGTCGCGGCCCGTCTCCATCAGCGTATGGGCGGCCATCAGCAGCGCGAGCGTGAACATCGAGACCCAGCGGACGCGGGACTCGAAACGGGAGAGCTCGTCGCGGTCGCGGATTCCTTTTCTACCGCCCGGATCCTCGGTGCGGCGGATGGCCTCAGGGCTCGTGGGGCCGATGGACGGCACGATCGTCGGTCTCCCGTGCGATGGGGCCGCAGCCCACCCCCGGAGTCTACCGGACGGATTCATCCAGCGATCGAACCGTTCGCGCGGGGATCGGCCTAGAGCGCGGCCTCGATGAGCCGCGGCCCCGGCTCCGTCAGAGACCGCTCGAGCTCGCGGGTAAAGGAATCCGCGTCGTGGACGCGCACGCCCGGCACTCCGAGTCCCTTCGCGATCGACACGAAGTCCAGCTCGGGGCGACTCAGATCGAAGAGATCCTCGGCGACGCGGCTCGGCGCCGCGCCCGTTCGTTGCAGCTCGAGATTCAGGATCGCATAGCTGCGGTTGGCGAGGATCACGGTCGTCACGTCCAGCCCTTCCCTCGCCTGGGTCCAGAGCGCCTGGATCGTGTACATCGCCGAGCCGTCGGCCTCCATGTTCAGCACCCGGCGGTCGGGACAGGCCAGCGCGGCGCCCGTGGCCGAGGGGATCCCCTGTCCGATCGCGCCACCGGTGAGGCAGAGCCAGTCGTGGGGCGGAGCCGACGCCGTGATCGGCAGCAGGCCCAGCCCCGCCGTCGCCGACTCGTCGACGACGATGGCGTTCTCGGGCAGCAGCGCCCCGACGGCCGCCGCGATCGTCATCGGATCGAGCGCGCCGCTCGTCGGCCGCTGAACTCGGTCGGCCTTCGAGCGATGGGCTCCGCGCTCGATCTTCCGGATGCCCAGAGCCTCGGACAGGGCGCGCAGGGCCCCCTCGGCATCCTCTTCGAGCTCGGCCAGGCTGTGGATCCGGGTCTTCGGATCCGTCACGACGCTCGGCTTGTCCGGATAGGCGAAGAAGCCCACCGGCGCCTTCGTGTGGACGAGCACCAGATCCTCGACGTCCGCCAGCTTGGCGACCGCCTGCTCCGTGAAGTAGGGAATACGGTCGATGCAGGCGCGGTCGCCGCCGCGCTCGAGCCGCGCGAAGAAGGAATCCGTCAGGATCCGCGCCCCCGTCGCCTCACCGATCGCCGCCGCCAGCTCGAGCGAGGACTCGCGCAGCGCCCGCCCCCCGAGCAGCAGTGCCGTCGGCGTTCCCTGGCGAAGGCGCTCGGCGATCGCGTCGATCGTCTCGGACGGGGGCATCGCGGCCTCGGCGACGGGCAGCGCCTTCGTCGGCACCCCCGGCTCATTCCAGGAGCTGTCGGCGGGCAGGATCAGCGAGGCGATCTTCCCGGGCAGCGCCCGCGCGGCGGCCACCGCCTCCGCGGCGTCCCTTCCCACACTGCGACAGCTCTGCGAGGCCCGGACCCAGTCGGAGAAGGGCGCCGCCAGCGCCTCGACGTCCGAGGTCAGCGGCGCGTCCAGATGGCGATGGGTCGTCGCATGATCGCCGATCACGTTCACGATCGGTGTGTGGGCCCGACGGGCGTTGTGCAGGTTGGCGAGCCCATTCGCGAGCCCCGGCCCGAGATGGAGCAGCGTCGCCGCCGGCTTGTCGAGCATCCGCCCGTAGCCGTCGGCCGCTCCCGTGACGACGTTCTCCTGCAGCCCGAGCACCGCCCGCATCCCCGGCACCCGGTCGAGGGCCGCCACGAAATGCATCTCGGAGGTTCCGGGATTCGTCATGCAGAGCTCGACGCCGGCATTGACCAGGGATCGAAGAAGACTCTCGGCACCGTTCATGATCGGATCCTCCTGGGCGCGCGGTCTGCCGGATGGCCGAATGGCCGGATGAGCCAGTCGGCCGGACGGCGCGGCGCTTCCCTCAGTCTAGGCGGGACTGGCGGAATCGAAAACCCGGCCCTTCGTGCGGGAACGGAAGGATCGGGCTCATTCGGACCTACGAAGACGTCTGCTAGGCCTGACACGGTTCAAATGGCGATTCGCACCATGGCTCACCATCTCGCCATGTCACCATGAGGCTCAGCCAGCTGAGCGGAGAGCGCTTGCTTTCCCCTGGACCCCGCGCGCGGCCCCCGTGTCTACCCCACGAGCGTTCGCCTCCGTCCGGGATCCTGCTCGAACCGTCTTGCCCCGAGCCCCATGCTCGGACCATCCGTTCACGTGGGACCTTTCCTCCATCAACACTTTACTCAACACCCCATCAACACATCCCCCGACCTGTACGCCACCAACGCCGGCTCTCCCTTGACCTTGGCCCCCACGGCCCCCACGTCCCGCATGCCTCCCAGCCCCCGCAGCCCCAG
>CAYWGW010000144.1:0-10487 GCA_964457385.1 uncultured Spirochaetaceae bacterium
GATCGAGGGCAGGGCGTTCGGTCGTACGGCCGAACCCGTGGTCGCGGGCAACCCGGGCGATCTTCGCCAGGATGCGTTGCGCGCCCCGACCGTCTTCCAGCAGGGCGGCCGCCCGGTCGGCGCTGGCGCGCTGCCAGTCGCCATCGGCCAGCGCCCGCCGCAGCTGGAACCGGATCGGATCCTCCTCCAGGGCGGGGGCGAAGCCGAGATGCATGCCGATTCCACGACCCTCGAGCCAGCGTGCGTGCCGGTCATCGGAGGCATGGTGGGTGACCGAGACATGGGGTGTTCCCAGCCAGGCGAGCTCTCCGAGGCTCGTCCCGAAGCCCATGATTCCGAGCCGGGCCTTCGCCATCCGCGCGGCCATGGCCGCCTGGGACAGCGCGCGGTGTACCTGCCACCCTTCGTTTCGAAGTGAGTCGGCGGCCCGGCCGTCGGGATCTTCGAAGCCCGGACCGAGGACGACGTGACGGGTCGAGAAGCCATGGGCGAGCGAGGGGTCCTCGAGCAGACGCACGATCCACGGCGCCAGGCGCAGGCTCGCCCGGTGGGGATCTGAGCCTCCCAGGGAGAGCAACAGCTCGCGCCTCGAGGCGAGTGGCGGGCTCGAGGTCTCGAGGTGGGTACGGGATAGGACGACATAGCGAGGTCCGGCGATCCGGCGCTCGCTCTCCGTGGATCGCGCGTGCAGCGCGGGGCAGATCGTCAGCTGCGCCCGATCCTGATGACGGTCATCGTCGAGCACGATCGCCGGCTGATCCGTCCGCTCGGCCCGCTCGAGCCAGTGACTCTTGTCGCCGGGGAGGTCGATCAGCAGTCCCCCTCCCGCTCGTGATCCGGGCCATCTCCTCCACTCGAAGATCTCGCGACAGCCGGAGGCCTCCGCGAGCTTGTCGGCGGCCGTCCGATCGCCTTCGAGATGGAGATGGACCCGCCAGCCGAGGCGGACCGCCTCGGCGGCGATCGTGCCACTTCGCATCAGATGACCGAATCCGGCCTTCGGTCCGCCGGCGACGACGATGTCGAGCCCGGCCGTCGCGTCGCTCATGGTTTTGGTGCGGTCCATGTCTGACGAAGCGGCTGCAGGGGGCGGAGCCCGTCCCGGGGATCCGCGCGCCAGGCACGCTCCTCGGCCTCGATCCGGGTGGGCTCTTTACGGCTTCTCCCGTCGGCCTCGTCGGCGATCCGGATCTGGCGAATCGTCTCCCCCATCGCTTCGGGCAGCCAGCAGTGCCCCGTCTCGTACTCGTCGCCCAGGCCTTCGAGATCGAGGTGGAACTCGATCATCTCCGCGGCATGGGCGTGGACTGCGCGATGGATCACGCCGGGCTCGACCGTATGGTCCGACCAGCCCGCGCGGATGCGCATCGCCTCGTTCTCCCGATCGAGGCCCGCCAGGGTGTCGATGGCGCGCAGATTGGCCTCGGCGGCCGGGGCCGGATACCCGGATACGCAATGCAGGAGCGTGAGCTCGCGTCCCCCGGCCCGCTCGATCACTCTCGCGGCGTGACGGACCTCGTCGAGGGTCGCCATGCCCGTCGAGAGCACGATCGGCAGGCCGGTGCGCGCGCAAGCCTCGAGCAGATCGTCCCAGAGCAACTCGTAGGACGCGATCTTCAGGAAATCGACGAAGGGGACCAGCTCCGCGACCGCCTCCAGGTAGAAGGGGGTGCAGCCGAAGGCGAGGCTGCGCGCGCGGCAACGCTCGGCGATCGGGGCCAGGAACTCCAGCGGGAGCTCCCAGCGTCGTCGTGCACGATGCCGGGCGCTCTGGCGGAGGATCTCCGGGGCGAAGAGCCGATCGATCCGGAAGAGCTGGTATTTGACACCGTCGCAGCCGATGTCGGCCGCCCGATCGACGAAGCGGAGGGCGCGCTCGAGATCTCGTTGGTGGTTGCTCGAGACCTCTGCGATGAAGCGGACCGACGGACCCGAGTGGTCCGAGCGACCCGATCGGGTGTTGCCCACGCTGCGTTCTGAAACGAGATCCTTCAATCTGGAATCCCCGCTGGTCCGGAGAGGTCCTGGACGGCTCGTCGCTTCCGGCGACGCGACGACTCGCGTCGATTTGCAAGGCATGTGCCCTCGTCCTGAACGTGCAGAGGACGCGTCCGGCAGCCGGTTCACTCGTTGGTGGCCGAGGCCCTGCGAACCGCGAGATGTTTGGCGCGAGATTTGCTGTGTCTCGGAGGGGATAGGAGTCTCGGGCCGCCGTGAAGCGGGGCGAGACGAGGGGCAGGAAGAGGTCGCCGATGGAAGTCATTCTCGATGGGGAGCGCCGGACACTGGACGTCTCGGACTGCGCGAATCTCGCGGAGCTCGTCGCGCGCGCCGAGTGCCTCGAGCCCGTTCCGGAGGGAGGGGTCGTCGTGGGCATCGAGATCGACGACCGCCCACTCTCCGCCGAGGAGATGGAGCGCCTCGAGTCCCGTTCTCTGGACGACATCGCACGGGTCTCGATTGCGCGCCGCTCCGGGCAGGGCCTGGCGCGTTCCGTGCTGGGTCAGGGATCGCGCTACGCCCGGGAGATCGTGAAGGCGATCCATCGCAGCGCGGAACACTTCCGAGCGGGTCGCAGCGATCAGGCGAACGAGCTGCTGGCCCGGGTGAGCGAGTCGCTGTCGGTCTTCGTCGGCATCAGCGCCTGCGCGGCGGACGTCGTGCCCGACTGGAGCGGGGAGCTCCGGGCCTTCGAGGCGGAGCTCCACCCCTGGCTGGTGCAGATGATCGAGGCGCAGTCCGTGGAAGACCCGATCGGCATCGGTGATCTGCTGGAGTTCGAGATCGCCGTCCGAATCGAGCGTTGGGGAGTACGCCTGGGAGAGCTCGCCGAAGCACCGGCCGAGGACGCTTGCGAAGTCGCGGCGTGTCGAGTCGATCGATGAGGCCTACTCATTCCTGGCTCGCGGATGGCCGATGTCTGCGACGACCGATTGGTTGTCGCAATGGAGGCTCGAGCCATGGGTGATCTCTCCCTGACCGGACGTCCCACCTTCGGTGGTCTCGCCACCGGTCTCGACACCTCTGCGCTGATCGACGGCCTGCTCGCCCTCGAGCGGCAGCCGCTGAATCGCATCCGGGCCCGTCGCGCCGAGATCGACGCCCAGCGCAGTCTGATGCGCGAGCTGAACACGAAGCTCCTGGCCCTGCGGACGGCGGCCCAGGAGATCGACAATCGAAACGCCACGGGGACGGGCTTCGCGACCAGCGAGGAGTTCCTTCGCTTTTCGGGATCGAGCACGAACGAGGACGTGGTGACGGTTTCGGCCGGTGCGGGTGCGGCACCCGGCGAGATCGATGTGCTCGTGAACCAGCTTGCGCGGGGATCCCGACGCTTCTCGGAGCCCTTCACCGCCACGGCGGCCGAGACGGCTCTTACGGCCGGCCAGTCGATCACGATCGACCTGCCCAACGCCGATCCGGACGCGTCCCCGCCCGTCGAGGCCACCTCGCTCACGGTGACGGCCGAGGGCAATCTCTCTCTCCAGGACCTGCGCGATCAGATCAACACGTCGGCCGACAACGGCGGTGCCATCCGGGCCGACATCCTGCGCCTCGGTCCCGACGCCTTCGAGCTCGTGCTGACCTCCACCGGCTCCGGCCTCCAGAACGAGCTCTCGATCAGCGGCGACCTCGCGATCCAGCCGCCCGCGCCCGAGGACCTCGCCCAGGACGCCGAGCTCGTCCTCTTCGGTCGCACGATCACGCGCTCCAGCAATACCATCGACGACGCGCTCGCAGGCATCACGCTCCAGCTGAACGGCCTCTCGGAGATCGACGAGGACGCCGGTCTGGACGCCGGCGGCAACCCGATCCGGACCCTCGAGACGGTGTCGGTGGAGATCGACGTCGACGAGGTGGCGGCTTCGCTCGAGAAGCTCGCGCGCGCCTACAACGACGTCGTGGGCTTCATACAGGGCCAGTCGACGGTCGACGAGAACACGAACCGGAGTGGCCCCCTGAGCGGAGACTCGACGCTTCGGAGCATCCAATCCGAGCTGCGCGAGGTCGTGAGTCGTGGCTATCGCTTCAGCCGCAACCCCAACAATCCCTTCGCGCCCGGGCAGCAGGGCGGCTCGATCTCGGGCATCGGGCTCGAGCTCGAAGCCGGGGGCACCCTGCGCGTCGACAAGGAGAAGCTCGGGGAGGCGTTGGCCAAGGATCCCCTCTCGGTGCGCGAGTTCCTGTCCGGGCGGCTCGGCGACGGCATCGACGGGAGCGGCGATCCGATCGAGGTCCTGGATCCCGGCTTCGCGCAGACCCTGGCGGCCCGGCTCGAGGAGATCGTACGGTCCGGCGACGGGACGCTGGCCGAGCGGGACGAGGGCTTCGCCAGGCGTCTCGAGACCTTCGACGACTCGATCGCGCGCTTCGAGCAGCGCCTCGGTCAGCGCGAAGAGACACTGATTCAACGCTTCAGCGCATTGGAAACGGTCGTGGCGGGACTCCAGAACCAGCAGGGATTCCTGTCGGGACTGAGTCGCTGAAGCGATTGCATGTTGAAGCGGTCACAGGAATGGGGGTGGAGATGATCGAGGTCGAAGTGAACGAGCACGAGGACGACTCGGCCGTGGGACGGGTCGTTCGCCTCTACCGCGGCGCGATCGGATTCGCCCTGGCGGCCCGGGAGAGCGAGGACCCGGCGGAGCGTCTGCATTGGGTCGCGCGGTCCGTGGCGATCGTCGACGCGTTGCAATCCCATCTCGATCGCGAGGCGGGCGGTGAGATCGCGGCGAACCTGAGCGATCTCTACGACTTCGCCCGCGGTCGGCTACTCGATCCCGAGCCGGCTGGATTCGAGCAGCGTGTCACCGAGGCGACAGGCGTGCTGGAGCAGCTCGTCTCGGCCTGGGAGGAGCTCGCGTTCCAGTCCGCGGCGGCGAGCTAGGCGCAGGCTTCGGGGAGGGGAGCTCCATGTCGTTCGACACGGAGTCGGTAGGGGACCGGGCTGCTGCCGATCTGCAGCGGGCCACGGAGGCTCTGACCGCGGCGATGCTGCGTGACATGCCCGCCGAGCAGCTCGTCGCTGCCCAGAACGCGCGAGACCAGGCCTTCGAGGTGCTGGTCGGGCAGATCGAGGCGGGGGAGGCGCTCGGAGAGGCGGGACAGACCGCCCTGAGGACGGTGCGTGAGCTCGATGTCGAGCTGATCGCGTTGGGGAGAACGCTCCAGGATACGATCCAGGGCGAGCGCCGGGATCTGGCCCGAAGGAGACGCGCAATCGCCGCACACGCCCGGCGCGAGCGCGGAATGCCCAGAGCGCTCACCGTGAAGGCCTGATCGGGCAGGCCAACGCCCGCCCGGTTCGCCTCCGCTCGTGTGCCAGCTCGTTTGCCGGCGCACGATCGCAGCTCGCGCTCAAGTCGAGCAGGGGATGGACGATCTGAGGCTAAAAGGACACGGCTAGCCGTCGCGTCCTTGGAGCCGTGCGATGCCCGATTCCGACCCGGCCGAACCCGAACAGCAGAGTGCGATCATCGTGATCGACGGCGATCCGCTGTCGCGAAACGCGGCCGAGGATCTCGAGGACGACCTCGATCGCCAGGTGATCGCAATGGACTCCACGGACTTCGATCTCGACGGCTCGGAGGAGATCCTCGAGGCGGGCGCCTTCATCATCGCCTGGGATCTCGCGATCCGATCTGGCGCGGACCTGATCGAAAGCCTGCGACAGGACGAACGACTGGCCGGTCGCCCCATCCTCGTCGCCAGCAGTCGGGTCGATCGCGGCCTCGTCCGCGCCGCCCTGGCGGTGGGCGCCGACGGCGTCTGCCGTCTCCCCTACGAGGCCGACGAGGTGCGTGCGCGGCTGATGGCGGCAGAGCACAGGAACAGCCGCGAGGCCGCCTAGCGCGGAAATCGCGACCCATTGTGGTTTCGACCTGCGATCCGGTCGACCAGATTGAAAGACCCTCCTCGTCGTGCGCGAACGAGACCGCATTGGGCTCGCTCGCAGGTGGCACGTCGCTTGCTTCGCGTCTCACGACAACGTCGAGTCCCGCGTCGGGACCGCCTCGGAGGTCTCGCGACGCTCGGCCCGACCGGACGAGAGAAGCCCGACGATGCAGATGGATTTCCAGCGACCGCCCGCGCCGTCTCGTGCGCCGTCCTCCGCGCAACGCGCTGCATCCCGTGCCGAGCCGGTTGCCACGCCGTCGGAGACAGCGATCTCCGACGACCGGCGTCGCGCCTACTATCGCGTCGAGGGAAGACTCCCGATCCGGCTCACGCCGATCGTGGAGGACGAGGTCGACGAGGCGATCTTCGAGCTCGCGAGTCCCTCGGCCCTCGGAACGCCGATCGTCGAAGACGAGGAATCGGGTCCGCTTCAGGCGCGGATGCGTCGCCTGGAGGAGAAGCTCGATCTGCTGTTGCGGCAGGTCGGCGTCGATGTACCACGGCCACTGGGCGCGGCGGATCTGCGTGGGCTGGTCTTCTCCGGCTCGGGGCTGGCGGTCGAGGTGGATCACGGCTTTCGGGCTGGCGATCGCTTCCGCGTGGAGATGCTGCTGCCCGCGCCTGCGAGGCGACTCGTTCGGGGAGTGGCCGAGGCTGTCTCGGATGCCCCGCTCGGAGTCGGACCTGATCGTCCCGCTCGGCTGGCGCTGGCGTTCCGGCACATGACCGACGAGGATCGGGATGCACTGGTGGCGCATGGCTACGACCTGCAACGGGTCGCCTTGCGTGCGGCGCAGCAGTCGAAGAGATCGCGTTCATGAGCTACCGGATCCGGCCTTGCGTCGTGTACCCCGCCCGCTGGCAATCCGGGGCGGGATGGGTCGGGCTGACCCTCGTCGTGCTGCTTTCGGCGGCGGCTTCCGGGCAGGCCGACGAGCCGCTTCCGCCCAGTCCCTACGCCCTGGTCCCCGGAAGATTCCTCGAGACACCGCTCGTCGAGGCGGTGACCTACTGCGTACCCGAAGGCCTGGATCCGGCGATCGATCCGATTCTGGAGCAGGCGGACGCGGGGGCCTGGCAATCCGCGCGGGAGCTGCTCGGGGAGTGGATCCGTCGACGGGAGACGTCGGACGCGGCGTTGCACGTGCTTGCGGACATCTTCGCGGCCCGCGAGGCGCGGGATCGGGAGGACCGGCTGGTCGTCGCTTCGCGGCTGCAGGAGAAGCTGCGTGGGTCGATGCCGCCCGATCGGGCTCTCTGTCTCCGGATGGAGCTCGCGCGGCTCCTGATGCTGCTCGGACGCGATGCCGAGGCGGCGGGGCAGTGGGCGCTCTCCGAACGGCTGCTCGATGCGAGCGATCCGACGAACGACTCTCGCCGGCGCGCGCTGGCTTTCGGGCAGGCGGAGGTGCTCTATCGGACGGGCATGCGATTCGACGCCCATCTCGCCTACCGCGAACTGGCTCGCGCGAACGAGCCCCGGCTGGCGGCGGCGGCGCGGCTCCGCCTGACGGATCTCTCCTTCGACGCGGGCCGGATCGAGGACGTGAGCCTCGAGTACGAGACGCTGCTGCCCCGGGCCACGGCCTTCGGTGCTTCGGCGAAGGGCTGGGCCCTGCGAGCGGCAGAGGCGGCCCTCGCGGCCGGGAACCACGAGCGGGGGCAGCGCTGGATCGAGCGCTTCATCGAGGGGGAGACGGACCCGCAGGCGCTCGATCTGGCCGCGATCCGACAGGCCGATCTCGATGTGGCCCTGGGCGATCCGCTTCGGGCCCGGGCGCGATTGACGGAGGTCGGCGGGCGCCGCGAGGGGGAGCCGCTCGGCTCGCTGGCCGCGATTCGCGTCATCGACCTCGGCCTCTCCGAGGAGGCGCCTCGTGAACGCATGGAGCGGTTGATGGAGATCGTTCGGGCTCACTCGCAGACGCTGCGACGTTATGCCCTGGACGTGTTGATGTCGGAGCTGGCGGAGCGGGAGGAGGTGGAAGAGGCACTGATCGTGGCAACGCGCCTCGCCTACGAGGGGGTCGACCCCGTCGTGACGCCGGCCTTCGGACCGCGACTCGACGACCTGCTCGATCGTGCGACCCGGGCGAACGGGGGCGTGGAGGCGGGCTGCGAGGGGATCCTGGACGTTCTGGGTGGGCGCTACGGGATGCTGATCGAGCGGGCCTCCGTGATCGAGCCCTTCGTGCGCCTGGGGGAATGCTTCGAGCGGATCGAGCTCCCGTGGCTGGCCGCTCCGGTCTATCGCGCGGTATCGAGGCGCTTCGGGGCGATCGGTGCCGAGCGGGTTGCGCTCCCGCTCGCCCGATCGGCGGCCTCGATCGGCGAGCTGGCGCTGGCCCGTCGGATGGCGGAAGCCTCCCTGACGGAGCCCGGTCCCGACGAGATTCGCTGGCGGGCGGTGCTCGCCGAGGTGGATTTCCGGGAGTCGCGGACGGCGGCGGCGGCGGCGGGACTACAGGCAGTCCTCGACGCGCCCGAGCTGGTCTTCGAGCGGGGCAGGCTCGCCCGGCTGCTCGCCCTCACCTTCGAGGAGCGCGATGACCCGGAAGCCGTGTCCTTCCTGGACGAACGTCTGCCCGTCTGGCTCGAGCAAACACCACAGGGCCCGATCGCCCGGGCCTCGATGCTGGAGGCGACGTTGCAGACTGCACATGCGCTGCGCCGTTCGGGTTGGCGCGCGCGCGCGCGGACGTTGTATCGAGCGATCGCGCGGCATGCTGCCGACGGCCCGCTGCGCTCGTCGGCGCGCTTCTGGCTGGGCCTGCAGGAAGAGGACGAGGCGATCCGGGAAGTCGCATGGGGCGAGGATCCGACCGAATCGCTCGGCTCGCCCTGGGGCCGACTCGCTCGCTTCGAGCGGCGCTTCGAGTCGTTGGCCGACGCCTATCTCGGGCGTCGCCGATGATGCGTGCGCAGGAAGGGGCGGCGGCGGAAGCGAGCGGGAGCGGCCGCGAGCCCGATCCGACGGCGACGCGCGAGACCCTGACGCGGGTGCTGACCCTCGAATCCCGCAACGCCCTTTCACGGGTCGAGCTGGCGGCCGGCGAGCTCGCGCGTCTCGACGTGAATCCCGCGAGCCGCGAACGACTGGCTGTGATCCGCGAGGCGGCCGGCGAGCTCGACGTCCTGCTCGAGAAGCTCGCGCTGCTCTGGACGTCGAGGCTCGCAGGCGAGGCCCGGATCGTCGATCTCGAAGCGCTCGTCGATCGTGTCTGCGAGCGGATCACGCCGACATTGCAGGCGCGAAGGATCGCGATCGAGCATCTGGCGGGAGTCGGCCGCTGTCGCCTCGAGATCACACCGGTCGTGCTCGAGCGATTGCTGCTCTGCTTTCTGCGACTGGGGCTCGGATCGATTCCCGGCGAAGCGCGATTGCGACTCGAGACGCGGGGAGACGGTGAAGGCATCGGGGTGCTTCTTCGCCGGACGGACGACCGGGGCGACGCGCTCTCCCGGGCGGCGGATCCGGCGCGGCGTCTCGAACTCGAGCTGCAGCTCGCCGAGCGCGGGGGCCGGCTCTCGGATGCGGCCGAGGAGGAGGCCCTGGGGCTCTGGATTCCGGGACGGAGCGAGGTCGACGCATGATCGGGGACGAGAGCGATGGACGCCGAGGCACGATCCGCATCACTCTGTTGGAATCGAATGCCCCGCTGCGACGGGATCTCGGTAGGGCGCTCGAGCGCTCGGGATTCCGTGTCGACACGGCCTCGGACGCGATGCAGGCTCGACATCGGGCCGCGAGCTGGCATCCGAGAGTCCGCATCGTGGACCTGGAGGCGCCGGGCGTGCGCGATTGGCTCGAGCAGGAAGGTTTCGATGGTGCGACGATCCTGCTGGCTGCGGGCGCGCCCACCCTGGATCCGGCCTGGCAGCTCGATCCGGAGGATCTCGAGATTCTCTACAAGCCCTTCTCGTATTCCCGGCTGGAGTCGCGGATTCTCGAGCGCCTGATGTCCGAAGAGCCTCTCGGACGCCTTTCCGGGGATCCGATTCTCGACACCGACGAGCCGGGGTTGCGGAGGGTGCTCGATCGCGCCCGCCGGCTGGCGCGCGGCTCGCTCGCGATCTCGGTCGTAGGCGAGATCGGCAGCGGGCGGCGGGCGCTCGGCGATCGCATCCACACCTGGAGCCCGCGCCGCAATCTGCCGCTGGTCCGGATCGAGCGGGCCGAGCTGGAATCCCTGGGTCCTGCCCGGATCGACGAGGTCCTGAGCGCGGCGATCGCGCGCGCGGCCCAGGGGACGGTCGTGCTGGTCGAGCCCGCAGAGCATCCGCACCCCGTGCAACAGGCGATCCTGTCGGTTCTGCGTCGCGTGGGATCCGACGGCCCACGTTGGCTCTCGATCGCCCGGACTCCGCTCGAGGCGAGCGTCCGGGAGGACGGGCTGCTGCTCGAGCTGCAGTACCGGCTCGAGGCGACCTCGCTTCGGCTTCCACCCTTGCGTGAGCGGACGCGCGACTGGGAATCGATCTGCCGATCCGCGGCGTTCCGGGTGGCGCGGACCCTCGGCCAGGCGCCGCCTGCGATCGATGGGGAGCTCGTGGAGCTGCTTGCCCGGGACGGCTTCCCGGGCAACTGG
>CAYWGW010000145.1:0-10434 GCA_964457385.1 uncultured Spirochaetaceae bacterium
TGTTCAGCGGCGGGCTGGTCTCATGAGCGGTCGAAAGCCGGCTCGGTTGCGTCGTCTGCATCGTATGCGTCGTCTGCATCGTGGAAGGCTCGGGTTCGGCGGGGTGACTGATCGATCGTAGGCAAACAAAAAGCGAAAGTCAACTCCCTTCCTGTTTCACGGCCCGGGGCTGTCGACGACGCGACAGACGTCGGGTTTCGGCCCCTTCAGTGCCACTACTCAACTCCTACGCTCCGTTTCTCCGTCTCTCCATCCACTCATCGCAGCGTCTGTATGTGATCGCACCGTCCGTAGGGGGCGGCCCGCGTTCTCACCTTCATCACGCACCTGCACGCGAGCAAGCTCGCGCAATGGATGATCGAGATCGCATTCGATGAGCGCGAGACAACTCTTCGTGGCTGCTGCGTTCCGAGGCCGCTGGATGATTCTGCGGCGTGAGAAGCCCCTCGGGAGGCAGGGGCTCGACGTGCGTCTTCTGCCACGCCTCGCACACTTCCCTGTTTGCGTCGGGGGCCTCGATGTACGCACGATCCGGCGAAGCGCGCCGCGCTCGACCGGCTGGAGTTCGATCACTCCGGAGATTCGATCCCGGACGCTCGCACCACGCCTCGATCGGCCGCGGCGGAACGGCGGCAGCCAGGCACGATCCAATCGATCGCCGGACGCATTCCGATCACACCCGAGCAAGGCGAACGGCTCATCCGCGGGAGAGGGAGACGCCGCCGCTCCAGACACCGGGGCATCTGTGTCGCGGCCGCAGGATCACGCGCTGTCGGTGCTAACCCGGCCGGCCGTCCACCCGCGGTCGCACCAGGATCCCGGCATAGCGCACGAGAAAACCGAGGAATGCCAGCCCCCAGGCCAGCCCACTCGTGATCAGCAGAACGCGATAGGCCGGTCCCGCGAAGTCGCCGAGAAAGCCGCCGGAGAAACTGCCGGAGAGGGAGGCGAACACCCGCGCGAGCGCGGCGAGATGGACGAGGGCATAGCAAGCGACGATGCCCGACGGCAATACGAGCGGGCGGCCGGTATGGCCTAACGAAACGCGCGTCATGACGGCCAGGATCGAAGAGCCCATCGCACCGGCCGTCAGCGCATGCAGGCCCGCCGACGACGACAGACCGCCGACCCCGGCATCCGAGCACGCCACCAGCAGCAGCCCAGCCCCGAGCCAGACCGAGCCCGCGTGCAGCGACCAGACCAGCGGATCCCGTCGCACCGCCCAGCTCTGCCAGCCCGAAAGCTGCACCAGTAGTCCCAGCCCAGCGAGTCCCGCCAGCGTTCCACTGGCCACCCCGGCCCCCTGAATGAGTCGGACGAGAGCCATCGCCGCGACGAGCCCGACCGTCCCCTGGGCGAGTGCGGGCCGCACGACCACGTCCGCGTCGGACCCGGTGCCCCGTAGCGCATTGCGCGTGAACGCCGGCGTGATCCGCCCCGAGATCACGACCAACAGCAGCACCACGACATCCACGGCGAAGCGCAGGGCCCGGAAGGCCACGCCCGTCGCAAGGCCGAGCACCTCCGCATGCATCGCCGCATTCGCCAGCGCCAGCACCGCCACGATGCCCGCGATACCGTAGTTGCGCGTCTGGCCCGATCCGCGGAGCGTTCGCACCACGACCATCGCCACCGCCGGCAGGAACCCGATATCGATCAGCGCTAGCACGCCGGCCGGAACCACGTCCGCCGCGGCGAAACCGATCCGACCGAGTGCCCAGAGAACGAAGAGCGAGGCAAGCGGGCCGCCGATCAGCGCGGGGCCTCCGCTCCAGACCGGCGAGGCGGTGAGCAGGAAGCCCGCGATCGCGGCCGCAACGAAGCCAAACACCATCTCGTGGCCGTGCCACCAGATCGGCGCGAGCCAGCTCGGAGCCGTCCCGGCCCCGAGCCAGACCCAGGTCCAGAAGGGAATGGCCAACGCGCCCTGCAACGCGAGCCCGAGAAAGAAGGGACGGAACGCACGACCCCATAAACCTCCAGAGGAGGGACCCCAAGAGGGGAAAACCCTGGACGAGGCGGTGCACTCCATCCGCTCGATCAGCCGGCCTTCATCTCGAAGAAGCAGAGCTTGTTGCCATCGGGATCACGAACGTAGGCGCCCGTGAACACGCCCGGGATGCGCTCGCCCGGCTCACCCTCGTCCGTGGCCCCGAGCTCCAGGGCCTTCGCATGGAGGGCCTTGATCTGCTCGAGTCCGTTCGTCTGGATCGCGACCATGTTGCCGTTGCCGGGATGTGGAGTCTTCTCATCGTAGGGAATGCAGACGGCGAGCATGGGCTTACCAGGGCCGGTCCCGTAGAACTTGATGCGATCCATCCCGAAGAGCTGCTTGCCGCCGACCTCCGCGAGCAGGGCGTCGTAGAAAGCACAGGCCTTCTCCAGGTCGGAAGTACCGATCGTGACATAGCCGATCATTTCGATTGTCCTCGATTGAGTGGATTTGATTGGGTTGAAAGGACTGAAGAGCCGTCCGGATGGTCGCACGTCGATCGCCCGACGCCAGCCTTCCCGGCTGGTGACCTCGAGTCTCTCGTTGTCCTCCCGAATCGCTAAGCTCACCCTCGCCGCTGGCTCGCGAGGCCGACCGCGGAGATCGGACAGGCTGGGCAAGCCGGGCAGGTCCGAAATCGGTTCGGGGCAGCCAGGACCGACCAGGACCATCCAGGGTCGGCCGGGGAGAAGCCGACTGCCGACCAGCTCGAGGGAGCCCATCGTGAACCCGCCGAACACGCCCGCCCCGACACCGCCCATCGTGATCACCGACGCCTATCGTCGCTACGCACTCGGGCTGCTGCTCGTCGTCTACATCTTCAACTTCATCGATCGACAGATCCTCACGATTCTCGCCGAGGCCATCCGCCTGGACCTCGGGCTCTCGGACTCCGCGCTCGGGTTCCTGGGCGGAGTCGCCTTCGCGGTCTTCTACACCTTCGCGGGCATCCCGATCGCGCGCTGGGCGGATCGCGGCGTACGGCGCTCGATCATCGCGCTGGGCATCTTCGTCTGGAGCCTGATGACGGCCGCGAGCGGGTTGTCGCGCAGCTTCAGCCAGCTGGCGCTGGCCCGCGTCGGCGTCGGGCTCGGCGAGGCCGCCTGCTCCCCTCCGGCCCACTCACTGCTCTCGGACTACTTCCCGCCCGAACGACGGGGGACGGCCTTCTCGATCTACTCCCTGGGCATCCCGATCGGCAGCGCCATCGGCATCTTTGCCGGGGGGTGGATCAAGGAGGCGTTCGACTGGCGGACCGCTTTCTTCGTCGTCGGGCTACCCGGGGTCTTCCTGGCGGCTCTCGTTCGGCTCACCCTGCGTGAGCCGCCGAGGGGGCATTCGGAGCAGGTGACGGGGACGGCGCTCGTCCCCCCGGTCGAGGCCGAGTCCCTGCGCAGCGTGCTGAACTTCATTCGAAGCCTGCGCTCGTTTCGCCACATGTCCCTTGCTGCTGCTCTACACGCCTTCTACGGCTACGGCTCATCCTTCTTCCTTCCCATCTTCATGATCCGGGTCCACGGCTTCAGCGAGAAGGAGCTGAGCACCTACCTCGCCCTCATCATCCTGATCGGTTCCGGCGCCGGCACTTTCCTGGGCGGCTGGCTGGGGGATCGACTCGCGCGGCGCGACCAGCGCTGGTACATGTGGCTGCCCGGCCTCTCGACGGCCCTCGGCATCCCCTTCGCCGCGGCCGTCTACCTCTGGCCCGATCGTTATGTCGCCCTCGCCTTCGCGATTCCGGCGCTGCTCCTCGGCGCCATGTACCTGGGACCCACCTTCGCGATGGCCCAGGGACTCGCGCGACCTCATATGCGGGCCCTCGTATCGGCGTTCCTGCTCTTCGTGATCAACCTGATCGGACTCGGCCTCGGACCCCAGGTCGTGGGGCTCGTGAGCGATGCGCTGCGCCCGAGCTTCGGTCTGGAATCTGTACGTTATGCGCTGCTCTGGGTCGTCGTGCTCGGCGCGGGCTGGTCGACGGTCCACTACGTGCTCGCGGCGCGCACCCTGCGAGAGGATCTCGGGCGGAAGAACTCGGCTTGAGACCGGGCGCTCGCGATGCGATGCGATGCGCCAGTCCGTCCCGGGCCCCGGGCGGTCGCAACGGCGCTCAGGCAGGCAGCGCGGCGGGCAGGATCACGCGGAACTCAGCGCCCCGTTCCGGCTGTGAGGAGACCTCGAGCCGTCCTCCGTGGCGACGGACGATCTCGTGGGAGATCGCGAGCCCGAGGCCGGTGCCCTCGCCGACGGGCTTCGTCGTGAAGAAGGGATCGAAGATCCGGTCGAGTTCGTCCGGCGGAATCCCCCGACCATCGTCGGCGACCGAGATGACGACCTCGTCGTCGCGAAGCACAGTCCCGATCCGGATGGTGCCTTCGCGCTCCAGGGCATGCGCGGCGTTGACCAGCAGATTCAGCAGGACCTGCTCGAGCTCCCGGCGAACGCCGTCCACGACCGCAGCCACCCGCGGCCCGCGCAGAACCCGAGTCGACGCTGGAAGCTGGGGGGCGGCCATCCGGAGCGCCCGATCGATCGAATCGTCGGGATCGACCCGCTCCGCGGCGCCTCCTCCCGCATGGGAGAAGCTGCGCACGTCCCGCACGATCGCCGCGGTCCGATCGACGCCCTCGAGCGATTCGTCGAGCATGTCGAGACCATCCTCGAAGAGCGTCTGGATCTCGGTCTTCGTCTCGGTGGAATCGGATGGCTCCGGCCAGGCGTCGAACACCGCCAGCCATTGCTCGCGCAGGGCGGAGAGGTTCGCCTTCACGTAGGCAATCGGATTGTTGATCTCATGGGCGAGGCCCGCAGCAAGCTCGCCCACCGCGGCGAGACGGGCCGAGGTGAGCAGACGCATCCGCAGCGCGACGACCTCTCCGAGGTCGCGGACGACGAGCACACGACCGAGACCCGATCCCCGCTTATCCCGCAGATGAGCCGTCGAGACCGAGACCGGAACCCGCTCCGACCCATCCCGATTCTGGCGGACGAGGTCGAACTCGCCTTCGCGGATCTCGCCTTCGTCATCGAGGTCGATCCCGGGCAGGAACTCGGCGACGTTGCGCCGGGACGGCTCGACGCTGGCCGGTCCGAGCAGCGCGCTCATGCCGGGATTCGCGATCCGGACCCGCCCGTTCGGGGCGACCAGCGCGACGCCCTCCGGAATCGCATCGAAGATCACCCCCGCCAACGAGCCCGGCGTGATCGCGGACCAGCCGAAGCGATGGAAGCTCGCCGTGATGACCGCCCCGAGTGCGGCAAAGGAGACGACACCGAACCGCGGCACCTGGATTCCGAGCAGCGGGAGCAGCCCGTCGCTGATCGATCCGATGCAGAGGGGCACGAAGACGGCGGCGATGAACCAGGCGCTCTGCCCCTGCTCGGCGGGCAGGTCGGTCTGCTGGAGTCGACGGAGGGCGGCGACGATCCCCGTCGTCGAGGCTAACATCGTGAGGGCATACCAGGGCGCATAGAGGGGACCGAAGCGATAGGCCCAGCCCCAGGGTACCGGCTCCATCCCGATGTGGATCCAGCTCGTGGTCCACTCGACGACGAGCGCCAGAGCGGCCAATCCCCAGACGAGGCGACGCACTCGATGCAGGGGCGCCCGACCCGGCGCTCGCTCCGCGAGAAAGAGCTCGAGGCAGATCGGCCCGATGAAGATCCAGCCGGGCGCCGAGACGCGTAGCAGCCAGAGGGCCGTCTCGGCATCGGGCGCCACGGTCCAGAGCGCCTCGCAGACACCCCACCAGGCCGCCCCGAGCAGCAGCAGGCCCGAGTACCGACGGCTTCCTTCGCCGGGCCCCCGCTGCAGCAGCATCACTGCAAAGACGAGGCAGGCGAGGCCCGAGGCGAGGGGCACGACGAGCCAGGGATTCAACGCCGATGATCTCCCTCGGTAGAGCGGGTGGTAGGGGTCGTAGAAGATCGCGAGGAGGTCGTCTGCCGCTCCGCGGCGGGCACGACAGGACCGGACGCTCTCCCGGGACATCGGAGCGCGGTCTTCCGTCCTTGAGACGCACGCACCGGTCGCCGCGGTCAGCGGCGGTGTCGGCTCGGTGTCGGCGGTGTCGGTGTCGGTGGATCCGACTGGGTCGACGGGCGGCGGTCGAAGGCGGGACAACGGAGTCCAGAGGAGGACCGTCTCAGGCGTTGTCCGGATCCTCGCGACCGGACTCCCCGCCGACGCCGACGGCCTCGATCCGATCGCGTGTCACTTGTTCGATCTTCGTCACGCCCATCAAGGCCATGGCCGTCGCGATCTCCCGTTGAAAGATCCCGAGCAGGTCGACGATTCCCTGCTCGCCCCGGGCGGCCATCGCCCAGACCCAGGGCCTCCCGATCAGTACGCCCCGGGCGCCGAGCGCGATCGCCTTCACGACGTCGATGCCGCTGCGCACGCCGCCGTCGACGAAGACCTCGAGACGATTACCCACCGCTTCGGCCACCGCGGGAAGCTTGCGAATGCTCGCGGCGATCCCGTCGAGCTGGCGCCCACCATGGTTCGAGACGATCACGCCATCCGCACCGACCCCCGCCGCCGCCCGCGCGTCCTCGACCTCCATCACACCCTTGATCAACAGCTTCCCATCCCAGAGGCCGCGCAACCACTCGATGTCCCGCCAGGTGACGGTCGGATCGAACTGCGAATCGATGAAGGCCTTGTAGAGGTCGATCTCCTCCGAGTCACCGAGCTTCTCGCGCAGGTTGCCGAAGCCATGGGGCCGACCCTTGATCCCGACGTCGTAGAGCCAGACCGGACTCATGGCGAGCTGCAGCGCCTGAGAGAGCTTTCCGATCCGGCCTCCCCCGAGCATCCCGTTGCGGAAGTCGCGCAGCCGCATCCCCGGCACGGGGAGGTCGACGGTGAACACGAGCGTGTCGCAGCCCGCCGCCCGAGCCCGCTCGAGCATCGTCCGCACGAACTCCCGGTCGCGCAGCATGTAGAGCTGGAACCAGAAAGGCTCTCGGGTCGCGGCCTGGATCTCGTCGACCGGACAGATGCCGACCGTCGAGGCCGCGAAGGGAACCCCGGCGCGGATCGCCGCCTTCGCAGCCTGCACCTCACCCCGTCGGGCCATCATGCCGGCCATGCCGATGGGTGCCAGAGCCAGCGGCATGCGCGAGGGGCGTCCCATCAGGGTCGTCGACGTATCGACGGCCGAGACGTCCCGCAGCACGAGCTGCCTCAGCTCGATGCGATCGAAGCCGGCCACGTTGGCCGCCATCGTCTTCTCGTCGTTGGCTCCGCCGTCGATGTAGTCGAAGAGGAAGCGCGGCAGACGCCAGCGCGCGCGCCGACGATAGTCGGCCGCGCTGACCGGAAGTACGTCGTAGAGGCTCATCGGATCATCCCTGCGGATCCCGATTCCAGGATCGGTCCTCGCGCGGCGCCTGCCGCACGGCCGACCCCGACCGGGTCCACGTCCGTTTGCGATGAGCCCGGACACTACGTCGTCCCGATGGAGCCCGAAACACGTCGGGGCCCCTTCAGATCGGCTCGCAAAAGCGGGGGCGGAACGCCCGGGCTCGTCGCCGAGCCCGGGACCCCTCGAATCCGGCCTACGAGGCGGACGCCTCCGCCCGACGCTGCATGCGCATCGTTCGCAGCATCGTCCGTCGATCGCGCATCCAGCTCGTATGACCCTGCCCACGAAGGACCCGATTCTGCTCGGCCATCGCCAGGATCGACTCGCGCGACCGCCGGGCGTTGCGACGCAGATCCTCCCGGAGATCCTCATCGAGCTGATCCTCGCGCACGAGCGCGAAGAAATGGGTCACCTCCTCGGGATCCCCCTTCTCGACCCAGGGCCCGGCTCCAACCACCGCCTGTCCGAAGGCGACCGAGCCCATCGACTCCGAAGCCGGCCGAGCCGCCAGACACCAGGCGATCACGGGTTCGGCATGAATCTCGACACCATTCAAGGTGGTTTCCTCGAACAGGGCGAGCCAACCCTCCTGTGCCGGAATGAACTGGATACTGGCCTCATCGGTCCCGCTGATACTTCGTCCCATCTTGCGTCCTCCCCATTGTGGATCGTGCCATCAGTCCGAACGATCCTGGGTACGCTATAGGGTAGAACAACCGTCCTGCATCAGGAATACACCGCAGGGCGTCACCAATCCACCTGGGGATCGAAAGGAGTTCGTGGCGCGGCGGAGGGTCTGCCCTACGGCTTCTCGACGGAAATAGCCTGTATCGCCATTCTCGGAAGCGATCCGTGCCCACGCCTTCGGGAATGGGCGCCTCCCGGGATCACGGCCCACCCAGAGACCGGGAGACCGGATCCGGTCCGCGTGGGACCGCGCTCAGAGTCGACGCAGGATCTCCTGGAGGATGCGTCGCGACGCATCGTCGTCGATCAGGCCGACGCGGACCTCGACGGCGGTGCGACCCTCCTCCTTCGAGGTCGCGGTCACCTGCACCTTCTCGTCCCGCGCCGTACGCCCCACCACCTCGCCGTCGATCGCACTCGCCTCGCGCGTCGTGACGATGATGTCCATCTCTTCGAGTGTGGCCGCCGCAGCGGCCACGACCTCCCGCGGATCGGAATCGACCTCCTCTCGCGCTGCCGAGTAGTACCAGGTCGCGCCGGCCCCCACTCCCGCACCCGCCGCCAGCAGTAGACAGCCCGAGAGCGGGACCAGCAGCGCCAGCAGCAGCACCGGGCCCAACGACGAGGCGCGGCTCGGGGCCCGATGAGAGACAGCGTCCGGGAATGTCATGGCTCACGAAGAATAGGGCAGCTCCGAAGGAACGCTCGCCTCGACCCCGGCCTCGGAGAGGATGTCGGCTTCCCGGTCGCCGCGGCTCACCCAGCCAAATATCCGACCGAGTCCGTAGACGGCCAGGCCGACCAGAATGCCCAGCATGCCCTCGTAGTAATCGGCGAGGATGGGAAACTGCTTCCAGAGCGCGACGGAGCCGACCCCCGAGACCAGCATCGCGATGCACAGTCCCTCGCTCGGCCTTCCGCCGAAGGCGTAGACCGTCATCAGCGGAACGAAGGCCGCCGCCATCACGGCCCACGAAGCCACCACGAGCTCGAAGACGCTCTGTTCCGCGAAGAGCGCGATGCCCAGGGCGACGGCCGTCGTGAGAAGCGTCGCGCTCTTGGCGAGCGCGACGGGAGTCCGCTCCCGCGGCATCAGGTCCTCGCTGAGGTTGCCCGCGCAGCTGAGGATCAGGGAGTCGGCGGTCGACATCGTGGCCGCGAAGACACCCGCCAGGATCAGCCCCACGAGCGGGTCCGGCAGCAGCTGCAGTGCCAGGGTGGGCAGCGCCAGCTCGGCGTCGAAGCTCTCGCTGACCGGCAGCAGTACCCGGGACAGCAGTCCGACCGCGTTGGCGAGGAAGTAGAAAGCCACGAACCAGGCGTAGTAGTAGATTCGCGCCCGATTGGTCTTCTCGGGGCGGTCGAGCGCCATGAAGCGCACCATGATATGCGGCTGGCCGGCGACGCTGAAGCCGGCAAAGAGCCAGCCTACGATGAAGAGCGCCGGCCCCCAGGTGTCCCCGAAACCGAGGCCGACGGGCAGCCAGCTGCGGTAGGTGGGCGAGACCTCGCCGAGCGCCTGCCAGGCGGCGCTCGGGCCGCCCAGAGCCTCGACCGAGACGCCGAAGAGCAGCGCCATCGCCGCCACCATCACGAAGGATTGGGCGGCGTCCGTCCAGATCGACGCCCGGATCCCGCCCGCGAAGCAGTAGGCCACCACGATCACCGCACCGACACACGCCCCCGTCGCCGGCGCCCAGCCGAAGAGTACGGAGAGCGCCTTGCTGCCCGCCGCGAGCTGGGCCGCTGCATAAGCGCCCAGGAAAAGGAGAGAGACGCCCGCCGCCAGCCGGCGATAGACCCGGAACTCCGTGCCCTGCCATTGGCTGAGTATGCCGGCGAAGGTCTCGGCCTGACTTCGGCCGGTCGCGTCGCGCAGCTTGCGATGGATCAGGCTGGAGGCGACGAGGTCGCCCGTGATCCAGCCGATCATCAGCCAGATCGAGGGCAGTCCCACGGCGTGGGTGTAGCCGATCACGCCGATGAACATGTAGCCGCTGTTGTTGGTCGCCACGGCGGAAAGGCCGACGAGCCAGGGCTGGACGCTCTGGCTGGCGACCAGATAGTCTGCAGCGTCACCTCGCGACTGGCGATGGGAGGCGAGACCGACCAGCGCAAAGAGCGCGAGGAAGACGACGAAGCTGGCGACGATCATCCGAGGGGCCGCGGATTCCGGGTCCCGATGTAGTCCGGTCGCGGGGACTGACCCGAGAAGGGGGCCTCGAGCGCGTTCTCCATGCTGTTGAAGACGACGAAGAGATTGGTCCGCGGGAAGGGCGTGATGTTGCCGTTCGATCCGTGCATCAGGTTGCAGTCGAAGAGCAGCGCCGAGCCCGGCGGACCCGTTGGACTCTCGACGCCGCCCTCTTCCACGAGGCGGGACAG
>CAYWGW010000146.1:0-10324 GCA_964457385.1 uncultured Spirochaetaceae bacterium
GCGGTCCGAGCATCCGCGTCGGCACCCTGGCCGACTCGGCCATGCTGACGGGCCCTCTCGCCCGTCGCCGACAGCTGCTTTCGCGGGCGCGCGCGAGCGGGCTCGACCACGTCTTCGTCGCCGACCACATCAGCTTCTTCACCGGCTTCGGCATGGACGGCCTGATCCAGGCCGCCACGATCGCAGCGCTCGAGGAAGGCCTCGAGGTCTACGTCGGCGTCTACCTCCTCGCTCTGCGGCATCCCCTGCCCGTCGCGCGACAGATCGCGAGTCTCTGCGAGTCGGCGCCGGGCCGCCTGATCCTCGGCGTCGGAGTCGGCGGCGAGGATCGACACGAGATCGAGATCTGCGGCGTCGATCCCCGAACACGGGGGCGACGGACGGACGAGTCCCTGGTCGCGTTGCGCGGCCTGTTGAGCGGTGAGCCGACGACCCTGGATGGCGAGTTCTTCCGCTTCGAGAACGCCTTGATCCGCCCGCGTCCGGATCCCGCCGTGCTCCTGGTGATCGGCGGTCGATCTGACGCGGCATTGCGTCGGGCCGCGCTGCTCGGCGACGGCTGGCTCGGCGTGTGGTGCTCGCCGCGACGTTTCGCCGAAGCGCTCCGACAGATCGAGCAACAGGCCGACGAACGCGCGTTCCCGCGACCCGCGCGCTGGGACCACGGCCTGCAGGTCTGGGTGGGACTGGATCCCGAACCCGCCGTCGCCCGGTCGCGGCTCGCCGCGCGCATGGAGTCGATGTACCGGATCCCGTTCGAGCGCTTCGAACGCCACAGTCCCTCCGGCTCACCGGAGGCCGTCGCGCGCTTTCTCGCGCCGTACGCCGAGGCCGGTTGTACGCGCTTCAACATCATGCCGGTCGCGGAATCCAGTGAGGCGGGCATCGAGGGCGTCGCCGAGATTCGAGAGCGACTCGTCGCCACGGTGCCACCGGCGGCCCCGGAAGCCATGGCGGCTACGGCATCACGATCTCGAAGTCCGGGGTGAATCGCTCGAAGAGACGGCCGAAGCGGGCCAACGCGACGAGCCCTCCGTCGAGCTCCGCCTCCCCGCGACGCAGCAACGTCGTCATCTTCACCTGGCGTTGGAGCAACGCCACGAAGCGATCCCGGCGCATCGTCAGCCGCAGCGTCGGCTCGTCTGCCACCCGATCCGCGTAGGAGCGGAGGACGCCCCGCTGGATCTCGAGCAGCCAACGCTCGTCGCGATCCGGGAAATGCAGCTCGACCGTCATGTCCTCGTCCGCCGCCCGCTCGCCGTCGAGACTCACCGACAGGAATTCGAAGAGCATCGACGACGGCATCGCCGCCAGCACGTCCGCACTCGTCGACGCAACCCGCGGCGCGCGCCGCTGCTTCGGATCGCGCAGCTCCCGAGCGGCGCTCAGATAGAAGTTCCGCCAGGGCCCCGACTCCGCCTGATAGCCGAGCTGCTCGAGCGCATCGGCCTGCAGCCAGCGCGCCTCGCGGTTCCCCGGATCCGCGAACACCAGATGGTTCACGACCTCCGCCACCCAGCGGTAGTCGCCGTCCACATAGGCGGCGCGGGCCTGCTCGAGCAGAGCTTCCGCACCTCCGGCCAGCGCCACATAACGCCTTCCCGCCTCCACGGGAGGATGTGGATCGAGGTGCGCCGGGTTGCCGTCGAACCAGCCCAGGTAGAGCTGATAGGTCGCGCGCGCGTTGTGCTTCAGGGTTCCGTAGTAGCCACGATTGGACCAACGCCGGGCGAGCGCCTCGGGCAGCTCGATTTCATCGGCGATTTCGAGGGGCGTGTGGCCGAGATTCGCGAGATGCAGGGTCTGATCGTGGATGTATTTGTAGAGGTCGCGCTGGCTCGCGAGGAAATCGAGCGCCTCCTCGCGCCCCCAACGCGGCCAATGATGGGCGCCGAAGACCAGCTCGAGCTCGTCGCCGAAGAGCGCGATCGCCTCGTCGAGCCAGCGCGCCCAGAGCGACCCGCTGCGCACCTGCGCCCCGCGCAGCGTGTAGAGGTTGTGCAGCACGGCGTTGGCCTCCTCTGCCACGAAGAAGGCCTTGCGATGGGGCAGGAAGAACATCATCTCCGCCGGCGCCTCGGCACCGGGGGTGTTCTGGAAGACGAGCTCGATGCCGTCGATCTCGAGCCGGGTGCCGGTCTCGCGGACGATGTCCGTCGGCTCGAGCAGCGAGACGCGACCGAGCGAGGTCGTCTTCCCCAGCCCCGCGTCGACGCGTTCCTGCGGCCCGGCCGGCAGCAGCCGGCCGAACATGTAGGCGGCGCGGCGGGTCATGGCGTTGCCCGCGACGACGTTCTCGCTCACCGCATGCTCCAGGAAGCCCTCGGGTGCCACGATTCGGACGCGGCCCGCCGCCACGTCCTCGGGATCGACGAGGCCGCGCACGCCCCCGAAATGATCCACGTGGCTGTGGGAGTAGATCACGGCGACGACCGGTCGGGCACCCAGCGTCTCGTCGACGAGGGCGAGCGCGGCCCGCGCCGACTCGACCGTGATCAGCGGATCGATCACGATCCAGCCCGTCTCGCCCCGCACGAAGCTCACGTTCGAGAGGTCGTAGCCGCGGACCTGATAAATCCCGTCGACCACCTCGAAGAGACCGTGGATCCCGTTCAGCCGGGCCTGCCGCCACAGGCTCGGGTTCACCGTCGACGGCGCAGGCCCCTCGACGAAGTCGTAGCTCGCCATATCCCAGGCCGGCTCGTCGCGTTTGGCGTCGTCATCCCCGTTGCCAGCACCGTTGGCAGCGCCATTAGCGCTGCCGCTGCCGCTGCCGCTGCCGCTGGGATCGTCCATCTCGATCCGAAGCGGGCCACCGCCCGCCAGGCGGCCGCGCCGGGCCAGCTCGAAATCGCGATCGTCGTCGAAGGGAAGAGTGCGGCGCACGCGCTCCTGCGCAGCCCGGGTCGCGGCGGTCGCCGGCTTCGGCTCGGCGCTGAGCGGCGGCCACGCGCCAGAGTCGTGGCCGCCGGCCGTCCCGAGACCGAGTCCCGTGCAGCCGGATCCGAACCAGGCGCATCCGACAGAGACACAGAGGATCGCGGCCGCCCTCTTCACGCCCGTCTTCCGGGCCCACCCTCCGATCGCTCGCCGACTCGTTTCCGCGCGCACGCGACCCGCCCCCGCTCTCCGCATCCAGCCTGCTCCAGTCATCCCTCTCCCATTCCCATCCGCATTCGCCGTCGCGATTCCACGCCCGCGCGGCACCGGCGGACGACCCTGCGCACCATCTCTACCGTGCGACACCCTGCGGCGTCGCGGCACCCGTTCCCGTGCGGAGCACCCGTGGCCGTGGCCGGTCGCGGCCTCGCCTCCGGTCAGTGGACGCGGCGGTCCTGTCCGCGCCACCAGGGCTCTCGCAGCTCCGTCTTCAGGATCTTGCCCGACGGATTCCGGGGCAACGCCTCGATCCGCTCGACCGAGGTCGGGCATTTGTAATGCGCCAGACGCTCGCGGCACCATTCGATCAGCTCGGCGTCGCTCGCCCCGCCAGCGGCGGCGTCCACGACGATCGCCTTCACGGTCTCGCCCCATTTCTCGGAAGGCACGCCGATCACCGCGACGTCCTCGACCGACGGATGCGCCATCAGGACGTTCTCGACCTCGGCGGGATAGACGTTCTCGGCCCCCGAGACGATCATGTCCTTCACGCGATCGTGGATGAAGAGGTAACCGCCGCGCAGAAAGCCCGCGTCCCCCGTCCGGAACCAGCCGATACCCTGCTCGTCCCGACCCTCCGGATAGACCTCGGCGGTGGCTTCCGGGTTACGCCAGTAGCCTTTCATGTTCTGGCGTGAATGGCACCAGATCTCGCCGACCTCGCCCTCGGGCAGATCGACGAGGGTCTCCGCATCGACGATCCGGATCCGGACGTCGCTCCAGGGTCGTCCGGCAGAGCGCAGCAGATGGCCTCGCGGTCCGCCCGGATCGTGGTCCTCGGGCGGAAGGTCGGTGATCGCGCCGGTCGTCTCGGTGAGTCCGTAGACCTGCACGAAGCCGCAGCCGAAGACCTCCATCGCCCGCACCAACACCTCCTCGGAGATCGGCGACGCCCCGTATACGATCGAGCGGAAGGAGCCGAGATCGACCTCCCGGATCCGCGGATGTCGACCCAGGATCTGCAGCACCGCCGGCACGAAGAGCGCGTTCGTGACGCGATGTGTCTCGATCAACCGCAGCGCCTCGTCGGGATCGAGTTCCCGCAGCAGCACGTTCTCCGCCCCGTGGCACAGACCCGCGACGGCCCAGCCGCCCCCAGCGATGTGGAAGAGCGGCATCGCGACGAGCGATACCGAATCGGCGTCGATCGACCAGGCATTCCCCCCGGCCTCCATCGCCGCCAGCAGGTTCGAATGCATCAGCTCGACACCCTTCGGCCGCCCCGTCGTCCCCGAAGTGTAGAGCTGGAAGCAGGTCGCCTCGGGCTGGCAGACGATCTCCGGGTCGGTTGCCGGCCGATTCTCGATCCACTCCGCATAGGAAGGGCCGGGCCCGGCGCCCGCCGTGATGCCGCCTCCGGACGCCGCCGGCACGACCACGATCCGCTTCACGGTCTCGAGCCGCATACGCGCGAGATGCGGCAGGAACTCCTCCCCGATCAGGAGCACCCGCGCCTCCGCGTCGTTCAGGATGTACTCCATCTCGGGCGGCGCCAGCCGCCAGTTCACCGCCAGCGTCACGACGTCGATCGTCGCCGCCCCGATGAGCAGCGTCAGGAACTCCGGAACGTTTCGATCCAGGATCGCGACCCGATCCTGACGCGAGAGTCCCTCGGCCAGCAACGCCTGGGAGACCCGGAAGGCCTCATCCCGCAGCGCCTCGTACGTCCAGCTGCGCTCCCCGGCCCGCAGCGCCACCCGGCCGGGTCGCTCGGCGCCGTAGTGGCGAAGAATCTCGTCGAGGGTGGTGAAATGCATGCGAGGCTGCTCCATCTCTTGCCATGTCCGCCACGTCCGGTCATCTCGGGATCCGTCGCCTGGTACCTGGCATCCGCCCGGTCGAATCCGGGCGAGGGCTCGGCCCACTTCGCCGGCGACCGAAGAGAGCCTAGCAGGGAGCCTCATCCTCCGCAGTCGGACATCGACGCCCCGGCGCGAGCGCTGGTACCGGGTTACCGTAGCGCGATGCGACGGATTCGAGGACTGGACAGCTGGCTCGACCTGCTCTCGGCCGACACGAAACGGGCTGTCGCGCGTTTGCTCAGGCTCCGACTCGTCGAAGACGGCCAGGCCATCTACTCGATCGGCGATCCCGGTCCGGAGTGCTATTTCATCCGCAGCGGGCGGGTACGCGTCCTGGACTACTCGAGCAGCGGCAGGGAACTCCAGCTGATGAACCTGCGCGCAGGCGCGAGCTTCGGTGAGACGAGCCTCATCGATGGCCTGCCACGCTCCGACAATGCCTACGCACTGGGCGAGACGGAGCTTCTTGTCCTCGGCAGGCCAGAGTTTCAGCAGCTCGGTGCGCGCTTCCCGGAGATCGCTCGGAGCCTCAACCTCCACCTCAGCTACCGGCTCCGGCTCGCCGCCTCGGCGATCAAGGACGCGAGCATTCTGGCGCTACGAGATCGACTCCCTCGACTGCTCTCTCGTTTGGCCTACAGCCATGGGCTGCGCGGCGACGACCGTATGATCCTGATCGAGGACGTCTCCCACCAGGACCTGGCCGACATGCTCGGTGCGACGCGACAGAGCGTCAGTCGCGAGCTGAAGAGCCTGGAGCGCGCTGGGCTCGTCGAGCTTCGCTACCGACGGATCGTACTGCCGGATCCGGATGCGCTGGCGATTCGCTTCGAGGCACTGATCGGCGAAGAGCCCCTGGTGTCCGAATGACATCGGATTCCTGCGTGGTCCTGGGATTCGAGACGCGAAGACAACCCAACGGGAGGAGAAGGAACCAGCCGTCTCGATACTCGACCGGAGTTCGTTCGCTCGACACGCTACACTCACCCTTTGATGCAGAGCTGGATCACCGCGGATTCCCAGCGCGAGGCGCCCCTCACCTGGCTCGGCGCACTCTTCATCTGCCTGATGGCGGCCATCGCCTATCGACCCCTGTGGGAGGATCCCGGTACGGTCGATATGGACCACGTGGTCTTCCTCCCCGGGCGCCTGCCCGTGGCGCTGGTCGTCGGGGTGGCCGTCTGGCTGCTCTGGCTTCGCCGGGAACGGATGATCACTGTCCCACCCCGCACGCCTTCGGTCCTGGCCCTGAGCCTGGCCCTGGCGGCGATCGGCCTGGCGCTCTTCGTCTGGTCCTCGCTCACCGGGAAAACGGATCTCCTGCTCCCGTCGCTCGGCTTTCACGGACTGGCGCTCGCGACGGCGCTCGCCGGCCACTCCGGCGTCCGCGCTGGGTTGCTTCCGGGATTCGTTCTGCTGCTCGGCGTCCAGATCCCCAAACCACTCGAAGACGAGATCGTGTGGAAGCTTCAGACGTGGACCGCCCTCGGAGCCGGTCTGATCCTCGAAACCGCGGGGCAGAATTTCGTCCAATCCGGTGTGATCCTCAGCAACGAAGAGCACATCTTCCACGTCATCGACAGCTGCAGCGGACTGAACGGGATCCTCGTCCTGCTGGTCGTGGCGGTCATCGTCCAGGAGCTTTTCTGCGGGACGCCCTTTCGCAAGACGCCCGCTTGGCGGCGGCTGCTGATCGTGGCCTTCGCCGTCCCCCTCGCGTTCGTTCTGAACTTGATGCGGGTGGCCTACATCGCCGCGAGCCCGGAGCCTGAGAAGCTCGCAGGCGTCGAGGGAGACCATACCCTTCAGGGCCTGGCGATTCTGATGACCGGAACGCTGATTCTTTATTTGCTCGGCTGGGGACTCGCCGATTGGCGGAACCCGGCAACCGGACACGCCGAGAAGCGCCGATCCGAATGCAAGCAGTGCGATCACGACGGCGGGATGGAGAGAGTCCGGACAGACGGGGAGGAGGAGCGCCCCCCAGAGCCCGGGTCGAGCATCCAAGCCGACGACGGTTCCTCCCGCGCAATCGTTTCCTTCAAGGGGATCACCTTCCCGTCACGAGTCCGTCTCTGGCCCCCCGCGAGTTGCGGGACCGTTCGGCGGTGGTCCGTCGTAGCCCTCCTCTGGCTCGCGGGACTGGGGGCGCTTTCGGCACTCCTGCCCCGATTCGAGCCTCCGGAGCTCGTGGCAAGGCATGTCGTATTCGATTTTCCCGAGGAGAAGGCAGGCTGGACGAGCCGATCGGCGCCCCACGACATGATGTTCACGGGTGTCTTTTCGCGAGCCGTCCACCGTCGCTACGAGCGCCAGCGAGCCCCGGGCCGAGCCCCTGACATCGTCGATCTCCTGATTGGATTCGAAGACGTGACGCGTCCAAGCGCCACTCGACTGCTATCGTCCAAGGCCTCTCTGCCGGGCCCGGAGTGGGAGATCGAGCGCCGCAGAGCCGTTCGGATCTGGCTGCTGAATCGACCGGCAGAGCTTGCGCTTTCATCCCGGCGACCCGGTGGCGAGGCCGCGCTGTCGTACACTTGGAGGGTCCGCGACCGAGGCCTGGGCCGCGAGTCGCTCCGTGCCCTGCTCGCCCTGGACCTGAGCCCGTGGCGACGCTCGCGTCCCCGCGCAGTCGTCCGCCTCGTCGCCTACGCGCCCCATGGCGGCCAGCGGGCTCTCGATCTCACCCGTCAGCGCCTCGATCGGTTCATTCAGACCTTTCGGGAAGCGCTCGATGGGCCGTAGAAGGACAACAGGAGAATCCTACGTAGATCACAGATCGCGTGGACTTCAAGCGCCAGGGCGGAGATCGCCAGGAGCAGCGGATACGCAATCTGGGGCTGCGCGTCCGAGGTCGGCGGAGCGGGCCGAAGCCGCAAGTTCACCATTCTCGAGCAAGCGCAGCGCCCCGGCAACATCGCAGTGGGTGTGCTAGCTCCGCTCGAGCTGGAGTTCGTCTGGATCGAACCGGAGTCACAGAGGAGGCGGAGAAGGTCATGGTCGCGATCAGGATCAGAAAGCACTACGAAGAGACACGAGAGGGTGTCGTCGCCCGAGGTGCCGGCATCCATGCGCTCGCATATGCGACGGCCGGAGCTGGAGTACGGCGGAAGCAGGGTGGTGGGATGTCCGGCATCCCGGCAGTCCTTCCTCTCAAGATCCTCGCGACCGCCGCGCTCTGCGGCATGGTGGCGACTGGTTGTGGCCGTTCCGACTCTGCCCGCTCTACAGCCGAGACCGACTCGAGCCGGACGGTGGGCCTGGAACAATCGAACCAGCCAGTCGCCGACCGCCTCTCGATCGCCCTCGACGATCCGGATGCCTTCGAGAGAGCGCGCCTGCTCGGCGAGCTGCTGCCGCAGCTCGGCCCCGAGGCGCTACCCGAGGTTCGAGCGATCCTCGACCGGTTTCGGGTCCAGTTGGGGGCCGTCGAGTTCGAGCTGCTGGTCCGCTTCTGGGCTGGACATGAGCCAGAGGCCGCGACGCTCTGGACCTTCAAGCACGCTTCGCCCCTCTACCGTGCGTCGGCCGCCCGGACGGCGGTCGAGATCTGGGCCTCGCAGGACCCCGCCGCAGCATTGGTTGCCGTCGAGTCTTCTCTCAGCCTGGCCGACGAGGAGGTCTGGCGCGGCGTCCAGATGGCGCTGATCAGGGGATGGTTCGATGCAGATCGGGCCGGGCTCGAACGCTACATGCAGGACCTCGGCGTGGGTTTCCCCCGCCAGCGGGCCCTCTTCGCCTATGTTCTCGCGCTGGCCGCGCGAGAGGGGAGCGCCGCCGTCATTCGTTGGGCCGAGTCCATCCCAGACGACGATGCGCCCTACAAGCGTGACGTCTATCGCCAGACCCTTTCGGCCCTCGCGTGGGGTGACATGGACGCTGCGGTGCGTTTCTGCGATCGCCACTGCGACGGTCCTCACGGCGGTCGACTTCGTGTCGTCCTGATCCGGACCCGGCTGAGGGACGGCGAGGACGGAGCTCGGATCATGGACTGGATTGGCGGGCTCCCGGCGGAGGACGAGGAGGCGATGGGCCGGAAGAAACACGAACTCGACGTCGCCTATGGCTTCTGGGCCCACCTGGATCGTCCGAAGGCGCTGAAGTGGATGGAAAAGCGGCTGGCCGAGGAGCCGCGCCCGGATTGGCTGAAGTTTCTCTTCGCTGACTACGCGCGCCAGCTCGCTGCCGACTCACCCGCCGACGCGATTCAGTGGGCCGAAAAGATCGACGAGCCGAAGAAGCGAGAAATCACCCTGATCCAGATCGCTCGCCGCTGGATCCAGCAGGATGAATCCGCCGCGGAGGCGTGGCTGGAGCAGTCTCCGCTGTCCGAATTGGCCCGCCAGCAGGCACGCGACACCTCGCTTCCCGACTATTTGCCCCCCTCCGCCGACACGGCCGATTCCGAAGCCACGACAGGGAGGAACGGGGACGGGGAATAGCGTGGGAGAGACGGACACCCGGAATCCGCGCTGACTCCTCACGCCAGAGCGAGCCACGATTCGGTTGGTTCCCAAATGGAAGGGGCCGAGACGACCCGGGTTTCCCCTCTTCGTCTCGGCCCCTGGATCTACTCTCGGCCTCTTCTGGCTCTCTTGGGCGTGTGGGGCGTGGTGGCCTCTCAGGCCTTTCCCCGATCAGCCGGCCCGGGCACCCTCGCGCAGCGGTCTACGCGAGAGCATCGGGGCCGGTGGGCCCGCCCGTGCAGACTAGACCCGATCTGCGCGACGCCGTCGAACCAGGCTGTGGCAGAGTCCGAGCAATCCCAATGCTCCTGCAGCTCCGAGGGCAGCCGTCGGCTCGGGAAGCGTCATGCTGACCCAGCCCCGATTCGCATTCGGTCCTGAGAGGGCGCGCAGACTGAGAGCGCCCGAAACGAGCGTCACGTTACCCATACCCTGGGTGTCCCGCGCATCCGTTCCGGAGAGGAAGAACACCTCGGGCGGCACGGCTGCGGGTTGCGAGATCGTGATCAAGCCGGTCGCCCACGGAAAGCCCTTGCTCGCCGTGACCATGTTCGAAGGAAAGGGGGCTCCACCCGGAACCGAAACGCTCGAGTTGATCGTCCCATCCGGGCCGATGACGCAGCAGCGCACCCCGCCTCCTACATCGACGCTGACCAGTTTGACCGTACCCGGCCCCCAACTCGTGCTGACCGCCGGTGCAGCCACCGACGCTCCCACGGGAGCCAGCACCGTCGTGCGAGTCGGCAGCATGCCACCCGGCGTCGTGGTCGGCGTCATGTTGCCGCCGCCGGCGAACCCGGCACCCACGAGCGCCACCTGCTGGGTTGTGTCCGCACCAGGTGCCGCACCCTTGAAGTTGATCCAGACCGAAGCGTTCGGCGGCTCACCCATTCCGTT
>CAYWGW010000147.1:0-6665 GCA_964457385.1 uncultured Spirochaetaceae bacterium
TGGGGGCTACACGGCAACAGTGCAACACGGCAACACGGCAACACGGCAACACGGAGAGTCAGACCCCGAGATAGGCCTCGAGTTCGGGGCCCGCACGGCACTCGAAGCGGTCCGTGAGGACGAGCACTTCTTCGATCTGGCGCAGGGTCCGCGGCCCGACGGCGAGGGGATGGCGACCGAAGAAGGCGCGGATCTCCGGGGCGGCCTCCGGCGGCAGTCCCTGGGCGGTCGCGCTCGCGAGTCGCGCCAGCAGGATCGGGGGCAGCGCCTTCTCGAGGCGGCGCCAGCGCCTCTGGAGATGCTGCCAGGCAGTGCGCGCGCTGTGTCGTCGGCCGAGCATCAGGCCGAGCAGACCGGCCCGATCGGGCAGCGGTGCCAGGCCCTCGTCGTCGCAGGCTGCCAGGCTGAGGGAAACCAGCGGGGCGCCTTCGAACTCCGCGAGGGCGAAGAGGGTGCGCTGTCGGGCCTGGGGCGTGCGCGCTTTGCGGGTGGCGTCGCAGAGCGCCGCGTGGAGCTTCGCATCACCCTGCTGCGCGGCGATGGCGACCACGACGTCGGCGAGCTCGCGGGGAAGCGGGCGGCTCGTCTCGAGGTGGAGGCGGGTCTCGCGAAGGCAGTGCTTCGTGACCGCCTCCGAGCGCGCCAGGCCGCCGATGAGGGCCAGCACGCGCGCCCGGCGCAGAGCGACGCGCTCGTCCTCCTCGGGCGCAGACGCGGGCTCGAGCCCGAGCTCGTCGACCTGGGCGCCGAAGTAGACGGCGATCCAGGCGCGCAGCCGCTCCTCGACGGCGGGCCCTTGCCCCGCAGCCAGCCCCCGACAGAGCTTTGCGAGCACCGCCTCCACGCTCCAGAGGACCTCCGGCTCGTCGTCGCGACCGAGGGCGGCAATCAGGTCGAGCAGACACGCGAGCGGGCTTCGGCCGGCGCGCACGAGCGCCTGGAGATGGCCGAGCAGGCCGATGCGCTCGATCGGGGAGAGGCTCGACCAGTCGGCGACGAGATCCGCGAGGGTGTCCTCGTCGTGCTCGACGCGAAAAAAGCCGGACTCGCCCGCGTTGCCGTAGATCCAGGTCAGCTCCGCGCCATGTCCGGGAAGGCGCTCGCGCCGCTTCGTCAGCAGATGCCGGATCGCGCGACCCTGTCCGCTCGGACCGCGACCGACGCGCCCGATCCACGGAATCTTCCAGCGCAGCGTCCGCTTCGGATCCCGGGCAGCGGGCTTGCGCGCCCGCTTCGGTTGGGGGAGCGCGAGGAAGCGCGACTGCTCGAGCTCGAGCACGCCGAGGCCGTCGTGCTGCTTGCGACGGACCGACACCAGGGGATGACCTGTCTCCCGGGTCCAGGGGCCGAGGATCGCCTCGATCGGCTCGTCGGAGACCTCTTCGAGGGCGGCCCAGAGGTCGGCGCTCTTTGCGCTCGCTTCGCGGTGGCGTCGGACGTAGAGCCGGATGCCCTCGCGGAAGGTCTCGTGGCCGAGGTAGCGCTCGAGCATCCGGAGCACGCAGGCGCCCTTGGTGTAGGTGATGGCGTCGAAGTTCTCCTGGGCCTCGTCAGCGCTGCGGATCGGCGGCGCGATCGGATGGCTGCTGGCGAGTCCGTCCAGCTCGAGCGCCTGCTCGCGGCGATGGGCGAAGTCGAGCCAGATCCGCCAATCCGGCTGCCAGGAGTCGATGATCTCGTAGGCCATCCAGGTCGCGAAGGATTCGTTCAGCCAGAGGTCGTCCCACCAGGCCATCGTGACGAGATTGCCGAACCACATATGGGAGAGCTCATGAGCGATCACCTCGCCCGTCCGCTTGCGATCGGCCAGGCTCGCCTGCGCCGCGTCGAGCAGCAGGATCGACTCCCGGAAGAAGACCGCCCCGGCGTTCTCCATTGCACCGAAGGCGAAGTCGGGCAGCGCCAGCAGGTCGAGCTTCGGATACGGATGCACCATGTCGAACCAGCGCTCGAGTCGCTCGAGGCTCTCGGCGGCGGCCTCGCGGGCGAAGCTGGCGAGCTGCTGGCGCCCGGGCAGCGTATGCACCCGGATCTCCGTCGTGCCGACGCGCAGCGCCGGTGAGGCCTCGAAGGGACCGACCGCGATGGCGAGAAGATAGGCCGAGAGCGGCGGGGTCGTCTCGAAGCGAACGCGTTTGCGGCCGTCCGCCGTCGCCTCCTCGCTCTCGATCGGAGCGTTCGAGATCACGCTCTGATTCCGGGGCACGCTGACCTCGATCCGGTAGCGCGCCTTGATCGCGGGCTCGTCGAAGCAGGGGAAGACGCGGCGCGCGTCGGTGGGACAGAGCTGGCTCGCCAGCCAGGGATGCCCCTGGCTCTCCCCGCGATACAGACCGCGCAGGTCCCTGCGCAGGCGACCGCGGAAGGCCAGCTCGAGCCGGTGGAGGCCGGCCGGCACGGGCCGATCGAAGCGCAGCTCGACCGTCTCGTCGTCACGCGCTTCGACGCGCCCCCGCCAGAGCTCGCCGTCCACCCGTAGCCGCACCCGGGTCACGCGAAGGTCGACCGCATGCAGCAGGAGGCTCGGCCGGCGACGATCGACCCGGAGCGCATGGCGGACGTCGCCGCGGAAGTCCGGCTTTGCGGGATCGAGCTCGAGATGGAGCTCGGTGGTGGCAGGGCGCACGCCAGCGGGCAGCCGGGAAACGGCCGGCCGGCGCTTCCGGGTCTGCGGCTGTCGGGCCATGCGGCGATCCCCTTCTCGGCCAGCCCTCTCTCGGCCAGCAGCATGCCTCGGTCGGAAGCATGCCATAGGCGGAGCCAGTCGCGAGCCGTTCCTCACGCAGCGGCTTCGGAAGGCCGAAACTATCCTCGGCGCGGGCCGACGGCGTGGCGGGCCCGAGCGGACGGGAAGCAGGGCGCACCGTCGCGAGCGGGGACGGACCGAGGGCAGGATCGGGAGGACCGGGATGGGCGGCGCAGCGAGAGAGCAGTGGCGGAGCGAGTGGGGGTTCGTGCTCGCTGCGGTGGGCTCGGCGGTCGGTCTCGGGAACATGTGGCGTTTCTCCTATCTCACGGCGGAGAAAGGCGGAGCGGGATTCGTCGGGCTCTATCTCCTCTTCACGCTGCTGATCGGCCTCCCCGTGATGCTGGCCGAGATGACGATCGGGCGGGGCGCGCGCAAGGGTCCGATCGAGGCGCTCGCTCATTTCGGAGGCCCCGGGTGGCGGGTCCTGGGCGGCGTCTTCGTGGCCGCCGGCTTCCTGATCCTCTCCTACTACGGCGTCATTGGAGGCTGGACGCTCCGTTATGCGGTGGAGTCCGCTGTGATCGGATTCGACCCGGATCCCGCAGCGCATTTCTCCGGGATCGCGAGCGGATTCGACAGCCTCGGAATGCAGATCGTCTTCATGATCGTGACGATCTGGATCGTCTCCGAGGGCATCGGACACGGAATCGAACGCGTGGCCCGGATCGCGATGCCGGCGCTCTTCGCGATCGTCGTGGGGATCGCACTCTACGCGTTCACGCTCGAAGGATCGGGTGCCGGCTACGCCTACTACCTGAACTTCGAGCTCGAGAAGGCCCTGGAGCTCGACGTGATCGTGGCAGCGGCGGGCCAGGCCTTCTTCAGCCTGAGTCTCGGAATGGGCGCGATCCTCACCTTTGCGAGCTATCTCCCGCGCGAATCCCATCTCACCCGCGAGACGATCGTCATTTCATTCTCGGATTTCGCGGTGGCCCTGGTGGCAGGGTTGATGGTCTTTCCGTTGATCTTCGCCCTCGGGCTGCAGGGAGACATCCAGGGAGGCACGATCGGCGCGCTCTTCGTGGCGCTGCCCAAGGCCTTTGCGAGCATGGGACCGGTCGGTCGCCTGATCGGCACGGCCTTCTTCGTCGCGTTGCTCGTCGGTGCGCTCACCTCCGCGATCTCGCTGCTCGAGGTCCTGGTCTCCGCGGTCATGGACGCGCTGGAGTGGCCGCGTCGGCGCGCCGCCTGGATCGCCGGGCTCGCGGTCTCCGTCGCCGGGGCCTGGTCCGCCTTCGACCTCGCCATTCTCGACCTCGCCGACAGCATTGCGATCAACGTCTTCCTGCTCGGCGGAGGTCTCGGACTCGCGCTCTTCGTCGGTTGGATCATGGAGGACCCGATCGCCGAGGCGACCTCGACGGGGCGCGACGACTTCTGGCTGCACGCCTGGCGCGCGCTGCTCCGCTACGTCGTGCCGCTGTTCCTGCTCTTCATCCTCTTCTCTTCGCTGCCCGAAACGTGGACGAAGCTCGTCGCGCTGATCTCCGGATCGGGCGCGGGTGAGGCGGCGGGAGGCGGTGCCGGGGGCTGAGACGGAGCGCGTGCGTCGCGGGTCGCCATCGGCGTGTCGGTTCCGGCCCGTTCGGGAAAAGCCCGTCCGGCGTGCTACTCGTCGAGGGGTGCGCGCACTGGTCCGGCTCCTGATCCTTTTCGGCCTGCTGCTCTGCAGCTCCGGCTGCGAGGACGAGTTCGGCTCCGGGAACGGCTCGCTGGGGGCGCGGCCCGCCGACCCTCTCGGCGGGATCGCGGCCGACCCCCTCGGCCGTCACGTGGCGGATCGCTATCCGGCCTCTCTCGAGACGATCCTCGAGCGCCGCTCCCTGCGCGTGCTCACCTCGCGCAACGCCTTCGACTTCTTCCTCCACGACGGGCGTCGTGGCGGCTACCAGTACGAGATGGCTCGTGCCTTCGTCGACTTCCTGAACGAACGGTACTCGGATGAGAGAGGGGAGGGCGCGCTCCCGATCCACTTCGAGCTGATTCCGGTCCACGACGATCAGCTGATCCCGCTGCTCCTCGAGGGCGCCGCCGACCTGATCGCCGCGCGCCTCACGATCACGCCCGAACGAGCGTCGCGCGTACGATTCTCGGAGCCCTATCGGACCGTGGACGAGCTCCTGGTCACCCATGATCGGACGCCCCGGATCGAATCGATCGAGGGGCTTGCGGGCCAGCGGGTGGTCGTCCGGCAGAGCAGCAGCTATGCGGAGAGCCTCGCAGAGCTCGATCGCGAGCTCGTCGCAGCGGGGCTCGATCCGATCGAGATCGAGTTCGTCGACGAGCGGTTGGAGACCGAGCGGATCCTCGAGCTCGTGGCGGCTCGGCGCTTCCCCTACACGGTCGCGGACTCGATGGTCGCCGAGCTGGCGGTCGGGATCCATCCGCAGCTGCGGATCGTCGAGGTGGAGCCGTTGCGTCGGGGTGGACGGCTCGCCTGGGCGACCCATCCCTCGGCCGCCGCGCTGACGAAGGAGATGAACGCCTTTCTCGCGCGCTACGAGGAGGGAAGCCTGCTCGGGAACATGGCGGTCCGGAAGTACTTCGAGGCCGAGAGTGCCTTTGTCGCGCCCTTCGCCGAGGGCAATCGCGGAATCTCCGAATACGATCACCTGTTTCGGGCGAACTCAGAGCGCTTCGATCTCGACTGGCGCCTGGTGGCGGCGATGGCCTATCAGGAGTCGCGTTTCGATCCGCTGGCCAGTAACCGCTCGGGCGCGGTCGGACTGCTTCAGATCAAGCCCGAGACCGCCCGGGAGCCCTACATCGACATCCCTCAGGTCGAGGGAATCGGGAACGTGAACGAAAACGTCCGTGCCGGCCTCAAATACCTCACGTGGATCAAGGAGCGCTACTTCGATTCGAAACCGGAGATGCGCGAGCGGGATCGGCTCCGGATGGCGCTCGCGGCCTACAACGCGGGTCCGCGCACCCTGATCCGGGCGCGTCGGCGAGCGGAACAGCTCGGGCTGGATCCGAACCGCTGGTTCCGGAACGTGGAGCTGGCCCTGCTCGACATGCGAAAGACCGAGCCCGTGGTCTACGTGAGCGAGATCAACCAGCGCTATCTCGCCTATCTGCTGCTCGGAATCGAGTGACGGGGGAGGAACGATGAAGAAAGTATTGGGTCTACTGGGAGTCCTGGTCTTCGTCGTGATCGCATACCTCCTGCTGCGAGGCGAGCCGGAGCCGTCGCGGGACGAGCAGACCGTCGGGCGGGAAGGATCGGTGGAGGCAGAGCAGACGCGTGATCCACAGGATCGGGTCGGGGAGGCAGGGCGGCGTCCGGAGCCTGCTGATCCGGATCCCGTCCAGGCCACCGGGCCGGTGCCCGAGCCGCTCCCGGCCCTCGACGAGAGCGACCCGTTTGTCCGCGAGCAGCTCGAACCCTTTTCGCTGCCGTCGGAGTGGGTCGCCCGGGAGGCACTCCTGCGGCGGCTGGCGGTGCTCGTGGACAACGCGACGCGCGGCGATCTGCCCCATCGGCAGCTGCGCTTCCTGAAGCCGGAGGATCGTTTCGAAGTGGTGGAGCGGGACGGCGCGCTGTACGCCGCGCTGGACAATGGCGATCGATTCGATCCCCATCTCGATCTGCTCGAGCGGATCGATCCCGCGGCGGCCGCTCGCCTGCTGCTCCGGGTGGAGCCGCTGCTCGAGAAAGCCTTCGAGGAGCTCGGTCGACCGGCGGATCCGATCGGGGCGATCCGGGAGGTGATCGGCCGGATCATCGAGATGCGCGTGCCGCCCCAGGATCCGGAGCTGGTCCAGCGAAAAGTGCTCTACGAGTACGCCGATCCCGAGCTCGAGTCCCTGCCGCCCCTCGAGAAGCAGATGATGCGTCTGGGCGCCCGGAACCTCGGCCGGTTCCAGTCCTATCTGGTCCGTCTGCGCACGGCGCTCGATCTCGAGGAGGCGC
>CAYWGW010000147.1:6765-10158 GCA_964457385.1 uncultured Spirochaetaceae bacterium
GAGCCGTATCCTTGGCAGCCATCGCAGTCCAGGGAGAGCGCTTCATGCAGACCGAATTCTGTCGACGACTCGGGATCGAGTTTCCGATCTTCGCTTTCACGCATTGCCGGGACGTCGTTGCGGCCGTCTCGAATGCCGGAGGCTTCGGTGTGCTCGGCGCGGTCGGCTTCTCGCCCGAGCAGCTCGAGATCGAGTGCAAGTGGATCGACGAGCATGTAGGCGACAAGCCCTATGGCGTCGATCTCGTGATCCCCCAGAAATACGAGGGCATGGGGGAGGTCGATCCCGCCCGGCTCGAGGAGCAGCTGAAGGCGGCGATCCCGCCCCAGCATCGCGAGTTCGCCGCGAAGCTGCTCGCCGATCATGGGATCCCCGAGGTCCCGCCGGAGGAGCGGCATCACGAGCTGCTCGGAATGAGCCTCGCGACGGCGACGCCCCAGCTCGACGTGGCGCTCCAGCACGACCAGGTCCGCATGATTGCGAATGCCCTCGGCACCCCGCCGCCCGAGGTGATCGAGCGGGTGCAGAAGAGCGGTCGCCTGATCGGTGCGCTCTGCGGCAAGGTCCACCAGGCGGTGGGACATCAGAAGGCCGGACTCGACTTCGTGATCGCCCAGGGCACCGAAGGCGGTGGACATACCGGCGAGATCGGCAGCATGGTCCTCTGGCCCCAGATCATCGAGGCGGTCGCACCGCTTCCCGTGTTGGCCGCGGGCGGCATTGCGACGGGCTCCCAGATTGCCGCGGCTCTCGCTCTCGGCGCCCAGGGGGTCTGGACCGGGTCGCTCTGGCTCACCGTCCAGGAGGCGGACTGCCCGCCCCCGCAGATGGCCTCCTATCTGAACGCGACCAGTCAGGACACCGTGCGGTCGCGCTCGTTCACGGGCAAGCCCTGCCGCATGCTGCGCAACGAGTGGACGGATGCCTGGGCGGATCCCGAGACGCCGGACCCGCTCGGCATGCCGCTCCAGAACATGGTCACGATGGACGCCGTCGTGCGCACCAGCCGTTATGCATCCCTGCCCGGATCCCAGGCAGTGGCCTTCAATCCCGTGGGCCAGGTCGTGGGCATGATGAACGAGACCCGATCGACGCGGGACGTGATCACGGCGCTCGTCGAACAATACGTCGATGCCGTGGATCGGCTGAACGCGATCCAACCGGAGTAGCCGGCGGCCTCGGTGGACGAGTCGCCGCGCGGAGGTCGCCCGGCCTCCGAGCCCCTCGACTGTGAAGGGTTCGGGCGAGGAATCGTGTTCGATGGTGGGGCGATCGCGGGCGGACGGGGCGGGAAAGGGTCGACCCGTTCCCGAGCGCGATGCGCGCCTTTTCGTTGCGCTCGAGGACACGGAGAAGAGCAGTGAAGCAGACCGAGCGCAGATTGGAGACCCGGAAGCGGATCCTGGCCGCCGCCCGGGAGGTCTTCTTTCGAGAGGACTACATGGGCACGAGCGTCGATGACATCGCCGCCCTCGCAGGCATCTCGAAGGGTGCCGTCTACCGTCACTTCCCGAGCAAAGCGGCGCTCTACGTGACGATCCTCGGCGAGAACGGAAAGGTCTACTTCGAGGGCGTCGAACGCCGCATCAAGGCGACCGAGGAGCTGCCCACCGCCGAGCGGATCCGGAATCTCTGGTCTGCCTACCTGCGCTACTGGCTTAAGAACCCCGATCATTTCCGCGTCTTCTGGGCGATCGACAACGAGGCCGTGATTGGCGAGCTGCCGCCCCATCTGGCCGAGGGAATCCCCGACTTCTGGCGGCGTTCGCTCGAGCAGACCCAGGCGGTCCTCGATGAAGGGGTTCGGCGGGGTGAGCTGATCCCCTGCGATACATGGGAGACGGCGCATACATTCTGGACCGTGGCGACGGCGCTGATCGAGCACGACGGCACGAAGGGTCGCCGCAAGATCCGGCAGCGCCCACTGCGCGACGTCTACGATCATTCGATCGAGGTCGTCTTGCGGGGGATCCTGGTCGACCCGAGCCAGTCCTGGCTTCCGGGTCCCCCGCCCCAGAAACGCTCCTGAGAACGTCGCCGGACGGGCCACGGCACCGGAGAGCCGACGGAAGAGACCGGAGAGAGCCGAGAGAATCGAGAGAGCCGAGCGCGCTGAGCGCGTCAGAGAGAGAGGAAGGTCAGCGGATGGCGAGCATCTTCACGCAGATCATCGAGGGTAGGCTGCCGGGACATTTTGTCTGGAAGGACGACGTCTGCGTCGCATTCCTCACGATTGCACCGCTCCAACCCGGCCACACGCTCGTCGTGCCGCGCCAGGAGGTGGACTCCTGGACGGATCTCGAGCCCGAGGTCATGAAGCATCTGACCGGCGTCGCCCAGTCGATCGGCCGCGCCCTCGACGCCGTCTATCGGCCCGAGAAGGTGGGTCTGACGATCCTTGGCCTCGAGGTCCGCCACGTCCACCTCCACGTCTCGTGTATCTGGAAGCCCACCGATCTCGACTTCGGGAATGCGAACCACAATGCTTCCCAGGAGAGCATCGCCCGCGAGGCAGAGCGCGTCCGGGGCGCTCTGCGGGAGCTGGGGTACGACGAGGTGGTCGACTCCTGACGGGGTCTCCGGGTGGATCCCGGAGTCGGGATCCCGGTTCTCAGATTCCGAAGTGACGCCGGATCAGCGCCAGGCTCATCCGATCGCCGAGGAGCCGCTTCCCGAGGCCGACCAGTCGCGCCTCCCGACCGACCGCATAACGGAGTCGGGGTCGCCCGGCCGTGAGCGCGTGTGCAACGGCGTCGGCCACGATCCTCGGCCCGGGCGCCTTGGGGAGGGACTCCCGGATCGTCTGCTCGCACTGGCGGGCGGCGGGGGCGTAGGGCGAGTCGCTTCGTCGCGGCCCCCAGTCCATGCCCTCGTTGAAGGGCGTGTCGATGTCGCCGGGCTCGATCAGGCTGACCCGGATGCCGAAGGGATGGAGCTCGTTGGCGAGGGAGAAGGCGAGAGCCTCGATGGCGGCCTTGCTGGCCGAATAATGCGCCTGGAAGGGGATCGGCGCGCGGCCGCTGAGCGAGCCGACGAGGGCGATGCGCCCGTCGCCCCGCTCGCGCATGCGGGGCAGGACCGGCTGCAGCACGCGCAACACGCCGAAGAAGTTCGTCTCGAACTGGGCGCGAGCCCGTTCGAGAGAGGCCTCCTCGACGGCGCCGAATAGGCCCCAGCCCGCATTGCAGACGAGTCCGTCCAGGCAGGTCGTGCGCTCGAAGAGCCGCGCCAGCCCTTGCGCGACCGAGGCGTCGTCGCAGACGTCCATCCCGATCCACTCGATCCCGCCCCGATCCGCCTGTGGCCTGCGGCTGGTGCCGAAGACGCGCCAGCCGAGGTCGACCATGCGCTCCGCCATCGAGGCTCCCAGTCCCGAGGAGGCTCCGGTGATCA
>CAYWGW010000148.1:0-10151 GCA_964457385.1 uncultured Spirochaetaceae bacterium
CGATTGCGATCAGCGGCCGGGGCGCCGCAAGCCTGACAGCCTCGCGTAGGGCGTCGAGCCCCCGGGCCTCGTAGGGCGAGGCCTTCGAGGTCGTGCCGAAGACCGGGCCGAAGGCGACGTAGTCGAGATCCTCGCCGCGGGCGACCTCGAGTTGGGCCGGGGTATGGGTCGAGCGGCCGACGGCGATGCGGGCGCGCAGCTCGCTGGGAATCGCCGTCGGCGGAAGGTCCTCCTGGCCGAGGTGGACCGCGTCGGCGTCGCTGAGAAGGGCGAGATCGAGGCGGTCGTTCAGCACGAAGGCGCAGCTCGCCGCCCGCGTGAGTGCCCGGATCGTCCGAGCCCAGTCGAGTACATCCCGATCCATCGCGTGTTTGGCGCGGAGCTGGATCACTGCGGCTCCTCCGGCGCAGGCCGCCCGCGTCTGCTCGACCGGATCCCGGCCCCAGCGCGGATCGTCGTCGACCAGGACGTGCAGTCCCCGGAATCGATCGCGGCTCAGGCTCTCCACGGAATGCCCTTCAGCTTCGATCAGCTTCGATTGGGAAGCTCGATCTCGAGCTCGGTGATCTTCTTGCGCAGCGTGTTCCGGTTGATGCCGAGGATCGCGGCCGCCCGGATCTGGTTGCCCTGGGTGCGGTCGAGCACGACCTCGAGCAGCGGCCGCTCGATCCGCTGCTGAATCCGATGGTAGACGTCCGTCGTCTCGCCGGATCGCTCGAAGAGTGCGCTCACCTCGCGGCTCACGAGGTCTTCGAGGGTGATCCGGGTCTCGACTGGCTCGCTCGCCCGACTGAGGAAGTCGAAGGCGCTCGGTGCGAGCACGTCGTCCGTCGACAGCACGAGCGCGCGCTTGATGGCGTTCTCCAGCTCGCGGACGTTGCCCGGCCAGTCGTGGGCCTCGAGCCGCTCGAGGGTTGGCTCGGGCAGGGTGGCCGGTCCCGACGCGAGCTCGACCGCATAGCGTTCGGTGAAATGCAGCGCGAGGGTCCGGATGTCCTCGGGTCGCTCGCGCAGGGGCGGGATCGACATCGGCACGACGCGCAGCCGATAGAGCAGATCCTCGCGAAACTCCCCCGCCCGCACCCGCTCGTCGAGATCGCGATGGGTGGCGGCGACGATGCGGACGTCGACCTGCTCTGGATCCCGGGCGCCCACCGGCATCACCTCACCGGACTGCAGCACGCGCAGCAGCTTCGCCTGCAGATCGACCGGCATGTCGCCGATCTCGTCGAGGAACAGGGTCCCGCCCGAGGCCTCGCGGAAGCGGCCCGCGCGGGCCGAGACGGCACCGGTGAAGGCGCCGCGCTCATGGCCGAAGAGCTCGCTCTCGAGTAGCTCCCGCGGAATCGCGGCGGCATTCACCGCGATGAAGGGGCCTTCCGCGCGCGGACTCGCGGCGTGCAGGGCGCGGGCGACGAGCTCCTTGCCCGTGCCGCTCTCGCCGGTGATCAGCACCGGGACGTTGCGCGGGGCGACCTTGCCGATGGTCTTGAAGATCTCGAGCAGGGCGGGACTCGAGCCGACCATGCGATCGCCGCCCGGCGAGACCGAGCGGCCGACGGCGCGTCGCAGCGAGCGGACCTCCTCCCGCAAGGCCCGCGCGCTCAGAGCCTTCTCGGTCAGCGCCTTCACCTCCGCCAGGGCGAAGGGCTTCACGAGATAGTCGAGCGCTCCGGCCTTCATCGACTCGACTGCGTTCTCGAGCAGGTTCTGGGCGGTGATGATCACGATCGCGACGTCGTTGCCGCTGGTGCGGGACTGCTGGAGCACCTCGATGCCCGTCAGTCCGGGCATGCGGATGTCGAGAAACGCGAGGTCGAACGGGTCCCGGGAGAGCTCGCGCAGGGCCTGGTCGCCGTCCTCGACTGCCGTCACCCGATGGCCGAGGCCTTCGAGCACTTCTTGCAACACGAATCGGATCGACGGCTCGTCGTCCGCGATCAGGATCCGCATGCCTTCGTTCGGCGTGCTCATCTCAGCTCTCCTCACGCCCGATCGGGTCGGGCGGCGCAAGGGGAAGGTCGACGTAGACCCGGGTGCCTTCGCCCTCCGCCGACTCGATCCGCAGACGTCCGCCGTGGCGACGGATCCAATGGCGGGAGACCGACAGGCCGAGTCCGGTGCCCTGACGCCGCGTCGTGAAGAACGGGGTCGCCAGGCGATGGTGGAGGCTCTGGGGGATGCCCGGTCCGCAGTCGGCGAAGCTGATCTCGATCGTCGGCCGCGGCCGGCCATCGCCTCCGACGAGACGATGCTCGAGGGTCATGCGCGTCGTCAGCGTCAGCGTGCCGCCGGTCTTCTCCATCGCCTGCAGGGCGTTGCGGGCGAGATTCAGGAAGACCTGCTGGAGGCGGGCCGGGTCGGCCTGGATCTCGGGCAGGGAGGGATCGAATTGGCGTTCGATCCGGATCTCCTGGTATCCGCTCTCGAGCTCGAGCAGGTCGAGCAGGGAGTCGAGGAGTCGGTGGACGTTGACGGGCTCCAGCTCCAGTCGATCGCCCCGGGCGAAGACCATCAACTCGTCGACGAGGTTGGAGATGCGATCGACCTCGCTGACGATCAGGCGGGCGTGCTTCTGGCTCCGCTCATCCTGGACGTTCGACGCGAGCAGCTCGGCGGCGCCGCGGATGCCGCCGAGGGGGTTCTTCACTTCGTGGGCGATGCCCGCGGCGATATGACCGTAGGACTCCTGGCGCTCGCGCTCGCTCACCTCCTCGCGCAGGGAGCGTGCCGCCGTCCGATCGCGCATCGCCACCACGATGCCCGCGCTCCCTCCCTCTTCTTCGCGGATCGGCGAGACGGAGACGTCGACGGGCAGCGGTGGCTCCTGTCGCCGCAGGATCTCGACTTCGTCATGGATCGAGGCGCGCCCGGTCGCCTGGACGCGCTCGACGATGCGGCAGACCGGGTGACTGCGGCCGAGCAGCCGCCGCAGGCCGGTGCCGGGACGCGGCTCACTCGAAACTCCCAGGATGCGGGCGGCCTCGCCGTTCAGGAAATCCACGTCTCCGACCGGATCGAGAACGATCACGCCTTCGAGCAACGCGTCGAAGATGCCCTGCAGATCGTGTTTCATGGAGTACTGGTGCTGGAGAGGGCCGGACGGACGGTTCGGGAAAGGTGCCTCCCTTCCGCTGTGCCCGCTTTTTAGGCACTCTAAGCGGGGCCTGGAGGCCGCGCAAGGTCGCGGATCGACACAGGCTTCTCGATTGCAACCGCGCGGATCGTCTGCGACGAGAAACCACGGCCGGGAAAGAGGTAGCGTTGGGTCCGATGCGCGAAGGTTTGAGCGTCGAAGAGGCGGGTTCCCTGATCCTGGCGGAGACTTTCGTCCTCGGTGCGGAGACGATTTCGACCGTGGAGGCGATGGGGCGCGTTCTCGCGGAGCCGATCGTCTCGACGCGCCGGCATCCGCCGGCCGACTGCTCGGCGATGGATGGCTATGCGGTGCGCACGGCCGACCTCATCGGGGCCCGCGCCGAGCGGTCCGTCGAGCTGCCGGTCGCCTACGAAGTGCCGGCCGGGGGGCGGGCAGCCCGTGCCCTGGAGGCGGGGGAGGCCGCACGGATCTTCACCGGCGCCCCGATTCCCGATGGGGCCGACGCGGTGGTTCGTCAGGAGGATACGGTCGAGACGGCGGGGCGAGTCCGGATCGGGATCGTGCCGCGGCCGCGGGAGCACGTACGCGATGGGGGCGAGGACTTCGAGATCGGGGATCGGTTGATCGAGCCCGGCGCCCTGCTCGGTCCGTCGCATGTCGGGGTGCTGGCGTCCGTGGGACGCACGATCGTGTCGGTTCGTCAGCGTCCGACTGTGGCGATCCTGTCGGGTGGTGACGAGCTCGTCGAGCCGGACCGCCCGGTCGACGGGGGTCGGATCGTCTCGTCCAACTCGTATACGATCGCGGCCCAGTGTCGTGAGATCGGGGCGCGGCCCCTGTATCTGGGGATCGCCGAGGATCGACCGGAATCCATCGAGATCCGCTTGAGGCAGGGCCTGCGGGCGGACGTGATCGTGAGCTCGGCCGGGGTCTCCGTCGGCGACCACGACCATGTGCGCTCGGTGCTGGGGAAGCTCGGCTGCCGCCTGCGTTTCTGGGGAGTCCTGATGAAGCCGGGGTATCCACTGGCCTTCGGTGTGATCGAGTCGACGGGGACCCTCGTCTTCGGTCTGCCCGGCAATCCCGTGTCGGCCGCGGTCACCTTCGAGGAGTTCGTGCGGCCGACGCTGATGAAGATGATGGGACACGATCGAATTCATCGTCCCGTCGTGAGGGCACGGCTCACGGCGCCCCTGCGCAAACGCGCCGGTCGCCTGCACTTCGTTCGGGTCCTGCTCGAGGCCGCGGCCGGGAGTCGAAGCGGGGAGGCCGCGGGCGCCGGCAGCGCGAGTGATGGGGCGAGCAGCGCGGAGTGGCTCGCGACCCCGACGCCGAGCCAGAGCTCGGGCGTCCTGACGTCGCTGATCCGTGGGCAGGGGCTGGCGGTATTTCCGCTGGCGGCCGAGAAGCTCGAGGCGGGGGACAGCGTCTCCGTCCAGGTCCTCGATCCGGGCTTCTTCGGCCGGATGGACCGGGGCTTCTGAGGCGATGGACCCGGTGACCGAAGCAGAAGCCGAAGCCCGGGTCGGAGGCGGACCCGGGCGCGCCCGCCGTCGACGGGGCGGTCGGCTCGGCAGCGTCGCCGGGGCCCTCCTGTGGCGGGGATGCTCGCTGCCCACGGCGACGGCGCGTCTGCTCGATGGCCTCTTCGAGGAAGTGCTGCTCGTCGGGGGACGCCCGGCGGTCGGCGTCCCCGGTCGTCGGCTGCCGCAGCCCATCGGCCCCGATGCCGGGCTCTGCGCCCTGGCAGCGGCTCTCGCCGCAACCGAGGCCGAGCGTGTCGTCTTCGCGTGGATGGATGGGCCCTTGCTGACGGTCGATCTGCTGCTGGCCCTCACGGCCTGGCCCGAGACCGATGCCGTGGTCGTGGGCGATGCAACGGGCGACACCCCTCCGCTCTGCACCATCCAGCGACGCGCCGTCTGTCTCGAACAGGCGCGCGTCCGGATTGCAGAGGGACGACGGACGCTGCAGGATCTGTTCGAGTCGGTCGAGACGACGAAGATCTCTCTGGCGCAGCTCGGGATCGCCGAGGCCGATCCAGAGTCGCCTTCCCATCCTCGCGCGCGAGACGATCGGGCGCGGCTGGAGGGTCGTTGACCCGATGCTGGATCTCGCGCGTCTCAAACGGTTGAAGCTGACCCGGCGTCCACGCTCCCAGCGTTTCTTCGGCACGCTGCTGGGGCTGAACTATCATTGGCTTCCGGGTGTCGATCTGGTGATCGAAGGCAGCGAGCATCTGCCCGATGCGCCCGTGATCTTCGCCATGAACCACACGGATCGGTACAACTACTTCCCCTTTCAGTACGAGCTCTGGCAGCGCTTCGATCGCTTCACGACGACGTGGGTCAAGGGCAAGTACTACGAACGTGCGCTGGTGGCGTGGTTCATGGAGAGCATGCTGCAGCTGCCGACCGTCTCCCGGGGCTACCTGATCACCCGCGACTTTCTGTCGGTGCTCGGTCGGACGCCGACCGATCACGAATATGCGCTGCTGCGACGCGCGGTCGATGCCCGGGCGCTCGGCGAGGCGAGCTTGCTGCCCGCACCGCCGGAGGTGCCCGAGAAGATCTTTCGGAAGGCGCGCAATCCCTTCGGCGTGGCCTACGACCCCGCGCGCGCCGACTTCGACTACGCCGACTACATCTGTGCCCTGTTCCGGGCCATGATGGCCCGCTTCGTCGAGCTGAACGCCGAGGCGGCCGACATCGGTCTCGACCTGCTGATCTTTCCACAGGGTACGCGCGCGAAGCGCCTGCTCCCGGCCCATGTCGGGATCTCGCAGATCGCGCTCCATCTGCGGAATCCCATCGTCCCGGTCGGCTGCAACGGCAGCGATCGCGTCTATCCGGGCAGCTCGCCGATCGCGCGCAAGGGGCGCATCGTCTACCGGATCGGCGAGCCGATTTCCTACGACGAGTTGGAGCCTTTCCACGTGAAGGAGAGCTTCGCCCCCTTCACCTCGGCCGCCGAGCGCGATCATGCCACGGCCTTTGAAGGCGTCGCGAAGCTGGTGACCGAACGGATCGACGCGTTGCTCGATCCCGAGTACCAGCGCGGCGACGAGGCCGGTGTGGACGCGGTCCGCAGCAGCGATCGCTTCGTCTGAGACCTCCGGCACGCGAGCCTCCTGCGGCCGCGCCCTTCGAGCCGGGACTCAGTCCGCGCGCCCGCTCCGACCGCGGATCGACTCGATCAGCGACGTCGTGCGTCGGCCGGGGACGACCGGAAGCCGCACGATCCGACCCCCGCGCGCCTCGACGATCTCGCGTCCAACGATGGACTCGAGGGCCCAGTCGCCGCCCTTCGCCAGCACGTCGGGTTCGAGGGCCCGCACCATTCGGATCGGCGTCTTCCCCGAGAAGCCGACCACCCAGTCGACGCAGGCGAGGGCGGCGACGATCTCCATCCGCTCGCGCTCGGGCATCACGGGCCGGCTCGGGCCCTTGGCCGCCCGAACGCTCGCATCACGGTTGACGGCGACGATCAGCCGGTCGCCGAGTCGGCTCGCCTGCTCGAGGCAGCGCAGATGTCCCACGTGCAGCAGGTCGAAGCAGCCGTTGGTGAATACGAGGCGCTCGCCGGCGCGCCGTGCTCGCTGCGAGCGCAGGACGAGTTCGCGAAGCGTCAGGATCTTGGCGCGGGCCGCTGAGACTCTCATGCTCCTTCCTTCATCTCCTCGAAGAGGAATCGCAGCATCTTGAAGGGCGCCTTCAGGGCGTCGGGGACACCGGACATCAGGCTCTTCATGGCGAGTGCGTCGACCTCCGGCTCCGCGATCGGTCCGGTGGCGCGGAAGTAGGTGCCGATCAGGCCCCGGTCCGAGCCCGGCAGGAAGCTGCGGACCAGCGGTAGGCTCTCGAGAAGCTGGTTCGGCGCCCGGAAGAGGAAGATGCCGACGACGGCACGAATGTCGACGGGATCCCGTCTCGTGTCGATTCGTCCAGTGGCGAAGACTCGCAGCGGTCCTTCGAGCGCGAAGTCCTCGGTGGAAAGAAGGCCGCGATCGAGTCCGATCGTCGCGCTCATCGACTCGTACTGAAGCTCATCCTCGTTCGCGAAGGGATTGAAGCCTTCCGAGGCCTGGGCGAGTCGCAGCAGCAGCGGGACCCGCATCCGCACGCGGCCGGTCTCCGCCAGCAGGTGGACCGCTCCCTCGAGCTCCGAGTGCAGCGCGACCCCTGGACGCAGTGTACCACGCAGGGATCCAGTGGCCTGGACCCTGCCCGTGGCCAGCCCGGTCGGGATCCCGACGGCCGGGGCGATCGCCCGCAGCCGGGCTCCGGTGACGGCAAAGCTCAGGTCGACTCCGACGACCTCCGCCTGGCTGAGATCGAGGACGGCGCGGGACGCGATCTCGCCTTCGGACTCGAGACCCAGCTCGACTTCGCTCAATCGGAGGGATGCACCTTCGGCGCGAAAGAATCCGCTCGCACGCCGGAAGGGGAGGGTCGCTCGGGGATGGAGCGCGAGCTCCATGTGCCCCGAGCTCCAGCGCGGGATCGGATCGGCCGCGCGGTCCGCCCGCCCGTCACCCTCTCCATTCTTCTCCTCGAAATCCCCATGGAGCTCCTCCCCGTTGACCGGAGGGCGGTCGGGCCCGCGCGTGGCTCCCGCCGGCGTCAGAGCGAGGCTGGCCGAGATGCTCGGGGCAAGCGGGTCTTCGAACACGACGACCTCTCCCTCGATCCCGATCTCGTCCCATCGTCCTTCGTGCACGAGGATCTGGACGCCGCGATCGAGCGTCTCGACCTGCAATCGCAGATCCCGAAGCGGCCGCAGGAAGAGGGGATGATCGAGCCGGTCGAGAGTCAGGTCGAGGGTGCGCAGGACGGGAAGCGTCTCGGGATCCTCGCGTCGGAGAAGCGCCCAGAGCGGGGCCAGCCCGGGAAGTGCTGGAGGTCTGACCAGGGAGCCCTGCCGTGGGGAGGCCTCATCGGCGGAGTTCAGCAGCGAGACGCCATCGATGACGGCGTTCAGCTCGGGCAGCGCCTGGCCACGTAGGGAGGCGTTCACATGGCGCAGCACGAGCTGGTCTCCGGACCAGCGGATCTCGCCGCGCAGATCCTCGAAGCGATCCTCGTCGCCGATCTGCAGTCGGATCCCGTCGACGTGCGCGCCGAGCACGAAGCCACTCGGAAGCTCGCGAACGCGCCCCTCCACCAGTGCCCGCCAGTCGGCCAGCCGGGCGGTCCCGACTGCCTCGATCGATTCGAGCCGGCCGCTCTCGATCGCCTCGGTCCATTCCACCAGCGTCCGGCTCAGGGTCGATTCCGGCGCTCGCGCGCGCACGAGCGAGCGGATCTCGGCGAGTCCGATTCCGACCAGCCGGGACTCGAGGCGGGCGCGGGACGAGGACTCCAGGGGCCGGGCGATCGACCCTGCGAGGGAGAGGCCGAGGGGGCCGCCGCGCAGACGCGCCTCGGTGAGATGGATCTGCCGACGATCGAACTCGAGTCGGGCAGTCCACTCGATCGCCTCGTGTTGGAAAAGGAATCCGGAGTCGCTCAGCTCGAGGCTGGCGTCGTCGAGACGCCCACTGAGATCGAGGTGCAGGGGCCCCTCCGGCGAGCGGACGAGCCGGGCCTCGGCGGCGAGTGTCCCGCGAAGGGCCTCGACGCCGGGTGTGGGTCTGCGGAGGGAGACCAGTCCGGCGATCGGGATCTGGGATCCGGCCAGCGTCCACTCCAGCCGACCGTGTTCGTCCCGATGCAGACCGATCTCGAGGGGGAAGGGCGCGTGGTGCCCGTCGACCAGCACGGCGCCCGCCTGTGTCTGCAGCGCGCCCGAGAGCCAGTCGCGCTCGAGTACCCCGTGGAGCAGCTCGAAGCGAAGGGCGAGGGGCAGGCCATCCGGACCGGGGATTCGCCGATCCAGCCAGTGGAGGTTGCCGTCCCGGATCTCGACCTGTCGCGGTAGCCTGTCGCCTTCGAGCAGCGCGTGAGCGACGTCGTCGAGGGACTCGAGTCGCTGGAGCAACGCTTCTGCGGGAGTCGACGCCAGCAGGATGGGGGGGCCGCTGCGCCGCAGCGGCGGTACGGGAAGCTGCGAGAGCGCGCCATCGGGATTGCGTTCGACCCGCAGATGCAGCCCCTCCAAGAGCAGCGAGCGGAGTCGGAGTCGGCCGATCAGCAGCGCGAGGGAGTCGATGCCGGCGACGACCCGACGTGCCCGCAGCGCCGGGGGGGCCAGGGCCCCGGGATCCGGGTAGGCCTCGAAGCCGAAGGCCTCGAGTGCGAGGCCGGCCCGGAGCTGGATCTCTACGCGTTCGATCGCGACCGGCCCCGCCAGCAGCCGGCCGAGCTGGGTCTCGATCTCCCGATGCAGCAGATCCCGTCCGAGACCCGAAGAGACGACGTAGCCGACCGCAGCAGCGGCCACGAGAACGCCGGCCCAGAAGAGCCGAAGCCAGCTGTGCCGCATGCGATTTCCCCCACCCCCGCACGCCGTCGTCGACCGCGCGCAGGCTAGCAGAGCGGGCGCAGCGGCCCGCACCGGCCCGAGCAGCGGCCGGCCGGCGCTGCGGCTTCGTTGCCGCCTCGCGAGCTCTCATTTCGGTTCGCTGAACCCTCTCGGAGACGCGCCTCTGTCCCTCATCCCGCCGGTTCTCCGCCACTCCTCTGCACGTGCACCGGAGGCGCGTCCGGGCCCCCGGAAATCGCTCCAACCGGATGATTCGACTCAAGAATCCGCGTTGGCGCCCCGAATCCTGGGAACGATTCAAAGGACGTACTCCGGGAGTGATTCCCGGAGCATCGGATTGGGGGTGTGATGGTGATGGGAGAGATGGACGCACAGGAACCGCGAGTGCCGAACCGGGTGCGTGAGCTACGCGAGAACAAGCTGATGACCCAGGCGCAGCTGGCGCGCAAGGCGAAGGTGGCTCTGCGGACCATTCACAGTGTCGAGAAGGGCATGAACTGTCGAATGGATACCAAGCGCAAGATCCTTCTGGCGCTCGGTCTCTCGTTCGAGGACAAGGACCAGGTCTTTCCGCCCGCGCGACGCCTGATGTCCTTCCCGACCTCGCACTAGCGGGATCCCGCCGATC
>CAYWGW010000149.1:0-10151 GCA_964457385.1 uncultured Spirochaetaceae bacterium
GTAGTCGGCGATCCAGACGGGGATCTCCTCGCCGTTCACGGGATTCACGGCGTGCGCGCCGGTGGCCACGCCGGTCTTCTCCGCGCCCTCGGCCAGTCGGGCGCGCTCGCTGCGGCGCGCGGCCCGCTCCACGTAGGCTTCGACCGCGCCGCGCTGCTCTTCGGTCGTGATCTTCTGGACCAGCGGATGCTCGGGGGCCAGCACCATGTAGGTCGCGCCGAAGAGCGTGTCGGGGCGGGTCGTGAAGATCTCGATCTCGAGATCGGTACGGTCCTTCACGGGAAAGCGGACATGGGCGCCTTCTGAGCGACCGATCCAATCGCGCTGCATCTTCTTGATCGGCTCGGGCCAGTCGAGCGTCTCGAGATCCTCGAGCAGACGGTCGGCGTAGGCGGTGATGCGGAGCATCCACTGCTTCAGCGGCATCCGTACGATCGGATGGCCTCCGACCTCGCTCTTGCCGTCGATCACCTCCTCGTTCGCGAGCACCGTGCCCAGTGCCGGGCACCAGTTGACGGGCACCTCCGCCTCGTAGGCGAGGCCGCGCTCGAAGAGCTTGCGAAAGATCCACTGCGTCCAGCGCACGTAACGCGGATCGGTGGTATCGATCTCGCGCGACCAGTCGTAGCTGAATCCGAGGGATTGGATCTGGCGTCGGAAGTTCGTGATGTTGCGCTGGGTCGTGATCCGCGGATGCGTGCCGGTCCGGATCGCGTACTGCTCCGCCGGAAGCCCGAAAGCGTCCCAACCCATCGGATGCAGCACGTTGAAGCCGCGCATACGTTTGAAGCGGGCCACGATGTCCGTTGCGGTGTAGCCCTCGGGATGCCCCACGTGCAGACCGTCGCCCGACGGATACGGAAACATGTCGAGCACGTAGTATTTGGGGCGGGCAGGGTCGATTTCCGCGCGAAAGGTGGCGTGCGTCTCCCAATGCACCTGCCACTTCTTTTCGATTCGTGACGGTTCGTAGGCCATGGCCCGCAGAGCATGCAGGGCGCGTCCGGACGCGTCAACGGCGAGTCACGAGGCGCGGGCCCGACGGAGTGGATCGGAGCCCGTTGGAGCAGCATGACCGGCTGGGCGCTACCTTCGTGCGATGGCCCGCCCCAATGCGAAGGAGCTCACCGTCTTCGTCGTCTCCGACGGCACGGGGGATACGGGTAGCGCGGCCGTGCGGGCCGCGATGGTGCAGTTCCGGGCGTCCTGGAGGCTGCGCGTCTTTCGCGACGTCCGATCCTTCTCCGACGTCCGACGCATGCTCGAAGAGGCCGAGGAGAGCAGCGCCGTCGTCGTCTTCAGCCTGGTCGACGGAGACGTCGTCGACGCGCTCTTTCGGGACGCGGAGGCCCGCGGCGTCGTTGCGGTGGATCTGCTCGGACCGCTGATCAAGAAGGTCGCGCAGCGTCTGCACGTCGAGCCGCGTCATCAGCCCGGGCTGCTCCATGGCTTCTCGGACGACTATTTCAAGCGGGTGGAGGCGGTGGAGTTCGCCGTGAGACACGACGACGGCGCCAATCTGCATACGCTGCACGAGGCGGATCTCGTGCTCACGGGCGTCTCCCGGACCTCGAAGACGCCACTCTCGATGTACCTCGCGCAGCGCGGCTACAAGACCGGAAACGTGCCGCTGATCCCGGGGCTCGAGCCGCCCAAGGAGTTGCTGGAGCTGAGCCCGTGGCGGGTCTTCGGCTTGACCGTCGACCCCGGGACGCTGCTCTCGGTCCGGTCGGCGCGGCTCCGAACGATGAAGGCACCCTCGTCTACAGCCTACGTCGACCCGGATCAGGTGATGCTCGAGCTCGACCGGGCCAGGCGCCTGTTCCGCTCCCAGGGCTGGCGAACGATCGACGTGAGCCGACGCGCCGTCGAGGAGAACGCCTCGAGGATCATCGAGATCTTCGCGCTCTCGGACGCTGCGGCCGGTGATCCCGGAAGCGCTGGCTGAGCGCCTTCCCCTATTGCAAGCCCGATCGCGGTCCCTACCGCGGGAGACTCCCGGTCGGGCAGCGTGCGATGAAGACCCAGGGCGCCAGGACCTCGCAGCCTGCGCTGCGCGCGCGACCGGTGACCTTGCGATCCGCGCTGACCACCAGGACGCGTTCGGGTCGCTCCGCGCGTCGGGCGCGGCGGACGATCCAATCATCCGCGCTCTCGACGAAGACCTGGTGGACGATCGGTCCGTGGCTGCCCCGGCCCGCGTCGGGATCGCTCGGGCAGGCCACGGGCTCGGCCCAAACGGACTCGGCCGGCCGGCTGCCGTCGAAGGCCACCCAGATCTCGTCGCGCCCACCATCCCAGGCCTCGACCCGCTCGAGCAGACGCTCGCGGAGCGCCCGCCGCCACCAGCCGGCGCGCTCCTTGCCCAGCAGGACGGCGTGGAGCACGTTGAAGCCGTCCACCAGGATGGTCCGCGTCGGGCTCCCGGTCGTCGGTTCGTCGTGGCTTGCCAGACCATCCCGGTCTTCAAGCTCGTCCTGCATCGTGATCCGAATCCTGCTGGGGCTCGTCATCGGTCGGCCCTCCGGCGCGTCGGGGTCGCCTGACGTCCAGCGTAACGGTTTTCTGCCCCGATCCCGACTCCGCCCACCCGATCCGCGAGCTGCGCGGCGGCCGCGGCCGCGCGGACCTCGAGACGGACCTCGAGGGGCTCGACGAGCAGCCTGCCGAGCTCGAGATGGGCCCATCCGAGCCCGAAGAGCACGACCGAGAGAAGGGTCACGATCGCCGTCCCCGTCGTCTCCATCCAGCGATCGCCCGCGTACGCCGCTGCGCTCCGTGACTTTCCGTGACCCTCCATGCCCTCCATGCCCTCCATGCCCTGCCTCTCCGTATCTGGCGCCCGCGCGGACCGTCTCCGACACGGCCGAAGCCGTATCAGCGCAACCTCGGACACCCGCGTGACAGCCGCGGTCACGACCTCCGGATTGGCTTGCACCACGAGGGGGCGTACCGTATCCACACCCGCGAAGAGGACGGGCGAGGAAGGGGAGGAGGGGCGGTGGACGCTCACGTACGCCGGGTCGGTCTGGTCCAGATGCGTTGTGAGGCGTCGCAGGACGCGAATCTGGCGCGCGCGCTCGAGGGGATCTCGGAGGCGGCGGCACAGGGCGCCGATGTGGTCTGCCTGCCGGAGCTCTTTCGTTCGCTCTACCTCTGCCAGAGCGAGGATCCGACGCGCTTCGACTGGGCCGAGTCGATCCCGGGCCCCTCGACCGAGGCGATCTCCAAACGCGCTCGGGATCTGGGGGTCTCGGTCGTGGCCTCGCTCTTCGAGCGGCGCGCGCCGGGCCTCTACCACAATACGGCGGTGGTGATCGACGCCCGGGGCGAGCTCGTCGGGCGCTATCGCAAGATGCACATCCCCGACGATCCGCTCTACTACGAGAAGTTCTACTTCACGCCCGGAGACCTCGGGTTCATGAGCCACTCCACCGAGGCCGGACAGCTGGGCGTGCTCGTCTGCTGGGATCAGTGGTACCCGGAGGCGGCGCGGGCGACGGCGCTCGCCGGTGCAGAGATCCTTTTCTACCCGACCGCGATCGGCTGGCAGTTCGGGGAAGGCGAGGAGGTCGATCGTGCCCAGCTCGACGCCTGGCAGACGATCCAGCGATCCCATGCCATCGCCAACGGCACCTTCGTGATCGCCGTGAATCGCGTTGGACACGAGCGTCTCGAGGATGTGGCGGGCGACGGAATCCGCTTCTGGGGCAGCTCCTTCGCGGTCGACCCCTTCGGACGCCTGCTCGCCTGCGCGCCGCCCGACGAGGAGGCCGTGCTGGTGGTGGAATGTGATTTGCGCGCGATCGAGGAGGCGAGGCGCGGCTGGCCCTTCCTGCGGGACCGCCGGATCGAGGCCTACGGTGTTCTCGGACGACGCTTCCTCGACGAACCGTCCGGGCGGTCGTGAGTCCGAAACGATCCGTCGCGATGGGGGCCAGTAGGGAGTCGGCCGGGATGGGCGGGGCCGCGGGCGGGGACCCGCGCTCGCGAACGGGCCCGCACGCCGACCGGACGCGCCAGGCGCCCGGACTGCGGGGCTATCGCTGGCCGGCGGAGTGGGAGCCGCATCGGGCGACCTGGCTCTCGTGGCCGCACAATTCCGAGACCTGGCCGGACCTGTTGCCCGCGGTCGAGGACGCGTTCTGCGAGATCGTGCGGGCCCTCCTTCCGGGGGAGGCCGTCGAGATCCACGTTGCCGATGCTGCGATGGCGTCTCGCGTGAGGGCTCGGCTGGCCGGCGCGGGCATCGAGCGCCTGGATCTCGTCCGGCTCCACAGTGTCCCGACCGACGACGCCTGGATCCGGGATCACGGCGGGATCTTCGTGCTGGGGCCACGCGGGGCCGAAGCGCCCCTGGAGCTGATCGACTTCGAGTTCGACTCCTGGGGTGGGAAGTACCCGCCCTGGGATCACGACGCGGCCGTGCCCGCCGCGATGGCGGCGATCCGGAGCGTGCCCTGCTTCGAGGCCGGATTCGTGCTCGAGGGTGGGGCCATCGAGGGCGATGGCGAGGGCACGATCCTGACGACCGAGTCCTGCCTCCTGAATCCCAATCGGGAGCGGCCCGGGCTGGATCGCTCGAAGGCGAACCTGGAGCGCTGGCTGGCCGAGATCCTCGGTGCCCGAAAGGTACTCTGGCTCGCCGACGGCATCGAGGGCGACGACACCGACGGCCACATCGACGATCTGACGCGCTTCGTCGCTCCCGGACGGGTCGTGACCGTCCTCGAGAACGAGCCGAAGGACCCGAATCATGCCATTCTCGAAAGCAACCGCCGTCGGCTCGAGGGCATGAGCGACGCGGCGGGGCGTCGCCTGGAGGTGATCCCATTGCCGTCGCCGGGGCGGATCCTGGGGTCCGGGGGGCGGCTGCCCGCGAGCTACGCCAACTTCTATCTCGCCAATCAGGGCGTGCTGCTCCCGGTCTTTGACGTCGAGGCGGACTGGGAGGCGATCCGGGTGTTGGAGGCCTGTCTGCCGGACCGTCCGGTCCTGCCGATTCCGGCGCGGGCGCTGGTCCACGGTCTGGGGACGGTCCACTGTCTGACACAGCAGGAGCCGGCGACGGTCTGAAGGTGGCCTGGGGGCGGCCTGGTCACGATGTGGATCCGCAAATCACCTTTAAATCGTCTGGGTGATCGGTTACACCCGATGCGCCTCCCACGGACGGCAGCTCAGCGTGCCCGGCTGAGACCCGTCCGAGACCCGTCTGATGAAGGAGTCCTCCATGGATGTTTCCCGACATGACATCGTCATCGTCGGCGGCGGCGGCGCTGGTCTGAGAGCGGCGATTGCGGCTGCCGAGGCCAACCCCCGTGCCTCGATCGCGCTGGTCTCGAAGGTCTACCCGATGCGAAGCCATACGGTGTCCGCCGAGGGCGGCGCGGCCGCGGTCGCTCGGGACGACGACAACCTGGAGCTGCACGGCTACGACACCGTCAAGGGCTCCGACTTCCTCGGCGACCAGGATGCGATTCAGTTCTTCGTCGAGGAGGCGCCCAAGGAGCTGGCGCTACTGGAGAACTGGGGCTGCCCCTTCTCGCGCAACGAGGACGGGACGGTGGCGACCCGCGCCTTTGGCGGCATGACGACCAAGCGTACCTGGTACGCCGCCGACAAGATCGGCTTCCACATGTTGCATACCCTCTTCCAGCACTCGATGCGCTTCGACAACATCGTGCGCTACGACGAGTTCTTCGTCTCGAAGCTGTTGCTGGAGGACGGCGCCTGCCGCGGGGTGGCCGCCCTGGACATCCGGACCGGCGAGTACTCCACGATCCTCGGCCGGGCCGTGATCCTGACGACCGGGGGTGGCGGCAAGATCTTTCCCTTCACGACCAACGGCACGATCAAGACCGCCGACGGCATGGCGCTCGCCTATCGCGCCGGCGTACCGCTGAAGGACATGGAGTTCGTCCAGTACCATCCGACGGGTCTACCCGGGACGGGCATCCTGATCACCGAGGCGACCCGCGGCGAGGGCGGCTACCTGCGCAACTCCGAGGGCGAGCGATTCCTGGTCGACTACGACTACGGCGTGGGCAACAAGGCCGAGCTCGGACCGCGGGACATGATCTCCCGGGCGATCGTGCAGGAGATCGAGGCGGGCCGGGGCTTCTCGGGCGCCTACGGAGACTACGTCCATCTGGATCTGACCCATCTCGGCGAGGAGAAGATCAACTCGCGGCTGCCCTTCGTCCGCGAGCTGGCCAAGACCTACGTCGGAGTGGATCCGGTGACGACTCCCATTCCGATCCGTCCGGTCGTCCACTACATGATGGGCGGGGTCGACACGGACATCCACGGGGCGACGACGCTGCCGGGGCTCTACGCCGCCGGTGAGGTCGCCTGCGTGTCGATCAACGGCGCCAACCGGCTCGGCTCGAACTCGTTGACCGAATGCCTCGTCTTCGGTGCGGCGGCCGCCCGGCATGCGATGGACTTCGCTCGGGGAGCGTCGGAGGGCAACGAGGCCGCGCTGCGGGCTCAGGTCGAGGAAGAGGCCGGCCGGGTCGAGAACCTGCGCGGTCGCCAGAAGGGCGGAGAGAAGATCTCGGCGGTGCGGCGGGAGCTGAACCTGGTGATGGAAGCCTGCTGCGGGGTCTACCGCGAGCAGTCCACGATGCAGACGGGCGTCGGAGCGACGGCGCAGCTCCGCGGTCGCGTCGCTGATCTGCGGCTGGAGGATCCGAGCAAGGTCTTCAACACGGAGCTGATCACCGCTCTCGAGCTGGCCAACATGGTGGAGGTCGCCGAGACGCTGGCGGTCTCCGCCGCGCATCGCAAGGAGTCCCGCGGTGCGCATACCTGCAAGGACTTCACGACCCGCAACGACCAGGACTATCTCTACCATACGATGGTCCATCACGATCCCGCCGGGCCCCGGCTCGGAAAGAAGGAGGTCGTGCTGGGCAAATGGGTCCCGGAGGAGCGAAAGTACTGATGGCCGAGAAGACGATCGTGATCACGCGCTTCGACCCCGACAAGGACGAGAAGCCGCGCAAGCAGGAGTACCGGGTTCCTTGCGAGGACAACTGGAAGGTCCTCGACGCCGTGAACTTCATCAAGGACGAGCTCGATGCCTCGGTCTCCCATCGCTGGTCCTGTCGGATGGCCGTCTGCGGCAGCTGCGGCATGATGGTCAACGGCGAGCCGAAGCTGACCTGCAAGGCTTCGCTCGACGACTACGACGAGCGGATCGAGATCGAGCCGCTCGCGAACTTCCCGATCGTGCGGGATCTCGTCGTGGACCTCGACGGCTTCATGCATAAATTCGAGAGCGTGAAGCCCTGGATCATCCGGGCCAAGGAACGGGCCGCGGACATGGAGAATCTGGGCGCGAAGGGGACCTTCGGTCAGACCACGGAACAGCTCTCGGTATTCAAGCAGTTCAGCATGTGCATCAACTGCATGCTCTGCTATTCGGCGTGTCCGGTCGTCGCGAACGAGCCCGAGTTCCTGGGCCCCGCAGCGATCGCCCTCGGCCATCGCTACAACATGGATTCGCGGGACGAGGGCAACGATCTGCGGAACGAGATCTTCCGCGGCGAGGGCACGGTCTTCAGCTGCTCCTACGCCAATGAATGCTCGGAGGTCTGTCCCAAGAACGTCGACCCCGCGGCCGCCGTCAATCAGGCGAAGTTCGAGGCCGTGATCGATTGGGCGAAGGGGCTCGTGCTGCCCCGAGGAGGTGCTTGATCATGGCTGGACCGTCTCATCCCGAAGCGATGGCGCCGCCCCGGCCGGGTCGGACCCGGACTGCGCCGCCCCAGATGCCGACCACCTGGTGGGGTGGCAAGCGCATCCTCATCTACCTGCTCTTCGATGCGACGGGCATCGTCTATTTCCTGGTGGGCTTCCAGGCGATCCGGCTGACGAACGCCCTGGCGGCTGGCCCGGAGGCCTGGCAGGCGGCAATGGAGAGCCTGCAGAGCCCTCTCTACATCGCCTTCCACCTGCTCTGCCTGGTGTCGGTCGTCTTCGTGGCTGTGCGTTTCTTCCGGCTCTTCCCGAAGGCGCAGCCGCCGGCGATCGGGCCGCTGAAGCCGCCGCCGGCTCCCGTCATCCACGCGACGCTCTACGTCGTCTGGCTGGGCATCACGATCGTGCTCGGGGCGATTCTGGCGGGGGGGATCTACTGATGCGGACTCTGCTGCTGAAGCTCGAGCCCCTGATCTGGCTGCTCTTCGGCCAGGGGATCCTGATCGGGACGATGCTGCTGACGCCCTTCATCCTGGTGGTCGGGCTGCTGGTGCCGCTGGGGTGGGTCGATCCGGCCGCGCTCTCCTACGAGCGGACGCACGCGATCGCAACGTACTGGCTCTTCGGTGTGATTCCGCTCGGTCCGCTCGTGCTGGCGGCAATTCTCGTCCTGCCGCTCTGGAAGGGGGCCCACCACGTGCGTTCGCTGCTGATCGACTTCGGCGGGGGCGAGCGGGACGGTGCCGTGGGCTCACTGCTCTACGCGATCGCGCTGCTGGGCAGCGTGATGGGAATCCTGGCGGTCATCCGGCTCTGAGGGACCGGCGTGCAGATCGGGTGGTCGGGCTTGCTCCAAGGTCGAATCCAGCCGGTCCGAAAGGTCGACGGACGCACGAAAAACGCCTGTGATCTGGATGTTTCCGGCTCTCTCCATCTGAATCGACATGAACAAATCGCCGCGTTCGTGGTAGGCTCGTCTTCGTCCCGATCGTTCCTGATCGCGAGAGGAGATGGCGACATGTCTGGATCCACACCCCCGGGATCTGCTGCACACGATGGCGCCCCGCCCGCCCGAGCGCCGCGACGACGGCTTCAGGCGCTCGCGGAAGACCCGGAGCTCGCGGGGCGCTTCGAGCGGCTGCGGGAGATCAGCCGCCGGGTGCGCAGCTCCGAGTACCATCTGACGAACGCCTGCAACATCCGCTGCGAGGGTTGCTGGTTCTTCGCCTACGACTTCGATCAGCGGACACGAGAGCCCTCCGACATCGGGACCTGGCGGGACTTCGCCCGGGCCGAGGCGGAGCGGGGCGTGACGGCGGCGCTGCTGATCGGCGGCGAGCCGACCCTGCATCCCGATCGCGTGACCGCGTTCGTGGAAGAAATGGAGTTCGTGACGATTTCCTCGAACGGGCTCCGGGAGTTCCCGGTCGACGGTTTCGAGAACGTGGCGATCGCGCTGACCCTCTTCGGGGGCGTCGGTCTCGACGATCGCATGCGGGCGATCAAGCCCAACGGCGATCGCTTCAGCGGCCTCTTCGAGAAGTCGCTGCTCAACTACAAGGACGATCCGAGGGCGACCTACATCTACGCGATCGATCCGTCGGCGACCGACGCCATCGACGAGACGATCCGTCGCATCGCCGACAACGGAAACCTCGTCTCCTTCAACTACTACTCGAGCTACGGCAGCGATGATGCCCTGCGACGCGACGGCGAGCAGCGCCTGCTCGAGGAGGCGCTGCGGGTCGCGGAGCGCTACCCCGAGGCCGTGCTCTCCCATCCCTACTACATCCGGGCGCTGATCACGGGCCGGACGGAATGGGGCGAGTTCGGCTACGAGAGCTGTCCGAGCATCAGCGTCGATCATCCGGCCCACACGGAGCGCCTTCGAAACGGCAATCCCGTGCTGCCAGGCTTCAACGCCTGGGCCGCCGATACCAAGGAAATCGCCTTCTGCTGCACGTCGGGCCATTGCGAGACCTGCCGGGACAGTCAGGCCGTTCACAGCTGGCTCATCACCAACGTCCGCCGCTTCATGCGGATGGAGGGTGGCCTACAGCTCTGGGTGGATCTGGCGGAGAGCTACTGGAAGCAGTTCGTCTGGTCCGAGCTCCACCGAAGCCGGACGACGACGAACGCATGAGCCCGGTCGCGCCCGACCGTCTCTCGGCGGAGACCTTCGGCCGTCTGCATCCGCGCGCGATCGACGATCGCGACCGGATCGCCTCACTTCTCGAAGGCTGGAGACGATCTCAGGTCCGGCTGCAACGGGGTACCAACCAGGCGATCCAGCCCGAGCTCGCCACGATCGTCTCGATCGACGTAGCCGAGCTGGAGCTGGCCTGTCTCGACTTCGGTCCCATCGATGGCTTCCTGTTTCTCTCGACCGAGTTCGAAGGCGTTCCCTACTTCTGCAGCGCGCGGGTGCGGGGGGTCGACGAGCCGGA
>CAYWGW010000150.1:0-10112 GCA_964457385.1 uncultured Spirochaetaceae bacterium
AGCGTTGGCTGCACAATCTGGAGCGGCGCCAGCTGCGGCGGGTACGGCATCGTTCCCCGGCGTAGCGGCCGACATCAGCGCTCCATTGAGACACGGCGCGGGAGAGTGCGATGAGCTTCGAGCGGATTCTTCAGACGATCGTCGACGAGTGTGGCGGTGGCTTCGGGGCGGCCTTGATGGGACTCGACGGCATCGCGATCGCGCAGGCGGCCTCGACCGGCCCGCTCGATCGGGACGATCCCTTCGGTGGCGACGTCACGAGCGCGGGGATCGAATTCGGCCGGATCCTGGCGGAGACGAGCAAGGCCTCCGACGCCCTCGGCGCGGGCGATCTCAGGGAAACCATCATCCGGCTGGACCGCGTGACCCTGATCTTCCGGGTGATCGAAAGCGACGTCTTCCTGGTGCTTGCGATCTCTCCCGATGGCAATCTGGGCAAGGCGCGCTACCTCGTCCGGCGCAGCAGCGTCGAGATCCGCGAGCAGCTCTGATCGCGCCCTGAGAAGGCGGCGCCCGACGCCAGGTGTGCGCGGTGTCGGCGCAGGGCCTGGCGGGGACTGTCGGGCCCGCTTCCGGTTCGAGGAGTCGCAGTGTCCAAGGCTAGTCGCATCCTGGTCCTTCATGGCCCGAACCTGAACCTGCTCGGCACGCGCGAGCCGGCGATCTACGGACACCAGACGCTGGCCGATATCGACGCCTCGTTGGTCGCCTCGGCGAAGGCGCTCGGTGTCGAGATCGAGTGCTTCCAGTCGAACCACGAGGGTGCGCTGGTCGACCGCATCCAGGCCGCCATGGGGGCGGTCGATGGGATCCTGATCAATCCGGCCGCACTCACCCATTCGAGTGTCGCGCTTCGAGATGCCCTGGTGGCCACCGGACTGCCGGTCGTCGAGGTCCATCTGTCGAACGTCCACGCGCGGGAGCCGTTCCGGCAGCACTCGTACGTCTCACCGATTGCGCTGGGCGTCGTCACTGGACTCGGTGCCGCGGGCTACCGCTTCGGGCTCGAGGCATTGGCACGCCATCTCACCGGCGGTTCCGTCTCGTCCTGAGGGCGCCTGTCCGATTCGAAGAGTCGAAGCCGCAGCTCGGGACTCGGCTCCGAGGTCGCCTCGCGAGAACTCAGCGCCCCTCCGGGACCCCCTCGCCGATCGTCAGATCTCCCAGACTCGTCTCAAGGGGCCTCTGGACTCGCCGATACGAGTACTCGAGGGGCCTCCTGCCCATCCGTCGATCACGCCGCCATGTTGAGGGTTCCTTGGCGCTCAATAAACGAAAAGTATTGGACGCGGCACGCAAATTCGCCCAAAAGGGGGCGAAGGCGAAGGCTCTCAAAGAGTACCAGACCCTGCTCAAGGCGGATCCGCGGGATGCCAAGCTGCTGCTGGAAGTCGGTGATGCCTATCGCCGCTGGGGGCAGGCGGCAGAGGCGATCGCCCAGTACGGCAAGGTCGCTCAGCAGTACCGTCAGGATGGCTTCGATGCACGGGCGGTCGCCGTCTACAAGCAGATCCTGAATCTCGACCCGAAACACTACTCTGCGTATGTATCGCTGGCGGAGCTGTACCAGCGGATGGGGCTGGATGCCGAGGCGATCGCCGCGTTGCAGACGGCCGCTGACGGCTTCCACAAGGAGGGACGCAAGCCCGAGGCGCTCGAGCTGCTGCGTCAGATGGCCGCTCTCGATCCGTCCAATACGACGAGTCGGCTGAAGGTCGCCGAGCTGCTTCGTCAGGAGGGCATGGAGTCGGAGGCTCTTGCCGAATACCAGGCGGTCGCCGCGGAGCTCGAGAGCCAGGGAGCTCGGGAACAGCTGATCACGATCCAGGAGCGCATCCTGGAGTTCCGACCGGAGGATCTGACGACCCTTACGGGGCTCGCCCGGAACCTGATGACGGAGGCGAGCTTCGACCGTGCCGAGCCCGTGGCGCGAAAGGCACTCGAGGTCTCGCAGGATCCCGCGCAGTACGAGCTGCTGATCGATCTCTACGCCCGGATGGGCTCGGACGCGAAGCTGGCGGAGACGACCCGCGCGCTCGCGAAGCTCTTCCGCGAGCGCGGCGATGAGGAGAAGGCGCGCGAGCTGATGCAGCGTCTGCCTGCGGAAGGGGTCGTTTCGGGATCGGGACTGGCCGCGGACGTCTCGGAGGTCGATGAGCCTCTGCTCGGAGACGAGGAGATACTGGACGACGACCCCTTCGATACCTTCGGAGGCCAGAGCGAGGCCGGACCCGCCCTCGCCGAGGACGTTCTGGACCTGGAGGGCGATGACGAAATTTCGCTCGACCTGGAGGCATCCGGATTCGACGAGGCCGGTTCCGAGACCGATTCCGCGATCCGACCCGAAGGCGACCCCGATCAGCTTCTCGCCGAAGCCAGCGTCTATCTGCGTTATGGCAAGCGGGAGCAGGCCCTTACGAGCCTTCGAGCGATCCTGACCCTGGAGCCCGACCACCGCGGAGCGCTCGAGAAGCTGGGCGACGTTCATGTGGACCAGGGGCAGCCGGAGCAGGCCGTGGAGGCCTGGTGCCGGGTGGCGGAGCAGTTGCGCGGCGAAGGCGATGCCGAGGCGCTCGGGGTCCTGCGGGATCGGATCGCAGCGTTGGACCCTTCGGCGGCCGCCCGCATCGGCGATGTGGACTCACCCGATTCGGGTGCGTCGTCTCCTGGCGCCGAGACCCGAAACAAGGCGTCGGAGGCATCGGATTTCGATCTGGATCTCGAGGTCGAGCTGGATCTCGACCAGGCCATCGAAGAAGTCGCAGCGAACGACACGAGATCCGGTCTCGATTTCGGGGGGACCGGCGGCCCGGAGCCATCGGATCTCGGGATCGCCTTCGAGGACGATCCGGTCGGTGGGGATCGGACGGCGCAGGTCTCGACGGAGGGCGGCTTCGATCTCGGGAGCGAAGGGGAGAGCCCGGAGTTCGAGTTCGATCTGGAACTCGAGGCAGAAACGCCCCCCTCCGGCGATCCGGCGATTGGAGCGGAATCCCCGACGCCGGATCAGGTCGAGGAAGAGGTCGAGGAGGCCGAGTTCTACCTCGCGCAGGAGATGTTCGAGGAGGCGGAGGCGATCCTCACGCGAATTCTCGAATTGGTCCCGCGTCATTCGCGTGCACTCGAAAAGATGGCCGAGATCCGGAAGGGCCGGGGCGGATCTTCGTCGACGGTCCAGGGGCCCGCCACAGGCGTGGACGCGGACGTGACCGCACGGGAACCCGACGAGGTCACGGAGCGTCTCGCCAACGACGGGATCGAGGTCGACGTCGATCCGGTCGACCGGGATCTCGATGCCGCGAGCGATGTCGAGGTCGAGGTCGAGGTCGAGGCCGAAGATACGACCGAAGAGACGATCTCCGACGATCCCGAGACCTCGACGGACGACGCACGGATTTCCTTCGAGGTCGATCTCGACGACGAGGATGACTCGTCGGGCCAGATGTTCGACGACACGACGCCCGCCTTCGATGCCGGCGAGACCTTCGATCTCCGCGAGGCCCTGGCCGACGTTCTTTCAGACGTCGAAGAGCCGGTGGTCGACGACGCCCCCTCCGGAGTGCTCTCGACCGTCGAGGACGGCTTCGAGTCGATCTTTGCGGATTTCAAGAAGGGCGTGACCGCCACGCTCGACAAGGGCGACTACGACACCCGCTACGACCTCGGAATCGCCTATCGGGAGATGGGTCTCTTCGAGGACGCGATCGGTGAGTTTCGCGTCTGTCTAGATTCCGATTCGCGGCGTTTCGACAGCCTCTACCTGATGGGACTCTGCGCTCGCGATCTCTCGCAGTACGAGGCGGCCGTGCACCATCTCGAGCAGGCGCTGGCGCTGCCCGACATCCCCGCGGCGAGGCTCGCCGGGGTCTACTTCGATCTCTCTCTCGCCCACGAAGGGGCCGGAGACCTCGAGCGCGCCCACTCGAGCATAGAGCGGGTGCTCGAGATCGACGCGGGATTCCCCGGTGCGGCCCACAGGCTCGCCGCGCTCCGCGCCGCCGGCGGCCCTTCCCCGCCCGAGGTCGGTCAGCCCGGAGAGCGCTTCGAGAGCTTCGACGACCTCTTCGACGGGGACGAGGACGAATCCGGAGACGACGCGGTCGTGGCGTCCGTCCCTTTGGAAGCCTACGCCTCGGTCGATGAGATCGCCTCGGAGGTGGAGTCCGAGCTCGACGAGGATCCCTTCGAATCGAGCGGCTCGACCGAGCCGGACGATACCCGATCCCGTCGCAAGGACGGTCGCAAGAAGATCTCCTTCGTCTGAATCCTCCGAAGCCGGGTGCCCCGATGCGGAGGCAGCCCGGACCCAAGGAAAGCGCCGTGGAACATCTGCAGCACTTCGGCCTCGCGCAGGATCCCTTCAGCAACGAGCCCGATCTGCGCTTTTTCTTCGAGAGCGCGAGCCATCGCGACGCTCAGCGGCGCGTCGAGAGAGGCCTGCGTCAGCACAAGGGACTCACCCTGCTGACGGGCGAGGGGGGCATGGGGAAGACCCTGCTTGCCCGTCGCATCCTGGACTCGCTCGAGGAGGAAGTCTTCGAGGCGACGCTCCTCGTGATGCTGGCGGGCGCGGCCGACGCGACCGGCATCCTGCAGCGCTTCGTGCGGCAGCTCGGCACGGAGGATCCCTCGGAGGATCGCGCCACGCTGTTGGCCGAGATCTACGAGCAGCTTGCGATCATCCGAGAGGATGGTCGCCACGCCGTGCTGATGATCGATGATGCCCAGGTGATGACGCCCGAGGTCTTCGCGGAGCTCGGAGGTCTCCTGAACCTGGAGTACGAAGATCGTCGCATGGTCTCGATGCTTTTCATCGGCTCCCCCGAGCTCGACGCCCTCGTGCAGCGGGACGCGAGCATGGCGCCTCGCATCGATGTTCGGGTCCAGCTGCATCCGCTCTCCAGCGAGAACGCCGCTGCCTACGTGGCCCAACGCCTGGCTTTCGTGGGGACCTCGGCGGATCTCGTGCCCGCGCCAGCGCTCGATGCCCTCTACAAGTTCGGACGCGGTCGACCAAGGCTGATCAACACGCTGGCGGACAATGCCCTGTTCGAGGCCTATCTGGCCGGTCGACCGAGGCTCGAGCCCGGGGACGTCGAGCGGGCCGCGATGGATCTCGGTGTCGGGCCCGATCCCGGGACGACCTATACCCAGACGGTCGGCGGCTCTTCGGCGCGGCCCGCCGCGCTGGATTCCGTGCCGGATTCCATCCCTTTCTCGCAGGCCGCCGACTTGGCTGCTCGCGTTGCTCCCGCTGCGACTGGGCAGGGCGCCCGTTCCGGGGCCGCCGCGCGCATCGGAGCCGACGTCACCCTCGAGGAGCCCTTCGATCTCGATCCGATCGAGGCGGCCCCGGCAACCCGAACCGGCCGATCCGAGTCCGCCGACTGGAGCCTCGATGATCTCGATCTCTCGGACGCTGTGGAAGTGATCGATGGAGACCCCTTCGAGGTCGGATTGGGGAGAAGAACTGAAGCAGGCCGACCCCCGGAGGAGGCTACCTCCCATGCCCTTCCCGCCGATCCCGCCGATCCCGACGAGCTCGACGGGATCTTCGTGGAGCTGATCGAAGAGTAGGGCGGGCGACGCGCCCACGATGCTTCCCTTGGATCCACTTCCCCTGGATCCAGAGGTCCGGGGCTGGCCGGAACCGATCGGGTTGGGACGCGAGGGTTGGCATCCGCGCGAACCTGCTAATCTTTCGGCTGGACGCGCGAGTAGCTCAGTTGGTAGAGCATCAGCTTCCCAAGCTGAGGGTCGCCGGTTCGAACCCGGTCTCGCGCTCCACTCCAGCTCCTTCCCCCGAATGCGAAATCGAGCTTTGCATCCGCCCTTGACTGGGCCTTCCCGTCGGCCCCATCGTCGGGGGTCGAACGAGCGACTTCCGTGGAGTTCGTCGGATGATCCATGCGGGATATGGAGGGCGGTCTCGTGATCGGTGACGACAAGCTGTTCGTTTCAGGGACGAGATGGCGTAAGACGGCTGCCGTCGGGATTTCCGGGGAGCGGCGCTAGTCGATGCGAACGGCCATCGTGCTCTCGGGGGGTGGCGCACGGGGAGCCTACGAGGCCGGAGTGCTCTCGTACCTCTTCGAGCGGATCTATCCCCGGCTTCCATCCGGCTTCGAGTTCGACATCGTGAGCGGAACGTCCGTCGGCGCGATCCACGCGGGCTACACGGCTGCGAGCGCCCATCTCGATCCCTTGCCCCGGGCGCGCGCCCTGATGGAGACATGGACGGGGATGTCGCTGGACCACGTTCTCCGGCTCTCGGCCGGTGACTGGATCGGTGTGCCTCTGCGCATGTTGGGCATGGGGTCGATTCTGCAGCGCGAGGAGAGCGCGGGCGGACCCGACGTGATTGGAGGGCTGGTCGACATCGCGCCGCTCGAGCGACTGGTCGAAGAGCGAATCCCGTGGGCATCCCTGCGGCCCAATCTCGAAAAAGGCCGTCCGCAGGTCCTGTGCGTGGCCTGTACGAACGTCCATACCGGGCTGGTCACCGTCTTTCTCGACGGTTCCCTGGAAGGGCGGGGACCGGACATCAGCCCCTGGGAGCCCGATCCCTATGCCCAGGCGATCGAGACCGAGATCACGTCGCATCACGTACGTGCGTCCGCCGCGATTCCCTTTCTCTTTCCGGCGGTCCGGATCGGCGCGGGCTACTACCTGGACGGGGGACTGCGGGCGAACACGCCCCTCTCGCCGCCGCTGAGGCTGGGGGCCGACAAGCTGCTGGTCATCGCATTGAAGGCGACGCCGGGCGCGCAGAAGGTCAGCGCGCAGGCCGAGCGCGCGATCGCCCAGCCGTCCTTCGTGCTGGGCAAGATGCTGAACGTGCTGATCCTCGACCAGCTCGAGCAGGAGCTGCGCCAGGTCGAGACGATCAACACGTTGCTGGGTGCGGCTGCGGAGACCGCCGGAAACGAATGTCGAGAAGCCATCCGAGATGCGATCCGGGCGAGCAGGGGGATCGAGTACCGACCCGTCGAGACGGCAGTCGTCCGTCCCAGTGAGGACATCGGGGCCATTGCCTCGGACGCCTACCACAATCGCCGAGCCCACTCCCGCTCTCGCGGCCTGATGCATCGGATGTTCGCGCAGTCCGCGATGCGGGGCGCGCCGGAGAACGAGGCGGATCTGCTCTCGTACCTCTACTTCGACGCGAGCTACACCGAGCCCCTCGTCGAGCTCGGCCGCTCGGACGCCGAGGCCGCGGAGGATCGCATTCTCGAGCTGCTATGCAGCGGCGAGAGCCGCTGACCCTCACCGGGCCCGCCCGTTCCTCTCTCGATTCGCGTCCCTCGTCCGGGCCTCGCGGGCGAGCAGGGCGCCGATCGCGGCGAAGAGCGCGAGCTGCCAGAGGCCATCGGACCAGCCACCGCCGGCCGGACTGGACAGGTTCCAGATCAGATGGCTGAGGGCGACATAGAACAGGTAGATCGCCGCCGCTCGCCAGGCCCAGCGGACTCCACTCGCGAAGGCCCAGGTGCCGAAGGCGAAGAGCGACCAATGCAGCGGGGCCGTCCAGCGGGCCCACATCCCCCGCACCTCGATGCCCAGCCAGACCTCGACGTCCCGCACCTCGGGTAGCGTCAGATCCCGCACGATGAGGAAGATCAGCGAGACGACACAGAAGAGGGACATGGCGATCTCTCGGGCCCGCGCCGACATCACGGATCCGGAATGACCTTCGGCAGGATCTCGCCGATCGAACCGTGTAGGACGAGATCGGCGATCGGGTCCATCTCCGTGGGCTCGCCGTTCAGGATCACGATCCGGGCTCCCTGATCCTTCGCGATCGGGACCATGGCGGCCACCGGATAGACGGCGAGTGTACTGCCGACGGCGAGGAGCAGGTCGCAGCGCGCTGCGGCCCGCTGCGCCCGCTCCAGATCTTCGGCGACGAGGGCCTGTCCGAAGGAGATCGTGGCCGACTTGAGGACGCCGCCGCAGTCGAGGCAGGGCGGATCCTCCTCACCGGCTCGCACCCGCTCGAGGGTGGCTTCCATCGGGCCGCGCTCGCCGCAGCCGAGACACTCGACCTCGCGCAGGGTGCCGTGGATCTCGATGACCCGATCGGGGTCGGATCCGGCGGACTGGTGGAGACCGTCGACGTTCTGGGTGACCAGGGTGTCCAGGCGGCCAACGCGCTCGAGGGCGACGAGGGCAGCGTGTCCCGCGTTGGGTGCTGGCTGCGCGGCGTGGGTCTCCAGCCGCCACCGCCAGGCTCTCCTCCGGATCTCCGGATCGGCCGCGTAGACCTGCAGCGTGGCCATCTTCTCGGCCTCGGGGTTCCGTGTCCAGAGTCCCTTCGGACCACGGAAATCCGGGATGCCCGAATCCGTCGAGATACCGGCGCCGGTGAGGACCACGACACGGTCCGCCTCCGCCAGCCACCGTTGGACGCGCTCGATCCGCGACGCGAGGCTCGTCTCGAGGCTCATCGTCGGCCTAACAGCATGAATGGCTTCCGCCGGAGCGATGATCGTGCCAGGGCCCCATGTCCAGAAAGAGGCCCTGCTCGGCCGCGATTCGCAGGCTGCGGATCGGATCGATCACCCAGGGTCCTTCTCGTACGACCGAGAGACGCACGGATTCTCCGGGCGCCAGCAGGATTTCCCGGTCGCCATCGAAGGCCAGCAGCCCGGGCCCGCTCCAGCAGACGGCCGAGCCGAGCTCCACGCGCTCCACGGACTCGATGCCCACCGTCTGGTAGAGGCCGGGGGAGAGCGGTGCGCGCAGGGTCTTGCCTCGCGCTTCGGGGTGCGGGCCCGGGCGGGTGCGCACGTCGACGCCGAAATCGTCGTCGGCGTCGCAGGGCAACAGCAATCCCCCCACCGGCGAGAGCCCCACGCTGGCGGGCTCGGCCCGACTGAGCAGCAGGGCCGCGAGCTTTTCGGGATCGGCCTGCAGCAGGCTACCGGGATGATCATCGACGAGCAGCGCCGCATCGATCAGGGCCAGGCTCCGCCGCCCGTCCTCGCACTCCACCCGTACGATCTTGGCCCGGCGCGCAGCGACCTCGAGGGCGAGCCGGCCCGAGGCCACGAGCCCGGCGGCGGCCCCGGCGACGGTGGCCTCGACGTCGAAGGGAAAAACGTTGTTCGTTCCGGTCGAGAGAGGCAGCAGCACCACTTCGGGCCAGGCCAGGGTGATGGCCCGGCTGGTTCCGTCGCCGCCGAGGGCGACGACCGCTGCACAGCCGCGATCCTGCAAGGCGCGAGCCGCCACCTGACTGTCGATGCCTCTACCCGTCGTCGGCAGCTCGAGCAGCTCGATCTCGATCGGAAGCGCGAGCGCCTCGACCGCCGCCGAGGCGATCCGGAAGGCATCCCTTGCGAGAACGACCTTCTCGATACCAGCCGCCGCGGCCCCGACCACGATCCGGGTCAGCTGGCTCCGCTTGTCCTCGAGGGTCGAGGTGCCGGCACGGGCGAAGAGCCGTCGCGCGTCGCGCCCGGAGTGCGGATTCACGATCAGGCCGAGCGGGTGGGGTCGGGGCATGGGCCAGAAGCTATCCCGCGGCTCTGGCGGGTGCGAGGGGAGGGTGGGCTGTCTGCGAGCACGCCCCGCGGCGTGAGTCGGCCTTCGGGTTCCTCCCGATCGAAGCGTCGTAGGGATCGGGGGCAAAGGAGGCCGAAGTACCGGGTAGGAGTCGTGAAGTCGTCGTCTTCGATGCGCGGCGCTCAAGCGGGACCGGGAGACACGCCGATGCAGGGGCCAGGCAGCAGGGCAGCATCCGTGCGGTATTGCTGCGTCGCCGGGGCGGGCGCTCGAGCGTCGTCCGGGCGGCGACCTGTCGGGGATCAGGCGGCTGGAGCATGGAAAGCAGGAGATGGAACAGGGACGGAATTTGAGCGGCTTCAAGCGGCGACAGAGACTTCGTTGGGCGGCGTTGGCTGTTCTCGTGGCCCTGGCGGTCGGAGTCCTTCTGCTGGCATTCCAGGACATCGAGAGCCGCCGGAGTGCGTTGCTTCACGCGAGGGGGGACGCGTTGTGGCAACTCGGGCACCTCGCCGAGATCTCCCGGCGCAGCGAGCAGGCCCTTCGATCGGCGGAGCTGCGGCAGCTGAGAGCGGAGCTCCGGAGTCGGGATCTCTGGCGGAAGG
>CAYWGW010000151.1:0-10105 GCA_964457385.1 uncultured Spirochaetaceae bacterium
AAGTTCGTCCCGTCGAAGTCGACCGGCGCCGAGCCGTCGAAGATAAACGACCAGAGCTCCCCCGTTCCAAAGAAATCGGCGAAGAAATAACGTCCCGCGAGCGACGTGATGGGGCCTCGGTAGACCTGGCCGCCAGTGACGGAACTTCCCGTGAAGCCGGCGGCCGGAAGGAGACAGCTGGAGCCCGCGGAGTGGGGATAGGCGAAGATCGGGTCGACGTTGTCCGGCGGCTTGTCGCCCCCCACGGTCGGCGTCTGAATCGTGCCTTCGCGCAACCTCCAGCCGTAGTTCTCCCCGCCGGTGCTCGTCGCCGGCTGGAAATCGATCTCTTCGCACTCGTTCTGCCCCACGTCGCCGATGTAGAGATCGCCGGTGTCCCGATCGAAGCTCGCCCGGAAGGGATTGCGCAGCCCGTAGGACCAGATCTCCGGATCGCCCGGCGGCGTGGAGGAGGCCGAAAAGGGATTGTCTGCCGGAATCGCGTAGTTGCGCCCCGGATCGCCGGGGAACTCGTCGCCGTCGACGTCGAGTCTCAGCATCTTGCCGAGCAGGTTGTCCGTGAGGTCCTGGGCGTTGCCGATCCCGGGCGTATGCCCCGCGTCGTCGTCGTTGCCGCCGCCTCCATCGCCCGAGGCGAGATAGAGGAAGCCGTCGCTCGGCCCGAATCCGATCCAGCCGCCGTTGTGATTGTTCTGGGGCTGCGCAAACTCGAGGATCGGAAACTCGCTGGTGGGATCTGCCATGTCCGGATCCTCCTCGGAGACCTGGAAGCGGAGCAGGCGTGACCGCCAGACCTGGTTCGCGGGCTCCTCGGCCAGGTAGACGTAGAAGAAACCGTTCTGCGCGTAGTTCGGGTGGAAGGCGAGGCCGAGTAGGCCCAGCTCCCCACTCGTCGACAGCGGGCTGATATCGAGAAAGGGCTCGGACTCGAGGGTGTCGTCCGCGAGTCGGAGGATGCGGATCCGGCCAGCCCGCTCGACGATGAAGACCCGGTCAGGATCCTCAGGAGGAGCGGTCAGGAAGAGGGGAGACGCCAGCCCGCTCGCCACGCGCTCGACCGCGATCTCCTGGGCCGCGGAGGTCGCCGCGAACAGAGTGATGGCCGCCGACGCGAGCCCCCCCCAGTGGCCCAGCCGGGCTCGAAGGCGCAATGATTCATGCTTCACGGGCCACCTCCTCGTCGTGTCGGACGATTTGTTTCAGCTTTCGAAGCATAGGGCCTCACACGCCTCCGACCCAGCTCGCTCTCGGATGGCCCGTTCGGGCGTCTATGCTCCGGTTGCCCGTGCGCCGGCGCCGAGCGCCGCTGCCGAGCGCTGGTGCCGGGCTCCGGCCGGCCTGTCCGCGGATGGCCGGCGCCATCGGGCAGGTTCGAAGGTCGACCGCGCGCGGCGGGCGAGCGTCGCGGCTGATTGACGATCGTAGACGGGAGGACGTGTGGTGCGGATCGGGTGGCGGATCGGGATCGTGATGGTGGCGGCGGCGTCGCTCGGGGGCGCTCCGGGGCGCGTGGAGACACTGGGCGACTGGCAGGAGGGGATTCCCGCCGAGTGGGAGAGCCAGGTGTTCGACGGCGAGACCCGCTACTCCGTGGTCCGAGACGGTGAGCGCGACGGCGAGGAGGCCTTCGTCCGGGCCAAGGCCGAGGATGCCGCCTCCTGTCTCTACCGGAAGGTCGAGATCGACGTCAGCCGCACGCCCTATCTCCGTTGGTCCTGGCGCGTCGATGCGCTGCCGACGCTCGATTCCTCCGAGCGCACGAAGGCAGGGGACGACTACGCGGCGCGTCTCTACATCGTCCGGGAGGGCTGGCTCGGCCAGTGGACGGCGAAGGCGATCGACTATGTCTGGTCCAGCCGGGAGCCCGTCGGGTCGCGTTGGCCGAACGCTTTCGCCTCGTCGGCGATCATGTGGTCGGTCGACCAGGGGGAGGAGCGTCTCGGCGAGTGGGTGGAGCATACCCGGAACGTCCGGGACGACTGGCGGATCGCCTTCGGCGAAGAACTCGACCGGCTCGACGGCATCGCCATCATGACCGATACCGACAACTCGGGCAGCCGGGCCTGTGCGGACTTCGGGTCGATCCGTTTCTGCGCATCGCCGGATTGCAATGTCGAAGAGTAATCGGGTGCGGAGATCTCGTCGCGTTGGTCTCTGCGGGTTCTTCCGGCTCATCTTCATTGCGATGGGGAGCCTCGGCGCGATCGGGCCGGCGGAAGCCAGGGCCGCGGATCCCGAGGCCGGCTACACCGCCGTCGAGCTGCTGCCCTTCGAGCCTCGCCAAGCTCTCTTCCGGCACGATCTGCCACGCGAGAAGAAATCCGAGCAGGTCCGTTGGTCGAGAACCCCCGTCGTGGGCGACGGCACTCGCTACCGGATCGAGGTGCCCGGCGTCTCGGCGGCCCTGCTCGAGCGTGCCGAGGATGGGAGCATCCGGATCGTGAGCCATTGGGATCATCGAAAGGGACATCGGATCGACTACGACCCGCCGACGCTGCAGCTGCCTGCACGACTCGTCGCAGGCGAGGAGTACGAGGTCGTCAGCCAGGTGGTCGTCTACGACACCGGCGACGGTTCGCGCAAAGCGAGCGGGAAATGCATTCATCGTCTGCGACTGTTGGAGGGGCGGGAGAAGATCTCGACACCTGCGGGTGAGTTCGAGGTCGTGCGCGTCGATCTCACCCGCGAGGTGGACGTGCCGATCGCCGAGGCCCGGGTCACGATCGAGCTCGGGTTCGTGCCCGGTCGTGGTCGGGTGATCGAGCGAACCCGCGAGGAGCTCAGCTTCTTCGGATTCGTCGGGAAGCGGGAGAAGAGCAGCCTCGAGCTGATCGAGGAGCTTCCTGAACCCGGCGAGTGACCAGCGTCGCCGCTGCTCGTGTCCGCCTAGCGTCCGCCCGTCGGATGCCGCGCCGCTCCATCCCGCCCAAGCACTCCCGTCCGCAGCGATCCGGGCGTACGGGCGACGTTGGCCACGGCGTCCCGGACGACCCGTTCGTGTGTCCAGGGGATGAAGTGGTCCGCGCCTTCGAGGGTGACGATCTGGACCGAGGCGGCGTTCGCGAATGCCTTCCGCATGTACGCGACGTTCGCGTAGGGCACCAGGGAATCCTCGGTGCCGTGGATGATGACGACGGGACATCGGACCCGTTCCAGCACCCGAGCGAGTTCACGGGTGTGCTGGGGTGCAGCCAGGATCTCGTCGTTCGAATGTCTCCAGGACGGGCTCAACAGCATGCGGAACAGGATCAGATCCGCCGCATGATTGAACCAACGAGGCTTCTCGAGCGACGGGTCGAGAGAGCCCGAGAGGATCACGATTCCGCCGACGCGATCGGGATGATCGGCCGCCGCGCGCGCGACGATCGGTCCTCCCAGAGAGTGTCCGACCAGAATCGGCCAACGTCCCTCCGCATCGGGCTCGAGCATCGGCATGAGAGCGGCGGCCTGTTCCTCGAATGCGACCACCGGCGAAGAGGGCTTCGTCCGTCCGAAGCCGGGGCGATCGAAGGCGATCGTCCGCAGCCCCGGGATCGGATCCACGAGGTAGCGTCGCCAGCCCGCCGCGGAGCCCGGTGTGCCGTGTACCAGGATCAGCCGCCGTGCGCTCTCGCCACCGGCTGCCCAGGCCGCGAGCTGCGTTCCCTGGTGGAGCGCATCGATCGAGATCGAAAGCGTCTCGATGCCCTCGACTGAGAGCGATTCGTGGGACGGTCCGACGGCGCAGGCGCCGACGAGTCCGAGCGATGCGAGGAGCGAGAGGAGGGCCGCGATGCACGCGGCGCAGCGACCGCTTCGGGTACTCGCTCCGTTCCACGCTCTGATCCGAGCGGTCCGCGATGCACCGACGTCGGTGAAAGGATCTCGGGTCATCCGCAGGAGCATGGCCGAGACACTCTCGTCGGGCAAACGACGGCGATCCCGGAATGTCCAGCAGTCGACGCGACCTGCTCAGGGCGCGCCGGTCTCACCTCTCCAAGGGCTGTAACCAATCACCCAGCATGGACATAGAGTGGGATGAATGCGGAACGAAAAAGCAGAGGACGGGGATGGAGACTTCATGAAGATCGTTCCGATCGGATCGACCCGGGCGATCCTCGCCGGGGTCCTGCTCGTCTGGGCGTTCTCGGGATCGGCAGGCGCCGATCAACCCGAGATCAACATGCGGGGACCGGCGGGCTGGATCTCGAGCGGCGAGGAGTGGAGCTACGCGCTGAACGGGTACGATCCGGTGGCCTACTTCAGCGAGGGTAGACCGGTGATGGGTGATGACGCGCATGTGTCGACCCATCGGGGGGCGCCTTTTCGATTCTCCAGCGCCCGGCATAAGGCGCTGTTCGACGAGGAGCCATCGCGGTACACGCCGCGTTTCGGCGGCTACTGCGCCTACGCCGTCAGCCAGGGCGCGACGGCCTCCGGCAACCCCCTCTTCTGGACGATCCACGAGGGCAGGCTCTACTTGAATCTCGATGAGAAGACGCAGAAGATCTGGCTCGACAACCGGGACGAGTTCATCGAGCAGGCGGAGCGGAACTGGCCCGCCGTGCTGGAGGAATGAACTCGTCGCGACCCGCTTCCCGAAATCGGACCGGGATCGGATCCCGAAGCAGCCGGGGGGAGCAGCGCCTTTGACCCGAAGATTCCTGTGGATGCTCGCCCTCGGTGTCGCGCTGCTGGTGGGTTGCTCGATCACTCCCCAGCCCGACCTGGAGCGGATCTACCAGCGCGTCTCGAGTCGACCGAAGAAGGCTCCGCTCGTCTTCATCCCGGGCATCCTCGGCTCGAGGCTCGTCGATGCGAGCACCGGAGCCCCGGTCTGGCCCCGATCCCTGCTCTCGGTGGCCCTGGGACGCGATCTCGACCTCCTGGCCCTTCCCGTCGACGGGCGCGCGCCGGGACCGGAGGCGGTGTCGCTGCAGCCCGACGGCCTCTTCCTGTCGATCGCGGGCGAGAGCTTCTATCGCGACATGGTGCATACCCTGGAGCAGATCGGCGGCTACGACTGCGTCGATCCCGATCGGATTCGCGGCGACACGGACTGCGTCCTCTTCGCCTGGGATTGGCGTCGCGACATGGTCGACGCTGCGGGACGTCTGGATTCGCTCGTGGAGCAGCTTCGGATCCTGCGAGCGGATCCGGATCTGAAGGTCGACCTCGTCGCTCATAGCGCCGGGGGGCTGGTCGCGCGTTATTTCCTCCGCTTCGGCGGGGAGGACGTCCTCGACCGGGACGAAGCCGCGATCGCCCATCGGGGTGGTTTCAAGGTGCGCAAGGCGATCCTCGTCGGGACGCCCAACTACGGATCGATCAGCGCCCTGCAGGAGTCGATCACCGGCATGCCCGTCGGATTGGGTCGCCTCTCGCCCGAGACGCTCGCGACGATGCCGATCCAGGCCCAGCTCCTGCCCCATCCCGATCGGAGCTGGATGATCGACATCCGCGGAGACCGGATCGATCTGGAGCTCTTCGACGTGGAGACCTGGCGGAGCAACCGCTGGTCGATCTTCGATCCGCGGGCCCGGAAGCGGATCACATCCCGCTTCGAGAGTGCGGCCTCGGCCGAAGCCTACCTCTCGGCGCTCGAGGCCTTCTTCGAGCGCAGCCTGCGCCGCGGGGCCCGCTTCCATCGGGCGCTCTCGGAGCCCACGCGGGATGGACCCCATACGATGATCGTCTTCGGGGGGGATTGCCATCTGACGCCGGCGCGTTGTCTGCTCGAGCATGCGGGAGACGAGAACCGCGTTCATCTGCATCCCCGGCAGATCGTCTCTCCCATCGAGGGCGTCGACTACGAGCGGCTGATGCTGGAGCCCGGAGACGGGAAGGTGACGAAGTCCTCCTTGCTGGCGCGGGACAGCCTCGATCCGACCGAAGGCGAGAGCGGCGACTTTCGCATCGACTACGAGTTCTTCGTCTGCGAGAAGCACAGCCGCCTCGCCGAGAACGTGACCTTCCGCGACAATCTCCTGAACATCCTGCTCGATTGAGGATCGCTGCGATCCCGTCTAGCATTTCATCTCCAACGGCCGCCGCGATCCGTGGAGGCCGACAGGAGGAAACCATGCGGGTCACGATCCTCTCGATCATCGTCGTATTCGGCGCACTCGTCGCGGGCTCGGTCGCCCCGACGGTCGCTCCGGCGGCCGATGGGCCCGAGGCGCTGGGCTTCAACGACAAGGGCATGGTGCGCTGGAAGAGCCCGCACGACATCGAGCGGACCCTCGACCGCTTCGAGCGGGCGGCCGGAGTCCGCGACCTGCAGATCTTCACGAGGATCGACCACGCCGAGGGAGCCGCCCGCATCGACGAGTCGCTGAGGCCGACGGTGGTGGTGATCTTCGGCAGCGCGAAGATCGGCACCCAGCTGCTCCAGAGCAGCCAGACCGTGGGCATCGATCTCCCGTTGAAGCTCCTCGTCTGGCAGGACGATCAGGGCCAGACCTGGATCGCCTACAACGATCCGGAATATCTCGCACGAAGGCATGGGATCCGCGATCGGGCGGAGCTCGTGGATCGGATGCAGAAGGCCTTGGCGAGCCTGGCGAGCGAGACCATCGCCGAGAGCTCGGAGTCCGAAGGATCGGCCACCGAGCCATGATGCGGCGGCGATTGCGCCAACGCGGGCAGATTGCGGTCGGGGGGGCCGGTCCGCTGCGGAGTCTCGCTCTCGCGGCCGCTCTTGCCGTCATTCTTGCCGTCGCGGCCGTGCCCATGTCCATCGCCGCCCTCGCGGCGGAGCCACCGCGAGAGGGCTGGCAGGAGATCGCCTCGGGGCATGGGGTCCGGGCTGAGGCGTCCTCCCGAGAGGATGGGATCTGGCTGCGGGTGATTGCCAGCGCCTCTTATCCGCTCGAGCAGGTCTGTCGCGTCCTCTCGGCGGTGGAGCGATACGACGAGTGGTACCCGGGACTCGTCGGCGCCTCGGCTCTCGAGCAGTACGAGGGGGGTGGCCTGATCTACGGCCGCTTCGAGCCGCCCTGGCCCTTCAAGGATCGGGACTACGTGGCTGAACAGCGTTGGCGTTGGGCGGGCAATACGCTCGAGCTCCAGAACCGAGGTGCCGAGAAAGAGGATCTTCCTCCCAAGGAGGGCGTCGTCAGGCTGCGGAATCTCTTCATGCGATGGCGGCTCACCGACCTCGGAGAGCGGACGGGTCTCGAGTTCGTCTATCGCGAGCCTTCCGACTCCTTCTATCGCCCCATCCTCGTCCGCCTGCTCGCCGGCTTCGCCCGTGATCTGATCTCGAACCTAGATCGACTCGGGCCGACCATCGTGGCCGATGCCAGCACACCTCCCTGCGCGGCGCCGCGTCCCGAGCCGGTCGCCAGGGGATCGGCTCCTCGAGGCCGATCTGCGCCGGCGTCATGCACGCGCTCTGGAACTTGCGTAACTCGCGGTTCCGACCGCCCGTAGACGGCTGAACGGAGCATCGTATGGGTTGGGACTCGACGAAGACGCGTGGATGGCTGATGACCCTGGCCCTGCTGGGAGGGATCGCCCTGCTGTTGGCCGAACCGCTCTGGATGAACGTGCGACCGCCGGATCCGCTCCCCATCGGCTTCGAGGCCTACTCCGCCGACGCGTTCCGATCCGCGAGGCAGGCCGGGCAGATCGTCCTCGTGGACGTCTACGCGTCCTGGTGCTCAACCTGCAAGGCCCAGCAGGAGATCTTGTCCAACCTGCTCGAAGATCCCGACTACGCTTCGATCGAGGCTTTTCGGGTGGACTTCGATTCGGATCGCGAGTTTCTGCGAGCCCATGGAGTGCGATCCCAGTCGACCCTGATCCTGTTCGAGGGCGAGCGGGAGGTCTCGCGGTCCGTCGGCCAGACCGACGAGCGCCCGATCCGCCGGCAGATCGAGGCAGCATTGGCGGCCGAGTCGAAAGGCCTGGTCCTCGATGCTGCCGCGCGCGGGGCCAGGGCCGGGGCCAGGGCCGGGGCCGAGGGCGATCCCGCGGCGGGTCACGAACGAAGGAGGTCCGGATGAGTCAGCGAGGCAGGGGCATCGAATCGTGGAGACTCGTTTCGCGGAGGATCGTCGGGCTGCTCGCACTAGCCCTGGTTGCGACCGTAGCTTCGTACGTCGGAGCGCAGGAGCGGATCCTGCTCGATCCCGAGACGGCGCATCGAAAGGTCGCGGCCGGTGAACTCACGCTGGTCGACGTGCGGAGCCCCTCGGAGTGGGCCGAGACGGGGGTTCCAGCCGGAGCCCGGACCATGACCATGCATGGGCCGGAGGGCATCGAGGGTTTACTCGACGAGATCGATGCCATGACCGGCGGCGACAGAAGCCAACCGATCGCATTGATCTGTCATTCCGGAACGCGTTCGTCCCGGGTGCGGGCCGCGCTGGCCAACCGGGGCTACCGCGAAGCGTACGACGTGAGCGCGGGCGTGGTCGGTAGCTATTTCACGCCCGGCTGGATCGCGCGGGGGCTCCCGACCCGTTCTGTGGCGCCCGACGAGACGGAGTCTCCGGAGTCCTGAGACCGACCCCGATCCTCCGCCGCCCGACTTCGGGAGAGGGCTCCGGGGCGAGCCGGTCGGGGGGCAACGCCGGCGACGCCGTGCGTCGCCCCCCTTCGATCCGTGCAACGATGAGCGAGACGATCAGCGCGACCGATCGGCGGCGAAGGCCGGCTGGACGACGTCGTCGACATAGGCGGCCAGGGCAGCCAGCTCCTTGGAGTCCCAGGGAAGCGGCTCCGTCTCCATCGGCGCCATCATGCAGAACTGCACCATCTGCGCGGCGGTGATCGGTCCGACGTCTCCCGCCATGTTGTTGACCATCGCCACCTCATGGGGGTAGGGCTGCTTGAAGCTCTCCTTGAACTGCGCGTTCATCATGTGGCAGTTGTTGCAGGACAGGCCGCTGTTGCCGAGGCTCGGATCCTTCCAGAGCTCCCCCCCCGCCCTCACCAGCTCCTCCCGAGGCGCCTGGTAGGGCTCCTTGCCGGCCTCGCGGGTGATCAGGGCCGGGTCGATGCTGGCACACGCCGTGACGAGCGCCGCCAGGCCGATGCCGAGCAGCCATCTGTTATGCCTGACCCGCCTCGCCCCCGTTTCCCCGTTCTGGCTCTCGATCTCGTTCTTCTTCACGTTCGCAACCTCCCTCTTTGATCATGGATTTCGTTCGCTTACGTCCATCCGCCTGCTACTTCTGACGCTTGGGCTTCTTGGAGACGATGTAGGCGACCACGTCTTCGATGTCCTGGTCCGTTTGGAGCGTGGCAGCCATGGGTCGCATCATGGCGCCATACTGGTCCTTCGGATCGCTGCCGCGAATCCCCGCCTTGAAGTTCTTCAGCTGTCGGATCAGGTACCACGAATGCTGGCCGGCGAGCTGCGGCGCCTGGTTGGCTTCCTTGCCGCGGGCATCCTCCCCATGACAGGTCGAGCAGATCTGGAAGAGCTTCTCGCCGCGTTTCTCGTCTCCTTCCGCCCCCGCGGTTGCGACGGGCATGATCAGCAGGGCGCTGAGAAAGAAGGGAAAGAAGAGGGGGAGAAGCACTGCGGAACTTCTGGGCATGGTCGATTTCCTCGTGTGGTTCGTCGGGATCGCGAGCCGGTCTTTCGATCCGGAGACATCGCGCTCCCCGGGGTCCTTACGGCGCGGCGCCCCGATTCGTTTCGTGGCGCCAAACCGCCCGCTGTAGCTAGGGTCGGGCTCCGATCCGGGAGGCCGGCAGTCTCATCCAGTCGCTTGCCGCCGGCGATGGGCGAGCGTCGAGGGCGAGACGCCGTAGGATTCGGGGGTCTCGATCCCGATCCGTGCCAGGGTCAGCCGGATCAGTGCGTAGTGGTGGACCGCATGGCTCGCCACGAAACGGAGCTCCCGGCCCAGGCTCGAGGCCGTCCAGTCCTCGCCCTCGTCGGCCCGGACCCGGAGCGGCGTCGCCTCGTGGAGTCGTACGATCCGCTCGAGATCCGCGATGCAGCGGCCGATCTCATGCAGCCCGATCTCCCGACTCTGCTCGATCTCGGGTCGACGCTTTCGGGCGGTGTAGTCGATCACGCCCGCGTCGAGGCCTGAGAGCAGGCAGTCCACGTAGTCGATGATGTGACGGGTATGGGCGCCCGGCGTGGCGCCCGGCATGGTCTCGG
>CAYWGW010000152.1:0-10058 GCA_964457385.1 uncultured Spirochaetaceae bacterium
TTGACGAGGATTCGGTCCTGGAGCGGACGGATCTTCATGGTTCGCCTCTGTCTCTATGTCTCTGGATCGACCTTTCGAGCCGATCTCGGGTTGATTCGGAATGGCCTTGCGGCCGACTTTTCCTCGGAACCGATCCGGAGCCCCGCTCTCGGGGAGAGCCGGATCGAGCTGGAATCACTTGGCTTGGACGCCCGGGATGCCCGGACGTCGGATTGGCACTCGACGAGAGTGACTGCCAACGCGGCGCCAAGCTAGGCACTGGCGAGATCCCGTCAACCAGGGGCGTAAAAAAAACGAGCAATCGACACGCTCGAGCGGTTGACTTTCGCCTGGGTTTCGCGATTCTACGGAGGCGAAAGAACGTCGAATCAGGATCGCTGGCGTCGTCGGAACCGACGGGGCGACGATCCTTCGGACCCCGCAGTGCGAGGCTTCACCAGATGGCCCTGACCCGCCGACAGCGACAAATCTACGACTTCGTATCCGACTTCGTCGGGGAGAAGGGGTACTCGCCAAGTCTGGAGGAGATTGCCGGTGCTTTCGGGCTCTCCTCGGTGGCGACCGTCCACAAGCACGTGAAGCATCTCGTCGAGAAGGGCTACCTGCGCAAGGCCTGGAATCGCTCCCGGTCGGTGGAGCCCGTTCCACCCGTTCCGATGGAATCGCCGGGCCGCGAGGGGGCGGTCGAAGGGATCGCTCTCCCGATCCTGGGCTTCGTCGCCGCCGGGCGTCCGATCGAGGCGATCGAGCCCGATGCGGCGATGGCCGAGACGGTGTCGGTTCCGGCGGACATGTTGCCCGGGCCTCGCAACCGCCTGGTCCACCACTACGTGCTGCGTGTGCGTGGCGACTCCATGATCGAGGATCAGATCTGCGACGGGGATCTCGTCGTGATCGAGGAGCGCCACGAGGCGCGAAACGGCGAGACGGTGGTTGCCCTCGTCGCGGGTACGGATGCGACCCTGAAGCGCTTCTACCGCGACGGCCCCCGGGTCCGGCTGGTGCCATCGAATGCCACGATGGATCCGATCGAGCTCCACGCCGCCGATGTCGAGATCCGCGGCATCGTGCGGGGTCTGATCCGCTCGTACTAGGAGCTGTGGTTCAGGGGCGGGCCTGGGTGGGACCAGATCGGCCGGGACCAGATCAGGTCCCCAGCACGAGTTCGGCGTTGACGCGCAGCCGTCCGGCCTGCTCCAGTCGGCTGCGGTAGTCGTTCAGCCAGCTCTCGACGGCTCGGTTCTGCTTCTCGGTCTCGAGCTCCTGACGATGCTCCGCTCGCTGTGCGGCCAGCTCCTCCTCCGTCGGCACCTGGTGCTCCAGCACCTGGATCAGTACCCGTTGGCTCGGGCGTTCGAAGATCCGGGGGCTGCTCTCGCCCTCCGCGAGCGTGAAGGCCGTGGTCAGGATGTCGGGTGCTGCGGCCAGGCCGGGGACGAATCCATCCGCACGTCGCCGGAGTGCCGGCGTTCGCTCGAGGGAGAGCCCTTCGGCCCGGGCCGCGTCCTCCAGGGAGGATCCTTTCGCGATGGCCTCCGCCAGCCTCTGGCTCTTCTCGGTCGCCCACTCGAAGGCCCGGGCCTCGAGTGCCTTCTCGCGGGCGAGCTCGGCACGGAGCTCGGCGAAGGCCGGCGTCACGGGCTCGAGCTTCTCCTCCACCTGCAGCACATGGAAGCCATGTTCGGATCGGATCACCGGCGACAGCTCGCCTTCGGCCAACGAGAACGCGGCCTCATCGAGGGCGGGGTCGTTCTCGCCGCGCGCGAAGACGCCCAGCAATCCCCCCTCGCTCGCCGTGCCTGCATCCTCGGACACCTCCTCTGCGACCGTTTCGAAGGCCTCGCCCGCCAGGATCCGCTCGCGAGCGGCCTCGGCCTCGAGGCGCGCTTCTTCCTCCTCCTCTTCGGAGGCGTCTGCGGGCGCGAGGATCAGGATATGCCTGGCCCGCACCCGCTCGGGCAAGGCGTAGGCTTCCTTCCGCTCCTCGTAGAGGGCCTTCAGGCTCTCTGCATTTTCAGCGGCCCAGGCCTCGACTGCTTCCTCCTCGAGGGTGACCTCGGCCGGCAGACGATCGGTGGGCAGCGCCACGAAGGCGATGCGAACGGTTTCGAGCTCGTAGCGCGATCGGAGGTCGACCTCGGCATCGCTGACGCGAACGTTCTCGACCAGCAACTCGACCAGTTTCTGTCCGAGGAGCTCCCGCGTGAAGCTCCGGATGAAGGCCCGCTGGCTGCCGTAGTTGTAGCTGGCGAAACGATCGAAGGCCGCCGGGCTGAAGCGACCCGTCTCGTCGCGAAAGGCGGGGCTGGCCTGGACGACCCGTCGCAGCTCCTCCCGCGTGACGAGCAGCCCCATCTCCTCGGCGGCGGCGGCCAGGACCACGGAGTTGACCAGGGAGCTCAGGGCCTGGGATTCCAGGAAACGATCGGCACCGAGCTGCTCATAGGCGTCTCCGAGCTGAGCCCGGAGTCGATCCTCGGTGGCGGCCCGAACCCGGGCGAAATCGGCCTGGGTCAGCTGGACGTCGTCCAGCTCGACGACCGCGTTACCCGAGGGGAGATTGCTGGGGCCGAAGCTGCCGCCGACACCGAAGAAGAAGACGAAGACGAGCCCGATCACGCTCACGAAGATCAGGGTGAGCCAGCGCTGGCCTTTGCGGATTCGATCGAGCAAGGCGGAACCTCGGTGGCGTGGCGCGAGGCGCCGTGGAGTGGAGCGGTAAGTCGAATCGAAATCGGAGTCGGCCGGGAGCTTACGAGACCCGTACGCGATCGAGCAAGGCGAGGTCGGTGTCGGAATGCAGGAGGGGAATCCCTGTAGTGAGGGAGCGGGCGCGTCCGCGGCGGGCTCCCGCACCGGTGTCCGGTCGATCCGGTCGAGCGATGGATCCGTTGCCCGAATCACGAGCCGCTGTTACTTTTGCACCACCCCTCGCCTGAAATTTGTCGGAGTTACGGTCGTTTACAGTTTATTCCTGCTGGCCGGTCCCCGATTCGCGAGCCCCGGCCCGCAGGCCCTCACGAGAGCGATCCGGGTCGCGCTGGATCGATCTTCCCAGAACTGGGAAGGAGTGCACGCTTGATCATCGATACGGTCCTCGGCTGGTTTTCGAGCGATCTGGCCATCGACCTCGGCACGGCCAACACCCTGGTCTACGTCAAAGGTCGAGGCATCGTGGTCTCGGAGCCGAGCGTGGTGGCGGTCTCCCGGGATTCGCGCGGTCCCGACAAGGTGCGTGCGGTCGGCAAGGCGGCCAAGGAGATGTTGGGCCGCACGCCGGGACACATCGTCGCCATCCGCCCGCTGAAGGATGGCGTGATCGCCGACTTCGACATCACGGAGGCGATGCTTCGTTATTTCATCCGTCGCGTGCACGATCGGCGCACGATGGTGCGGCCCCGCATCGTGATCGCCGTGCCTTCGGGCATCACCGAGGTGGAAAAGCGCGCGGTGCGCGAGAGCGCCATGCTCGCCGGGGCCCGTGAGGTCTACCTGATCGAGGAGCCGATGGCCGCGGCGATCGGAGCGGGCCTACCGGTCACGGAGCCCTCGGGCAACATGATCATCGACATCGGGGGCGGGACGACCGAGGTCGCCGTCATCTCGCTGTCGGGGATCGTCTACTCGAACTCGACGCGCGTCGGTGGCGACAAGATGGACGACGCGATCATCAACTACGTAAAACGAAAGTACAACCTGCTGATCGGCGAGCGCACGGCCGAGGCCATCAAGATCCGGATCGGGACGGCCTATCCAACCGACACGATGGATTCGATGGAAGTGAAGGGACGTGATCTCGTGCTCGGCGTGCCGAAGACTCTCGAGATCAAGTCCGAGGAGGTGCGCGAGGCGTTGGGGGAGCCGGTCAACGCCATCGTCGAGGCCGTGAAGATGGCGCTCGAGAAGACGCCGCCGGAGCTCTCGGCGGACATAGTGGACAAAGGCATCGTGCTGGTCGGAGGCGGCTCGATGCTGCGCAACCTCGACGTTCTGCTGCGCGAGACCACGGGGTTGCCCGTGATGCTGGCGGAGGACCCGCTGACCGCCGTCGCGATCGGCACGGGTCGCTGCCTCGACGAGATCCGCCTGCTGCGGGAAGTCACGATCCGATCCTCCTCCTGAGGCGGTTCGAGAGGCTTCCGGTCCGGTCCATCGCCGACGGCGTGTCGTGAATGAAATGAGCGGAGAAGTCGAAGGTCGAGCGCTGCCCCGAGACCGGACGGCCTGCGCCAGAGCGCGGGGGAGCGGAGGGGAGCGGAGGAGAGAGGGGACGATTCGCGGGCCATGCCCGATCTTCTGAAGCGCTTCGGCGCCCTGATCGTCATCGCGTTCCTGGTTCTCTTGACGATCGTCACGATGGTCCGGGATCGGGATACCCTCGCCGCGGGCGGACGTTCCCTCCCGTGGTGGCAGTCGGTCGTGTTCGAGCTGACGGCCTGGGCCGAGCGCGTCGTGGCGGCTCCTTTCGAGGGCCTCGAGCGGCTCGGGACGGAGTACGTCGATCTGATCGGAGTCCGCGCAGAGAACCAGCGCCTTCGACGACGGATGGCGGAGATCGAGTCCGAGAACCTTCAGCTCCGCGAGGCCCTCGTCGCCAGCGGGCATCTCGCGCGGATCGCGGGCATGCGAGACGAGATCGACATCCCGATGCTGCCGTCGGAGGTCGTCGGGCTCGATGTCTCGCCCTGGTTCCGGTCCGTGCTCATCGATCGGGGCGAGAGCCACGGCGTGCGACCCGGACAGCCCGTCATGACGGATGAAGGCATCGTCGGGCTGGTCACCGCCACCGCGGGACGCGCCGCCAAGACGATGCTTCTGCTGGATCGGCAGAGTGCCGTGGATGCGGTGGTGCAACGAAGTCGAGCGCGCGGTGTGCTGCGCGGGGTCGGGCGCGAGCATCTCGAGTTCGAGTTCGTCGTGCGGGACGCGGACGTGGTCCTGGGTGACGTGATCGTCACCTCGGGACTCGGGGGGGTCTATCCGAAGGGCCTGCGACTCGGCGAGGTCGTGGAACTCGAAGCCTCGGGAGGACGCTTGATGCGGACTGCCATCGTCGATCCGGCGGTCGATCTGGGACAGCTCGAGCAGGTTTTCGTGATGCTGCGCCGCGGGCCGACGATGGAGCTCCTTTACCGACCCAACCGGCCCGAGGAGGACCTGCCGGGGCCAGCCTGGCCGGTGGTGGATACCGGAGCGGATTCGGGCGCGAGCTCCGGAGGCAAGGCCGGCGAGGAGTCTCCACGCTCCCCGGAGGTCGGACCGTGAAGTCCTTCATCGCCATTCTGGGACTCGGACTGCTCGCCCTGGTCGGGCAGGGTGTGCTCGCGCGGGCGCTGCCGCCGCCCTGGTGCCCCGACCTCGTCTGGCTGTGGGTGATCGCGCTCGGGCTGCGTTGGCCGAGCTTCTTGTCGGGGCTGTTGGTGGCGGCGCTGCTGGGTTACGCCCAGGATCTGCTCTCGGGGTCGCTGATGGGGCAGCACGCCTTGTTCGCTTTGCTGAGCTACCTGGCCGCGGCCCTGGCCGCACGGCAGCTCGATCTTTCCGGCGCGTTTCCGGTCCTGATCCTGGTCTTCGTCGCGAGGGTCCTGCACGGTCTGGCGATGGTGGCGACGCTCGCGCTCTTCGTCGATTCCCCGGGAGTCGATCTGCACGTCGTCGGTCAGGCGATCGCCCACGCGATGGCCAACGTCGTCGCGGCGCTGCCGGTGCTGGCCGGCGTCGAGCGGTTGCGGGCGCGGCTGCTGGAGGAGGAGCTCGGTCGCCGGGGCTGGCCGATGGGCCTGCCGCTGGGGCGGCACGTCTGATGCTGGACTCGTTCGGGGAATCGCGACTGTCGAGCACCGGAGACGGGCCGGGCCCGCTGCGGATCTGGCCGATCGTGGTCGTCATCGCCGTCGTCTTCGCGAGCTTCGCGGGTCGGCTCTTCCAGCTCCAGATCCTCGAGTACGAGGACGCGATGAGCCAGAAGGTCGCGAACTACGTGCGGACCGTGCGCCTCGAGGCCCAGCGCGGTGCATTGCTGGATCGGGAGGGTCGGACGATCGCGGCCAGTCGGCCCGCCTACGGCGTGGATCTGCTGCCCCATGAGATCCGGACGCCCTGGCGCGTGTACTCGGTGCTGGGCGCGATCCTGAAGCAGGATCCGCGTGAGCTGTCCGAGAAGGTCGGGCGTCCGGTGGGCCGGCGCCGATTCCAGCCGGTCTCGCTCTCCCGGGATCTCGCGGACGAACAGAGAGCTCGACTGGCGGCCCATCGTTATGCCCTGCCCGGCGTGGAGCTCTATCAGAAGCCGCTGCGGGAGTACGTGTATGGCGATCTGGCGGCCCAGCTGCTGGGCACGTTGGGCGAGATCGATCCGGGGGAGATCTCGAGCCCGCGTTTCGAGGGCTACCGGGCCGGGGAGACGATCGGCAAGACCGGGATCGAGGCGATGCACGAATCCCATCTGCGCGGCAAGGCCGGGGGCGTCAACCTGATCGTCGACGTCGCGGGCCGCGAGATCGACGAGATCGATCGCATCGAGCCGACGCCGGGTGGGCGTCTGGTCCTGACCCTCGACCTCGATCTGCAGCAGGTGGCCGAGGAGGCCTTCCTGTCGACGGATCCCGCGGAGCCGGATTCGATGGGCGCGCTGGTCGCCCTCGATCCTCGCAATGGAGACGTGCTCGCGATGGTCTCCTCTCCCGCCTACGATGCGAATGCCTTCGCGGGCGGCGTCGACCGGGAGACCTGGCGGGCACTGAGCCAGGACGAATGGCATCCGCTCCGCAACCGCGCGATCAGCGGGATCTATCCGCCGGGATCGACCTACAAGGCCTTTGCGGCCGCCGCCGGTCTGGCGGAAGAGGTGATCGACGAGACGACGGTGGTGGCCTGCCCGGGATACTACCGGTTGGGTCGTCGGACCTATCGTTGTTGGAAGCGGGGAGGTCATGGGCCGGTCGATCTCGAGCAGGCCCTGATGGGCTCCTGTGACGTCTTTTTCTACGAGCTCGGTCGCAAGCTCGGCGTCGATCGACTGGCTCGTTATGCACGCCTTTTCGGCCTCGGCTCGGCCACGGGGCTGCGGATCGGTGGCGAGGCGGCAGGACTCGTGCCGACCCCTGAGTGGAAGCAGCGGGCGCGGGGCGAGCCCTGGATCGAGGGCGAGACGATCTCGCTCTCGATCGGGCAGGGAGCCAACCTGATCACGCCGGTCCAGCTCGCCGTGGCGTACTCCGTGATCGCGAACGGCGGCGATCTCGTCGAGCCGCGGCTGGTGTTGCGTCGCGAGACCTGGGATGGGGAGCGGGTCGAGGAGTTCCAGCCGAGGGTGCGGGCGAGGGGCGTGATCGCGCCGGCGATCCTCGAGGTCGTGACCCGAGGACTGAAGCGCGTGGTGATGGATCCGGCCGGGACCGGCCGTCGGGCCCGGGTCCCCGGCATCGCGGTGGCCGGCAAGAGCGGGACGACCCAGGTGGTGAGTCTCGACCTGGTCGAGGGACTCGAGCCCGAGGAGATCCCGCGGAAGTATCGGGATCACGCGCTCTTCGTCGCCTACGCGCCGGTCGAGGCGCCCGAGATCGTGGTGGCGGCCCTGGTCGAGCATGCGAGTGGCGGCGGCGGGGCCGTCGCCGCTCCGATGGTTCAGCGGGTGCTCGCCCGTCATTTCGAGAAGAAGAGCGAGCGGGAGATCGAGGCGGCGGAGGAGGATGGGGATCGCCGGGTGGCGGTCGCCCCCCGCCCGTTCACCGTCACGGAGCCGCTGGGAGACCGACCCCGATGAGCGCCCTGCGGGTCGAGCGTCGACGGGTGCAGCATTGGGACTGGGTGCTCACGGGACTGGTCCTCGTGCTGGTCTCGATGGGGATCGTGAACCTGGTCTCCGCGGCCGCCTCGGGTGTGGAGGGCGGTTCGGACATCGTCAGCCGGCAGCTGAGCGTGCTGGGGCTCGCCGGCTTCGTGATCCTGCTGGTCGTCGTGATCGACTATCGGCATTTCGATCGTTTCGCCTACCTGCTCTACGGAACGACCCTCGCGTTGCTGCTGCTCACACTGGCGATCGCTGACGAGACCCGCGGCGCCCGTGCCTGGCTCTTCTCCGGGCGCTTTCAGCCTTCGGAGATCGCCAAGGTCGGTCTCGTGTTGGCGCTGGCGCGCTACTTCAGTCGCAATCCGCCCTCGACCCATCGCCGTCTCCGCGATCTCCTCGTGCCTGGACTGATCATCGCGCTGCCGGTGGTTCTGGTCGTCGCACAGAAGGACCTCGGCGTGGCGGTCCTGATGCTGTTGATCGGGGTGACGGTCCTGCCGCTGGTCCAGGTGCCGCTGCGCGTCTGGGTCGGGCTCGGGATCCTGGGGCTGGCGGGCCTGGCGATGCTCTGGCAGTTCGGGCTGAAGGCCTATCAGCAGGAGCGCATCCTCGGCTTCCTCGACCCCTCTCGTGATCCACTCGCTTCCGGCTATCAACAGACCCAGTCCCGGATCGCCGTCGGCTCGGGCGGACTGTTCGGGACCGGGTGGCAGGAAGGCACCCAGACCCAGCTGCGCTTCCTGCCCACTCAGCACACCGACTTCGTCTTCTCGGTGCTGGCGGAAGAGTGGGGCTTCATCGGCTCGATCGTCTGCCTCGGCGCCTACGCGGCCCTGCTTCTCTGGGGACTCCTGATCGCCCGGAGTGCCAAGGATCTCTTCGGCGCCGTGCTGGCGATCGGATTGGTGGGGACCCTGCTCTGGCCGGTGGCGATCAACGTCGGGATGGTGCTGGGGCTGGCCCCGGTGATCGGCGTGCCGATGCCCTTCTTCTCCTACGGGGGGTCGGCGCTACTCTCAGCGGCGATCACGATCGGTCTGCTCCTGAACGTCTCCATGCGTCGCTACGTCTTCTAGGGGGACCCGCTCATGCAGCCTGCAGCGCCTCCCGATGGCCCCGGCACGCGGTCCCTCCCGCGTGTGGCGGCGTTCTTCGACATGGACAAGACGCTGATCGCCGAGAACTCGGGCGCGATGTTCATGAAGCATCGCCATGCCCGGGGCGAGGTGACGAGCTGGGAGCTGGCCAAGGGACTCGGCGCCTACCTTCGCTACAAGCTGGGGATCCTGAACATCCAGGAGTGGGCGCGCGAAGCGCTGCGGGAGTACGCCGGGCAGGAGGAGGCGCTGCTCGCCAAACGGACCCGGGAGGAGTTCGCGCCCCAGGTGATCGAGGCGATCTATCCCGAGGCCCGGGAGCGGATCGAGTGGCATCGCGCCCAAGGCCATCTGGTGGCAATCGTTTCCGGCGCGACCCGTTTCGTCGTGGAGCCGCTGGCGGAGGCGTTGGGCGTGGAGCACATGATCTACACCCGCCTCGAGGTCATCGATGGCCGCTTCACGGGGCGCGTGATCGAGCCGGTCTGCTTCGAGGAAGGCAAGATCTACTGGCTCGAGCAGTTCATCGAGGACGAGCGGATCGAGCTCGCCAAGAGCTATTTCTACACCGACTCGATCACGGACCTACCGCTTCTCGAGCTGGTGGGTCATCCGGTCGTGACGAATCCCGATCCGATGCTCTACCGGGTCGCCCGCAAGCGCCATTGGCCGGTCCGGATCTTCACGCCGCCGCCGTATCTGGATGGCGCTCGAGGAGACGGGCGTCGGGACCTCGGCTAGGTTCACGACTGCTCAGTTACTCGCGCAAACCCTGGGTTCGCGGGCTAAAAGCCTTCTTCACCGACGCGACGAGCCTGTTCTGCGAACGAGAGAGTTCTATCTGAGCGGTATTACGGCTGGATCCAATACCGTTCAGATCGCAGTTATTCTGTGTTTCTGTCGTTTCTTGTCTCGTTTCCTCTCTCTCTCTCTCCCCCCCCTCTGTTTGTGCTGCTGCTCTCGTCTCTGTCGTTCCCCCTCACGGTCTCACGGAGACCTTCAGGGGGGCGGGCGGAACGGATTCCGCGGGAGCTTCGTACTGGGCGGTGGGCTCCCTGTGTTGCCGTGTTGTCTCCGCCCCCGCCTCCGGATCATCCCGTCACCTGCTCCCCCCACCCCCCATCAGCACATCCCCCGACCTGTACGCCACCAACGCCGGCTCTCCCTTG
>CAYWGW010000153.1:0-9881 GCA_964457385.1 uncultured Spirochaetaceae bacterium
GGGCTAGAGCACGAACTCCTCGAGCCAGCGGGCGAGGGAGACGCGGAAGCCGGCGGCGTTCGGATGGCCACCGCCGCCGTAGGAGACGGCGACCTTCGAGACGTCGACGTCCCCGATCGAGTAGAGCGTCGCGAAGACCTCCGCGCCCTCCACCCGGTACACGAGACCCCAGGACTCGCCGAAGGCGGCGCGGCGGGCGAGCTCGTGGCCGATCTGGCTGCGATTGGTCGAGGCGTTGACCGCCTCGATGCGCCGGGTTCCGAGGGCCACGGGTCGGGCGTGCTCGATCCGGCGATGGACCTCCATCCGGTTCGCTCTCAGGATCGGGGTCCCTTCCCGGACGAGCGACTCGACCGGGGTCGCGGCGAGCTCGTCCCAGACGTGGAACTCGCGGGGGTAGGAGGCGATCGCCGCGTTCACGGCATCCGAGTCGGGCAGCGCCCAGCTCCACAGATCCTGGTCCTCGACGTAACGCAGCAGCTCGGGGGGCGGGTCGTCGGGATGGAAATGCTGCCAGGCCAGCATGGCCCCGGAATGGCTGAGGTCGAAGTGGAGCAGGTGGCCGTCGGCCTCGAGGGCGTCGAGCAACCCGGGATCGCTCGTGAGACGATCCAGGGCGGTCACGTGATGGTCGAGCACGACGATCTGATCGCTCACACCAGCGAGCTGAGCGAGTTCGTCGCGCCCGGGGGCGATGTCCACGAAGGCGATCAGCGCATCTTTACAGCGATCGAAGGGAGCGCGGTCCTCGTGGCCGCGGGCGACGTAGGCGGCCTCCTCTCCCCAGGCGCTTCGCACGGCCCAGGCCGCTCCGAAGCCGTCCGGGCAGCCCGCGTGATAGAAACAGATCCGCTTGCCCGCGTTGCCCACGATCCCTGATCGCTCCCTTCCCGATCCGATTCGCCCGGTCCGACGCGATCCGATCTGGCCCGATCCGCGCTGGCACGCCCAACGTTCGGTCGGGGGCACGAGACGAGGTGCTCCTGCGCGGCGGGCCGCTCCGCGCCGCGAGAAGGCCGTCAGTCTAGCGGGTCCCGGAGCGCCCGGAGCGCCGGGAGCGGCCCGGCCCGGCCCGGCCCGGAGCGGGGCGCGGCGGGACGGGTACACCCTTCTTCACCGCTCCATCGAAGGCTAGGCTGGCGGCACGACCCCGGGAGCCCTGCATGTTTCGAACGACCGAACGAATCGCCCTCGCAGCGCTCGATCGCCCGGCGCGTCCGGGGCAGTGGCTGGAGGTGGTGGCCGGACTGCACGGCGATCCGGGATTCTGGTGGCTCGACAGCGCATCGCCCGACCGCCGGCTGGCGCGCATGTCGTTCGCGGGAGCCGATCCCTACCTCTGGATGCGGGCCTACGGCGACGAGCTCGAGATCGGAGTCCGACGCGGAGTCCGCCCCGGGCTGCCCCCGGGCTTCCATCGCCTCGAGACCGATCCGATCGACTGTGTGCGCTCCCTGCTTCCGCGGGCGGATTCGATCCTCTGGTCGAGCCGCTCGGGTAGCGCGGAGGGCGAGACGAGGCGGAGCGGCTCGGGCTGCGCGGAGGATGGGCAGACCCGACGTGGTCGCTGGCATGAGACGAAGGGACTCTCCGCTGGGCGTGATCTGCCGTTCGTGGGAGGCGCGGTCGGTTACCTCGGATACGAGCTCGCAAGCCAGCTCGAGCCGCGACTGCGACTGGGGAGCCGGGACGATCTCGGAATGCCCGATCTCTCCCTCGAGTTCGTCGATCGCGTGCTCGCCTACGACCATCTCGAGGAGCGCCTCTGGCTTCTCGGGCTCGGGTTCGGAGACGGAGGCGGCTCGGGGGTGCGCGCTCGGGAGGAGGCCCTCGAGCGCTCGCGACGCGCGGTCGAGGTGCTCGAGGAGAGGATCGACCCGCTTTTCGGGGGCAACGCGCGCCGCGCCGCCCCCCCGCCTTCGCCCGCGTCGGCACCGCGATCGGCGGCTGCGAGCCCGAGTCCGGACGCGCATTCGTCGGGCTTCGTCGGGACCGACGGGGTGGCGACCAATCCGGCGGAGTCCGCCCCCTCGCCGATCGACTCGACCACCGATGCCAGCGGCTACGCCAAGGCGGTCGATACGATCCTCGAGGAGATCGCGGCGGGCAACGTCTACCAGGCCAACTTCAGCCAGCGCCTCTCGATGCCCGCGCCGGGCGATCCCTGGCCGCTCTACCAGGCGTTGCGGAGTCGCAACCCGGCTCCCTTCGGCGCCTATCTCACGCTCCCCGACGCGGTCGTGCTCTCGAGCTCACCGGAGCGATTCCTGCGCATGGACGCCTCGCGGCGCGTCGAGAGCCGCCCGATCAAGGGAACCCGACCCCGGGGTCGGGATGCCCTCGAAGACCTGCGGCTGGAGGCGGAGCTCGCGGCGAGCGCGAAGGATCGGGCCGAGAACCTGATGATCGTCGATCTGGTCCGCAACGATCTCGGTCGCGTCTGCATGCCGGGCTCGATCGCCGTGCCCGAGCTGATGGTGATCGAGGCGTATGCGGCGGTGTTCCAGATGGTTTCGACCGTGACGGGACGGCTCTCGCCCGGGCGCGATGGCCTCGATCTGATTGCGGCGGCCTTTCCGCCGGGCTCGATGACCGGGGCGCCCAAGCGGGCGGCGATGGAGCTGCTCGATCGGCTGGAGCGCGTGCGGCGTGGGGTCTATGCCGGGGCACTCGGCTATCTCGACGTGCGCGGCGGTCTCGACCTCTCGGTGGTGATCCGGACCTTCGTCCATCAGCACGGTCGCGCCCATCTGCACGTGGGGGGCGGCGTCGTCGCCGACTCCTCTCCGCATGGCGAGTACCTCGAGTCCCTGGACAAGGCGCGGGCGCCGCTGGCCGCGTTGGAGGCGGTCGAGGCCCGGGAGGGCGTCAGAGAGGCCGCGGGCGCGACCACGCCGGAGCCGGAGCCGACTACGCGATCCGGTGTCGGTGGGCCACCGGACCCGGATGCGCCCCTGGATCCGATGCGGAGGACGGACGTTTGAGGGATCGTCGGATCTACGTCGACATCGACGATGTGCTCTCCCGTACGGTGGAGAGCCTGATCGACCTGCTCGAGCGGCTCCACGACCGCCGGGTCGCCGTGGACGACTGTCGTCATTTCGATCTCAGGCGATCCTTCGCCCTGGATGACGAGGCGTTGGGCCATTTCATGGATCACGCCCATGCCGACGAGGCGATCGAGGCGATCGCACCCGTGGAAGGGGCGGGCCGGGTGCTCGAGCGTTGGACGGCCGCGGGCGGTCGCGTGACCCTCGTGACGGGTCGGCCGCCGATCACCCGGGAGGCCTCCCTGCGTTGGCTCGAGAACCACGGCGTGCCGCATCACGAGCTTCATCATCTCGACAAATGGAGTCGGCCCAGCTGGAACGAGCAGGGCCTGCCGGCGCTTCGCTTCGAGCAGATCGGCGAGCTCGGCTTCGAGTTTGCGGTCGAGGACAGCCTGGAGACGGCGGTGCGCCTGATCGAAGAGTTCGAGATCCCGGTCGCGTTGATGGACCGTCCCTGGAATCGCGCGGTCGACGGCCTGACGCGTCGTACGCGATCGAATCTCGTCCGCTGTCGGGGCTGGGAGGAGGTGGACCGGACCTTCGGGATCGTCGATGCTTCGGGTCCTGCGCAGGGGCGCCGCGACGGATCGGGACCGCGCCAGGAAGCGGGAGGACGTCTCGCAGGCGGACGCGCAGGTCGACGGGCGGCCGGGCGCGCAAGCCGGAAGGAGAGCAGTCGGTGACGGGACGAATTCGAGAGGGGCAAGAGCCCCGCGCCCACGGACCGCTGGCCGGGGTGAAGGTGCTCGAGGTGGCGGGCATCGGGCCGGGGCCCTTCGCGGGAATGATGCTGGCGGATCTCGGGGCCGACGTCGTGCGGATCGATCGCGCCGATCGGGTCCGTGGAGGGGATCCGGAGCGACCGCCGCGGGACGTGCTGGCACGCGGCCGCCGAAGCGTGGCGGTCGACCTGAAGCAGGCCGAGGGTGTCGAGGTCGTGTTGCGGTTGGTCGAGCAGGCGGACGTGCTGATCGAGGGATTCCGGCCGGGCGTGATGGAGCGACTCGGGCTGGGCCCGGAGGTCTGCCTCGAGCGCAATCCGCGCCTGGTGTTCGGGCGCATGACGGGTTGGGGACAGGAAGGACCGATGGCCCAGGCGGCAGGTCACGACATCAACTACATCGCGCTGGCGGGCGCCCTCGAGCCGATCCGTCGCGCGGGGGGCAAACCGACGCCACCGTTGAATCTGGTGGGTGACTTCGGCGGCGGCGGCATGCTGCTGGCTTTCGGCATCTGTGCCGCGCTGGTCGAGCGCGCGAGCTCGAATCGGGGGCAGGTCGTCGACGCGGCGATGGTCGACGGTGCGGCGACCCTGATGGGCTTCTTCCACGGCATGACGGCGATGGGGGCCTGGCACGAGGGTCGCGGCACGAACATGCTCGACTCGGGAGCCCATTTCTACGACACCTACGAGACGAGCGATGGGAAGTACGTCTCCCTCGGCGCCATCGAGCCACAGTTCTACGCCGAGCTGCTCGAGAAGATCGGGCTCGCGGACGACGACCTCGGCTCGCAGATGGACGCGTCGAGATGGCCCGATTTGAAGCAGCGCTTCGAGGCGCTCTTCCGGACGAAGACCCGGGACGAGTGGTGCGTGATCCTGGAGGGCTCGGACGCCTGCTTCGCGCCGGTGCTCTCGATGTCCGAGGCGCCCCGGCATCCCCATCTCGCCGAGCGCGAGACCTTCGTCGAGGCCCACGGAATGGTCCAGCCCGCCCCGTCGCCCCGCTTCAGCCGGACGGCGCCTGCCCTCGGTCGACCCCCCGCCCACGCAGGCCAGCATACGCTGGAGGTGCTCGAGTCCTTCGGCTTCGGGGCGGAGGAGATCTCGAAGCTGAAGGCGTCCAAGGCCGTCGCTTGAGGCGTTTTGCGCATCGCCGGGCGAGCGTCGGTCGCCGGGTGATGCGCGATGGCCAGGCGAGCCGCTATCGCCAGGCGAAGAGGGGCTGCTCGTAGTGGGCGACGCGTGTCGAGCGGCCGGCGAGAGCGACCTCCCGGAGCTGGTAGAGGATCGCCGCCGTGGGCGCATGGATCAGGGTATCGAGCAGCGGCAGGGAGAGGACGGGCCGATCGCTCTCGGGAATCCGGCGCAGGACGGGCACGCCCGGCTTCTCCAGCTCGCGGAGCGGCACGTGATGCAGCTGCTCGACCTCCTCGGGATTGGGGCGCAGGGTCTGGCCGGGCTCGGCCCAGACGATGACCGGGGTCATGCGGAAGCCCGAGCGCGTCGGAAAGTCGTCCAGCAGACCCAGTACGTGCTGCCTCTCGAGCTGCAGGCCGATCTCCTCGTGGGTCTCCCGCAGCGCCGCCCCGACCTCGTCCTCCCCCGGATCGAGCCGACCTCCGGGCAGTGCCCATTGACGCGCGTGGCGGCGCATGGCGGCGGCGCGACGGGTGATCAGGAAGCAGGCTTCGCCCGTCTCGTCGGGCGTGAGCACGATCGCCACGGCGGCGGGCCGCAGCGACGGCTCCGGAACCGCACGGCGTTCGAAGCGCGCGAGCTGCGAGCCGACGCGGGTCCGCAGCTCCGCGCCGAAGAGGCGTCGTTGGGATCGGGACACCCGCCCAGGATAGGGGCCCGGAGCGGGCGATGTCCGAGAGGCCCCGAACTTCAGCAGCCCGAACTTCAGGGGAAAGGAGTAGAGCTGAAATGGCACAGTCCGTCTTGACGCATCCGGAGGCCCTGCGACCCGAGGAGCACGCCGTGTTCCAGGACGAGAAGATGGGCAAGGCGACGCTCTTCGAGAGCGAGCGGATCCTGGTGGGCCTGAATGCCTTCGAGCCGGGACAGGCCCACGCCCTCCATGCCCATGAAGGCATGGACAAGGTCTACCAGGTGCTGGAGGGAAGTGGGGTCTTCCTGCTCGAGGGCCGGGAGCTCGCGATGGAGACCGGGATGATGCTGGTGGCGCCGGCGGGCGTCCCGCACGGGATTCGCAACGAAAGTCGGGCCCGACTGGTGGTGCTGGCGATCCTGGCTCCGGGGCCCGCCCGGTCGTAGCCGGAGTCTTCGCCCGTGAAGGCGTTCGGGCCTCACTCCGCTGTCGACGGCGCGCGCCGTCCCGGTAGGCGGAGACCCAGGGGCTCTCGGCCTCGAAAAAGCGGTAGGGTAGATCCCGGGCCTGGCTGATCCCGACCCGAGGCCCCCTTCGGATCCATCCATCCGCGCTGCCAGCCGGAGGCGGATGGAGCGTGAGCCGCCCGCGGAGAAGGCTGCGGCCGTCGTCCCCGAGCGCGAGTCCGAGTGCCTCGGCCAGGCGAGCGGGGCCGCGCGTTGCGAGTCGCGGATCGGCACCCCGCGCCAGCCGACGAAGCCGTCGCATCGTGTCCAGGCCCTCGAGTGGCTCGGCCGCCCGAAGCAGCACCGCTGCGGCCTGTCCAGGCGCCCCGCAGACGACGTTCACGCAGGTGTGGAGTCCGTAGATCCGGTACGCATAGAGGCGCCCGGGGGCTCCAAACATCGTGCGATTGCGTGGCGTGGGGCCGCGATGGGAATGGGCGGCGGGATCGCTTCCGTCGCCCAGGTACGCCTCGACCTCCACCAGGCGAACCGTCAGCCGTTCTCCGGAGGCCAATCGGTGGACCAGTCGACACCCGATCAGGTCGGCGGCGACCTGCCGGCCATCCCGGGCGTAGAAGCGTCGGCGCAGGGGGGCATGAAGAGGCATGATCGGAAGTATCGGCCAAGGAGGATCGCGGGAGCCACCTGGCCGGGAAGCCCGCCAGAACCCTCGCGCCGCCCGGACTGCGAGAACGCTTGAGCGGGCACCCGTTCGGGCCGATGGCGCTGGGGAGTCGGGCGTTCGACTCGACGGACCCCATTGGGTGCGCTCGCGTCCCCGGCTAGGATCGGGGCGACACGGAATTCTCGAAAATTCCGCCGAGAGCGGCCGATTCGTGGCCGCGCGATGAATTCGGAGATGGAGATTTGCCTCGATGAAGCAGTCGCGGAGTCCGCGAGATCCTGAACACCAGCCGACCGAGCCGTCTTCAAAGGGGGCTCTGGACGCGGCCTCGGAGATCGATCCGGACGAGCCGCGACCTCCGAGTTCCCCCTACCTGGAACGGTTCGGCATCAACGCGGGATGGGTCGAGGAAGTCCACGACCGCTTCCGGATCGACGCGCGCGCGGTCGACGAGAGCTGGAGTCGGGAGTTCGCTGGCGAGTCGCGTCGCGGACCGCAACTCTCATCCGTCCCCTCGTCGTCCGCTCCGTCGGCTTCCGTTCGGCCGCCGGCCGCCGAACGGCCGCTCGTTCCGATCGACGAGCTCCCGCCGCCTCGGGTCGAGCGCACGCTGCGCGACGACGCAACCCTGCTCCATATTGCCGACAAACATGCCCGGGTGCTGCGGCTGATCCATTCGTACCGCGCCCGCGGCCATCGCATCGCCCAGAGCGACCCGCTGGGTGGCCAGTCGACCTACTTCCCCGAGCTCGATCCGGCCCACTACGGCTTCGGCAACGAGGATCTCGACGAGCCCTTCATCGCGGGCGACCTGCCCGGCGGCTCCGTCCAGACGCTGCGGCAGATCCTGTCCCGACTGGGCAGGACCTACTGTGGCCCGATCGGCGTCGAGTACACCCACGTCCAGGATCCGGGCCGCAAGGCCTGGCTTCGCGAGCTCATGGAGGCGTCGCAGAACGATCCGAACCTCGACGACGGCGAGCGCCGCCGCATCCTCGAGAAGCTCGCCGCGGCGGAGCTCTTCGAGAGCTTCCTGCACACGAAGTTCCTCGGACAGAAGCGCTTCTCACTCGAAGGCGGCGAATCGTTGATTCCCCTGCTCGACCACGTCGTCGAGAACGCGCCGGCCTTCGGCGTGCGCGAGGTCGTGCTCGGGATGGCCCATCGCGGCCGTCTGAACGTGCTCGCGAACATCCTCGGCAAGAGCTACGAGTCGATCTTCTCGGAGTTCGAGGATTCGCCGATGGTCGACGCGCCCTTCGGATCGGGCGACGTCAAGTACCACAAGGGCTTCTCCAGCGATCGACGCGTCGCCACCGGAGAACGCATCCATCTGACCCTGACCTCCAACCCCTCTCATCTCGAGGCCGTCGATCCGGTCGTCGAGGGTCGGGCGAAGGCGAAGCAGGTTCGCGCGGGAGACGCCGAGGGCGAGACGATCGTGCCGGTGATCATCCACGGTGACGCTGCCTTTGCGGGGCAGGGAATCGTGGCCGAGACGCTCAACCTCTCCCAGCTCTCCGGCTACTGCACGGGCGGGACGATCCACGTCATCGTGAACAACCAGATCGGGTACACGACGACGCCGGCCGAGGCCCGCTCGACGCTCTACTGCACCGACGTCGCGAAGATGATCCAGGTCCCGATCTTCCACGTGAACGGAGATCATCCCGAGGCCGTGATCCACTGCGTGAAGCTGGCGATGGCCTATCGCCAGCGCTTCGGCGACGACGTAGTGATCGATCTCGTGTGCTACCGCAGGCACGGACATAACGAAGGCGACGAGCCCGCCTTCACGCAGCCGCGTCTCTACCGGAAGATCCGCGAGAAGAAGTCCGTGGGCGAGATCTATCGGGAGAAGCTGGTCAGCGGAGGGCGGCTCTCCCGGGAAGAGGCGGATCGGATCGAGCAGCAGCGTCAGGAGTTGTTGCAGAAGGCGCTGCAGGAGATCCAGACGAGTCCGCCGGGGCCGGACGAGCCCTACGAGCCTCGGGGGCCCTGGAGCGGCTACTCGCGGACGCGTCCGGATGAAGAGGTCGAGACGGCCGTACCGGTCGAGCGGTTGGCCCGGATTTGCGAAGGTCTGGCGCGGGTGCCGAGCTACTTCCACGTCCACAAGAAGCTTCAGGCGGTCCTCGACGCGCGGGGTCGGGCCGTGAAGGACGGACTCGGGATCGATTGGGGTCTGGGTGAGGCATTGGCCTTCGGCTCCCTGCTGATGGAGGGGACGCCGGTCCGGCTCTCGGGGCAGGATTCCTCGCGAGGGACGTTCAGCCACCGCCACGCGGTGCTCGTCGATCAGGATTCGGGCGAGGAGTACTCGCCCCTGGATCACATCAGCGAGACCCAGGCGCGCTTCGAGGTCTACGACAGCCTGCTCTCCGAGGCGGCCGTGCTGGGATTCGAGTACGGCTACAGCCTGGCGGACCCGAGTACGCTCGTCCTGTGGGAGGCGCAGTTCGGGGACTTCGTGAACGGGGCCCAGGTCATCATCGATCAGTTCATCACGTCGGCCCACGTGAAGTGGGGGCGCATGAGTGGTCTGGTGATGCTGCTGCCCCATGGCTACGAGGGACAGGGCCCCGAGCATTCGAGCGCCCGCATCGAGCGCTTTCTCCAGACCTGCGCCGAAGACTGCATGCAGGTCGTGAATTGCACGAATCCTGCCCAGTACTTCCACGTGCTGCGGCGCCAGATGAAGCGCGGATACCGGGCTCCGCTCGTGATCTTCACGCCCAAGAGCCTGCTGCGGCATCCGAAGGCCGCAGCCCAGGTCTCGCAGTTCGCCTCGGGCGGCTTCGAGCGGGTGCTCGACGATCCGATCGCCAGCGAGCGGCCGGACGACGTGCGTCGCGTATTCGCCTGTTCGGGCAAGGTCTACTACGACCTGCTCGCCGAGCGCGAGAAGCGTCTCGACGACCGCCCGCACGAGATCGCGATCGTGCGGCTCGAACAGCTCTACCCCTGGCCCGAGCGGGAACTGCAGGAGATCTTCGATCGCTACGCATCGGCTCGCAGCTGGACCTGGGTCCAGGAGGAGCCCCTCAACATGGGTCCCTGGACCTTCGTGCGCGAGCGTCTGCGGGCCGTGCTCGCCGACAAGGCGCCGCTCCATCATGCGGGTCGACCCGATGCGGCCAGTCCC